>NC_012491.1:4347500-4647500 GCF_000010165.1 Brevibacillus brevis NBRC 100599
CGTGCAGCAGTCTTCATACGGCAAAATAGAAAGCTCGTACGTATCGATTTGACGAGAAATGTCCACGATATCTACCTTGTCCATGGCGACGAGTGGTCGCAGAATCGGAATTGAAATCACCTTGTTGATCGTGTCCATGCTTTCCAAGGTTTGCGATGCAACTTGACCGAGGCTTTCTCCTGTTGCGAGTGCCTTGGCATTCGTATTTTCCGCAACACGCTCCGAAATGCGCATCATGAAGCGACGCATGATGGTAATCAAATAGTCTTCTGGACATTTTTCACGAATGGCGGTCTGAATCTCGGTAAACGGTACAACGTGGAGACGGACAGTTCCTCCCCATTTCGTCAGCTTATGAGCCAAGTCACGTACTTTTTGCAAAGCGCGCTCGCTTGTAAACGGATAGCTGTGGAAGTGGATCGCTTCCAGCGTCACACCACGCTTCAGCATCATCCAACCCGCTACAGGACTGTCGATACCACCAGAAAGAAGCAGCAGTACTTTTCCACTCACCCCAACTGGCAAGCCACCTAGTCCCTTGATGGTTTCACAGCTAATGTAAGTACCCTCTGTGCGAATTTCTACATTCACGATGGTATCTGGCTCGTGCAAGTCTACGCTGATAGCTGGCAGAGCACGTAGGATGTGCGTTGCCACCATTCGATTTACTTCCATCGATTGAATCGGATAGCGTTTATCAGCACGACGGGAAACCACACGGAACGTACGTGGCTGTGGATTCAATTGACGAACCAACTCCAGCGCTTTTTCCTTGATCGTTTCAATATCAGGATCTACCTGGATCGTCGGACTAAAGGAAGAAATCCCAAAAACGCGCTTCAAACGCTCCATAACCGCGTAAGCGTCCTCGCCGTGCAGCTCCACGTACATCCGGCCGTAATTGCGTCGAACTTTTACTTTAAAAAACGAACGCAGTACGTTTCTCACGCTTTTTACAAGGGCCTCTTCGAATTGATCGCGGTTTTTTCCTTTAAGCGCCAACTCACCATAACGAATTAAAATAACATCGTAGTTCATGATTATCTCCTTTTAGTTGTCCACACTATTTTCTATGAGCGGGGGCAGGTTGTTGTTTGATATAGGTCCGAAGCACACTAACGCATTCCTCTAACGCCTTCAAAAACTGCTGAATGTCGTCCGGTGTATTTTCCCGGCCCAGACTGATCCGCAGAGATGACAACGCGCAATCCCGCTCGATGCCAATCGCAGTCAGAACTCTGCTCGGCTCATTGACTTTGGATGAACAGGCCGACTTGGTGGATATCAGAAAACCTTTTTCCTCCAAAGCATGCAACAGGACTTCTGCTTTTACTCCTGGTACTGACAAGTTCATAATATGAGGAGCCGTATTCGATTCCGGGGTATTCACAACACAACCTTCCATCGTTGCAATCCCCTCACGAAGCTGTTGATTCAATTTTTGCAGCCTGATCATCTCGACGCTGCCCAGTTCTTCTAGAATCCGGATTGCTTTTGCCATACCAGCGATGGCTGGGAGGTTTTCCGTTCCTGAGCGAACTCCCCCTTCTTGACCGCCACCCATCATCAACGGGTGAATGATCAAGCCTTCCCGTTTATACAAGATGCCAACTCCTCTGGGCCCGTAAAACTTGTGCGCAGAGACGCTCAGCAGATCGATCCCTGAATCCTTGATGCGCAAAGGAACTTTCCCAATTCCCTGGACAGCATCGACGTGAAACAGGACTTTCGGGAATTGCTTCAACCATTGTCCGATTTCTAGGATCGGTTGAATAGTTCCCAGCTCGTTGTTCACATGCATTACCGAAACAAGAATCGTATCCGGACGCATTGCTTTCTGAACAGCTTCTACCGATACGCGGCCTTCACGATCTACCGGCAGATATGTCACAGCAAATCCCAGACCTTCCAACTGTTTGCAAACATCGTAAACAGCCGGATGCTCTACCTGCGTCGTAATAATATGTTTCCCTCTGTTTTGATATTGAAAGGCTACGCCCTTAATCGCCGTATTATTGCTCTCCGTACCACCTGAAGTAAAAATAACTTCACTTTCTTTACAGCCCAAGTACTGAGCGGCAACCTTTCGCGCCTGCTTCAGTACATTTTCCGCCTCTACTCCTTTTTGATGCAAGGAAGACGGGTTTCCATAGTAGCTTTCCATCGCGCGTCTAACGGTTTCAATCACTTGAGGATGAGGCCGGGTAGTCGCACTGTTGTCCAAATAAATCACCAGTACACACCTTCCTAAGGGCAAGATGCCCGAATACTACGCTTCATCATAACATGACTTTTCGTAAAGAACATACAAAGTATTACACTTCTCGACCTTATTTTTCCCCGAGTGCATTGCTCTCAAAAGGCCAAATCAGACAATCTGAACAACCGTTCACAGACTATTCACGGATAAAGCGCTTACATCCAGATATAGGCTATTTACATTGGTTTGGCCTTTCGTTAGAATAGTCAATAAATTTAGATAAAAAACACCAACAAGGAGAGAACCACCATGACAGCACAAGCTATGCAAGAAGAAATCAAGAAGATGGAAGCCGAACTGAAAAGACTGCAAGCGGAACTGGCGAAGATGAACAAAAATATCCCTCAGTACGACCGCACGGATGTCGCATACCTAAATGAGGTGTACAACGCGTGACGCTTATTCGAATTCGATAGCGTGGTGACGGCATGAAGGCTTCGCCGTGACCACGCTATTTTTTGTAAAAAAACCGCTCCTGTCAGTTCGACGGAACGGTTTGGCTTGCTTCTATTTAAAGGGAATCTCCCCTACATACTCGCCAGAAAAAACTTCAGTAGCCGGACCCGTCATATAGACGCGATTATCCGCTTCCTTCCATTCAATAAAGAGATCGCCTCCTGCTAGGTGGACCGTGACTTTTCTTCCTGTCTTTCCACTCAAGTGGGCAGCTACTGCAGCAGCGCAAGCTCCCGTCCCACAGGCAAGCGTTACACCTGATCCTCTCTCCCATACCCGGAAAAGAATTTCCTCGTGATTCAATATTTGGATAAATTCAACGTTGGTTCGCTCAGGAAACCACTCGTGATACTCGATCATTGGCCCGTAGTGACGAACATCTTCTTCCTTCACTTCATCCACGAAAAGGATGGCATGAGGATTCCCCATCGAAACAGCCGTCATCGTAAACGCCGTTCCACCGACTTCGATCCCCTCTTCTCGCACCTGCTCTTCTGGAATGCCTGTCATCGGAATTGCTGCTCGCTCAAAACGAGGCTCTCCCATATCGATTGTTACTTGATCGACTCTACCATCTGCTCCTAGCGATACGACAGGAGTGACGGTCCCTCCCAATGTCTCCACGGTAAACGTTGTTTGCTCCGTCAAACCGTGATCGTATACGTACTTACTCACACAGCGCAAGCCGTTTCCGCAATTTTTTGCTTCGCTGCCATCATTGTTAAAGACCCGCATGCGAAAATCTGCTCGCTCAGATGGCATAATGAGGATCAGTCCATCACCGCCGATCCCAAAATTCCGATCACTCACTCTTCGTGCCAATTCGGGTAAATCTACACGTGATAAATCTTCCTCAAAACAGTTGACGTAAACGTAATCATTCCCCAAGCCATGCAGCTTTGTAAATTTCATCGTCCACTCCTCTTTCTCTTTCGTATGCTAGGTCTGACTCTTTTCTATGCCTATTATCTTATCACACCCCAGAGAATCGCGGTCGAATCAAAAGGTGGTATACTACCACTAGCATCGATGATGGGAAGAGGTGGAACAAGCATTGGATTATCATATTTTCCGCTATGCACTCGGAACGAAAAATGAAGCAAAACGCCTCGCTGTACAAAAAGCAACGGGAACGGAACCTTTCTGCATATCCGTCCCCTCTGGCGTAGCGGCTCAACCGATGAGTGAAGAAGAAACGATAACAGGAGCGATCAATCGGGCAAAAGCTGCACGTAGTCAAGCCCCGGAAGCAGACATCGGGCTAGGCTTGGAAGGCGGACTTATGTACGATGAGCGGTTTACAAAACAGTGGTATTTGATTTCCATCTGTGCAGCCTGGAATGGAAGTGAGCTATTTATTGGAAAGGGTTTGGCTTTTCCTATCCCGAATCAAGCTGTTCACCGAATCCAGCAGGAACAAATTGAGCTCAGTACCATCATAGATGAATGGGGGAAAACCGTCGGCAGTAATCATCGCGGCGGCGCCTATTCCCTTTTAACAGATAATCGCGTACGTCGTTCCGATGTGTTTTGTGACGCCGTGATCGCAGCCATTACGCCTTTTGTTTCCTCTTTGTACAAATAACATAAAAAACCCTCTCCAGCTAAACGAACCGGAGAGGGTTTGGGGTTGATGCTTTTAGCGAGCCGTATAATACGGGTAGATGACTAATGCGCCCAAAATGGCAACAGCACCTACGATCATCGCCCAGACTCCCAGCGTCTTCGAGTTGCGTCGATACGCCAGATAGCCAAGCACCATACCAATTGGAGCCACCAAGTACGGCATGAAAAACAAGGACAGGATCGATAAGCCCAAGCCAGTCATCCCGATACCGCTGGCCCGATTTCCCCGGTTTTCCTCGTCTGTGTCGATCTCACTGGCAGCACGACTCGTCGGAAACGGCTCGGCGATTTCCGCCGCCGCCTCGATGTCGTCATCTCTGACTTTGGCAACCGGTGAACGGTCCTCCTTTGTCAAAACAACGCCATCCAAACGCTCCGAAAAGTCTTTTCGCTCCTCATCTAGCTCGCCTGTATAGCGCTCTGTCAAGGAGTGGGGGTCATAGTGAACCCTGCGCCTCGACCGATCTTCCTCTTCGTCAAAGACGGCCTGTGTCCAGGTATTCGCTGCAAACTCCCTGTCGTGCTGATCAACGGTCTCGGAAAAACCGGTGTCTTCCTTCCGCTTCGCATCATTACGTTCGTGTCGATCCAACATAGCATGCTCAGCCCCTTTTTTGGTAAAGGATTAATTAAGTGAAGGAAGTAGCCTTATTGTCTGCCTACGTTGTACAATTTAAACGGGAGGCGAGAGAATGAAACCAGACAAAATCCTAACCATTGGCATTGATATTGACGGTACAGTCACATCACCCAGCAGTATTGTTCCGTTGATGAATGAGAGCTTTGGAAGAGATTTACGATATGAAGATTGTGTGGAATACAATTTAGCCAACGTGTATCAAATCACGGACGCAGAGTTTGAAATGTGGCTGGATCAAAATGGGGAGCGCCTATATGATGGTGCGCCTGTTCACGGAATAGCCGATCAGATTTTGCGCGATTGGTTTACCTCCCACAAGCTGGTATATATAAGTGCTCGTGAGGATCGTCACCGCGATGTGACGTTACAATGGTTTGCTCGCTACAATATCCCTCATCATGAAGTGGATTTGATTGGGAGCCACGACAAGCTGTCAGCTGCCCGCAAGTGGGGCGTGGACCTATTTTTGGAGGATCGTCTGGAGAACGCTTTGCAATTGTCAGAGGCGCTGCAAATTCCCGTGTTCTTGTTTGACACTCCGTATAACCAAGCTGCCTTACCTCCGCTCGTCCATCGAGTCACTTCTTGGGAAGAGGTTGCCCAAAAAGTCAACGAGCTTTTTCCAGCTAAGACAAGCGTATAGGTTGAATAGCAAAAAGACGTATCACCTTAAAGGGATACGTCCTTTTTGCGCCGAAGCGTTATTTCTTTTCGGATGTCTTCGGCTTGAACGTCAGACAACAGGTCTCAGACGATGTCTTAGCCTTATCCTGATGCTGCGTGTTTTGACCGTACTCGCCTGCGAATTCTTCTTTCAGGTTTACGGTGGCGTGTGCGTCAATCTCTACCATGATCTCTTCGGCGCTGCAAAGATTGCCCTTCGCCCAGTACTCACAGTTTGCTACAGAACATTTTACTGCTGGCATGTGCATTCACCCCCTAGAGGCTAGCCTTCACAACAACTCAGGGGCTTATACTTTGCCATTCACAGTGGAAACCAATACTCTACACAAGAAAGAAGTGGATGACATGTCGATTACCCGTATTGTCGTCATCACCGGAGCTTCTGGTGGCCTTGGTCTAGCTTTGACACGACTTCATTTGGAAAAAGGAGATTGTGTTATTGCCACTAGCCGGAAAACGATTACCCAGGAACTCGTTTCGTTACAAAAAGATTATCCGGATCGACTCCATCATTACCCGTTAGACGTCAGCAGCAACGAAGACATTCGGCAGTTCGCTGCATGGGTGCACATCCGCTTCGAACGATGCGATTTTCTTTACAACAATGCCGGGATGGCCGTCTTTGAATCACTCATCGAAATGCGCGTGGAGGAGCTGGAAGAAACACTGCGAACGAATATTTCCGGTGTTCTCTACACGACCCGTGCCTTTTTGCCGATGATGCTTCAGCAAAAGCAAGGGCATATTATCACGGTTGCTTCACTTGCTGGACAGGTCGCTACAGCCAAAGCTTCGGTATACGCTGCCAGCAAAGCAGCCGTCATCCGTTTTAGTGAAGGATTGCGTCATGAGCTGCAAGGTACTGGAATTGCTGTGACGTGTGCGATGCCAGGCCCGATTGACACCCCCTTTTTAGATAAGGCAGACAAAACAGGTAGCTATCGCAGCAAAGTAAGTCGGTATTTATTGACACCAGAACAAACGGCAAGAGCCATTTATCGAGCTGCGGAAGCAAAACGTCCGGAGGTTGCCATGCCATTTCGTCTACATGCGCTCTCCCGTATCTACTTTTTATTACCTCAGTGGCTAAAACACCTCGTCTCACCTCTCCTCAATCGGAAGTGATGAGGAATCCTCCAAGTTTTTCAATGCCCCGAATGCAAGAAGACCGAAAATGATACATACGGCTGCTCCGGCTCCAATGATCCCTTGAACGCCTAGGAAGGGTATGAGGACGCCAGAGACAGCCGCTCCCGCCGGCATTCCCGTCCCCGTAATCGTTCGAACGCTGGTTAACACCCGCCCCAAGAGAGCATCGGGCACCTGTTTTTGCAGGTAGCTTCTGTACATGATGTTATAGGGAGCAAAGCAAAAACCCGCCACAACCATCGAAGCCATTGCGATCTCCAACCGCGAGAATAAAGCGATTGGCAATGTCGTCAATCCCCACGCCACGATAATCCCTGCTAGCGTCGATCCCAACGGAAGTTTCCACGTAACCGTCGAGAAAAAGAGAGAGCCTAGTAATGCCCCGATTGCCAAAGCAGACCAAAGCATCCCTAACGCAACAGATCCCCCTGCCAAATCCTGATTCGCATACAGGGGTAATGCAATTTCAATGGGGCCATACGACATGTTAAACAAAAACGTAAAGAAAACAAGAATGATCAATTGCTTGCGTCCAAATAGGTAGCGATACCCTGTTCGCATGTCACTCCAGAGAGAACGAAAGAACACTCCCATTTGACCTTTTACAATCGTTGTAGGATTCGCACTTTTCGTAAGCTCACGAGGCAGCCTTGAGAAGCAGAAGGCACATACAAAAAAGCTAGCCGCATCAATCAATAGAACATAAGCTTCCCCAATCAACCCGATTAAAACTCCCGCGAGTGCCGGTCCAAACATATACACAATTTGCCATTGCGTTTCCATCACGCCATTTGCTTTGACCAATTGATTTTTGTCCGAGACGATTCTCGGCAACAATGTCTGCGCCCCAGCTGTGCTCAACGGAGAAAGGATTCCTGCAATCACAATCAGCACGTATATCACAAATAGTGGAACTTGATCGACCTGCAATAATGCGACCAACGCTATAAAAATAAGTCCTCGCGCGATATTGTCCATCATGATGAGCTTGCGTCGATCAAATCGATCCAGCAAAACTCCCGCTACTAAACCAGCAAAAACAGCAGGAAGCATATACGCAAGAACGACCCCACCCATCGCCGCAGGTGAGCCTGTTTTCTTCATGACAAACCACGTCAAGCCCATCCAGCCAAACTGATCCCCTAGACTAGACAAGAACATCCCCAGCCAATACCAGCGAAATGAACGCTGTTGCCATAATTCTTTCATGCTGCATCTTCCTTTTTCTCTATATTTCCATTCATTGTATAGTCAGATTAATACTTTTTCAACAATTATATTTATTAAATCTAAAAGTTTCGTTTTGTATCATAAAGAACCTCTGCTCCAAATAAGCAGAGGAATCTCTCCTACATCATTACTGTACGACTGCTATCTTTTTGTAGCTTACGACGGCTCCAAAGCCACAGAATTCCTGCTGCAACCCCAAACAAGCCAAGCCACACGGAGACAGCGGCACTACCGAACTGCTCCGCACTGAATCCGAGAATCAAGCAGCTCGCAGAAAAGCTTCCCATAGTCGCCATTTCCCGTATGGAAAAAACGCGAGCCAGATAAGCTGGATCAGACACACGTTGCAGCTTCGTCACAGACAATATCGATGAACTAAACTGAGCCGTTGATGCAAAGAGGATGGCGATTGCCAGTCCAAGTAGTAGTTTTGCATGAAACACGGCGATAATCGAGCATCCCATCGCTACGAGTGCCCAACCTTGGACACGCCAGGTTGCTTTCTCGCTCAGGCTGTCAGACAGCTTATTCACGGCAATCCCAGCGATCACACCTCCGAGTCCCAACGGAATATCGAGGAGTCCGAATACATACAAGCCCTCTCCCCGCTCCGTAAGAACATAGTACATCAACATGATGTAATAGGCGCCACATACCCGTTCCGCCATCTGATAGCCGATTACACTGCCAATTTCCCGATGCTTGCCAATATAACGGAAGCCCTCTTTTAGCCTTTCCATAAAAGGTGCAGCCGCTTTCGAATCAACAGAATTGGCGATATGCGGGAGCGGCAACAAGATGAACAGCGACAACAAATAACAGGCGGCATCGAGCAAAAAGTTGTAACGGTAGGAGAACAAGTAAACCAGAACTGCTGCTATACCCTGACAAACAATAATGAGAAACGAGGTCGTCCCCTGCAAAAGAGAATTGGCAGCTAACCTGTCCTTTTCCTCCACGGATTGTACGATCGCTACTTGCATGGCTGGTTGGAAAAAAGCACTGCAAATATTGACCAGGATCAATAACAAAAAAGCCACCCATAAGTAGGTCGCAGATGTGATGAAGAAAAACAAGCTGACGAGAATGCCGCGAAGCAGATTGACGACAATCATGACTCGCCGTTTATCCCAACTCTCCACTAGCGTCCCCGCGAAAAAGCTGGCAAATACATAAGGGAGCATGCGAAACACAGTCCCTGCCGCAAAGGAAAGACCCGATCCACTTAAATCATGTAAAAGTCCAACGACCGCAATAAATGTAAATTCATTTCCGATGATGTGTACAACGTGGGCCGTATACAAACGGCGAAAGACGGGATGTTGTAAGATCGCCACAGGAATGCACCCTCTCACCGTTTTCAATATTGTAGCATTTGTCGAAAAATATGCGCAAATCCATCTTGCGAAACGGATCGTTTTGTTGTTACAATACGTTCAAATAAAATTGAACGTCTAAAAGAAACAAAACATTCACGTTCAGAGAAACGAGGTTGATCGACTTGAAACGATACGTAGTTGTGGAAACTTTGGATCAATTAAAAGCTGTCAGCGATTCCTTGCGCCTACAGATCATCACGATGCTGGTCAAGGAGGAATACACAGGCAAGCAGCTTGCTACCCTTCTCTCCCTTTCTCCCTCTAAAGTGCATTATCACCTGAAGGAATTGGAAAGCCATGGCTTCGTTGCGGTCGTGCGTACGGAAGAAAAGAACGGGATCGTGCAAAAGTTTTATCGGGCAGTTGCTTACGACTTCAAGGTTAGTGATGATTTGCTACCCTCCCTGCGCGAAGACAGTATCCTTTTGCAGGAAACGATGATAAATCACCTGCGCTCCGGTATAAATCGCCTGTATAACGCACCAGACGAGTCATTCATGCTCTTTTCGGATCAAGAGGATCGTCCTCCTGCAATTGCAGTTAGCTCCGAATTGAGAGCACCTCAAAAAGAAATATTTGCTTGGCTCACTAAATATAAGGCCTTACTTGAGGAGCTATCCGAAATGGAAGATCGTTACTTAGAGCGGATAGCTGCTGGAGAAGCGGAGGATACAGTTGAAAACTTTTTCATGGTCACGGTCGGGTTCATGACGAATGAACGTTACTACGTCGCAGAAGACGATTCCTTGCCAGATAACTATGAGCACCAACCGTCTGAATTCAATAAGATTGTCGTGAAGAAAAAGAAGGAGGAAAATGGAGATGAGCACTCTGGCGACAAATAATTCCCTTTGGAAAAATGGATCGTTTGTGCGATTATGGTGCGGCACTTTATTTTCGGCAATGGCGGACGGAGCTTTCTTCATCCTGCTCAACTGGTATATCGTGAATGCCATCGGCTCAGGAGCAATCCTCGGCACGACTTTGATTTGTTTTTCCATCCCCCGTCTCCTCTTTATGCTGGCGGGCGGGGTGGCTGCTGATCGTTTGAATCGAAAATGGATTATGTTTTCCTCCCTTTTGGTGAGGGGAATTATTTTAGCCTGCTTCAGTTTGCTTATGCTTCAAGGAAATAGCGACTGGTTCCCAGTGAGCCTGTACGTCATGGCGGCTTTATTTGGAACAGTCGATGCATTTTTTTGGCCAGCACGCAGCTCGATTCTGCCCTCACTTGTCTCTCGAGAACAACTTTCGCCAGCTAACAGCTTAATGGAACTATGCCATCAGATTAGCATGGTTGCCGGACCGGTAGTTACTGCCTTATTAATTGGAACCGTTCGTTATCCGATCATGTTTTTGATCTTGGCATGCACATTCTTCGTAGGAACACTCTTTATACTCTCTCTCCATTCACACCCATACTCCAAAGACACGACATCAGAGTCAAGGGCAAGCTCCTATTTCAAGGATATCGTGGGAGGTATTCGTTTTACGTATTCAATCCCGATCCTCGCTCTTATTTTAACAACATCACTGTTCACCAACATGATGTTCTCTGGCCCAGTTAACATGATCATTCCCATTCATGTAAATGACCTCGGATGGGACGGTAGTGCTTTTAGTTCACTCAGTACCTCACTTGGAGTGGGCATGATTGTCGGCGGTATTTTGACTGCATTGTGTAAAGGATTCCGTGGAAAATTTATGTTACTCCCTGTCATTCTCGGATGTATGGGAGTTGGAATCAGCTCGTATTATTTCATTGAGGAGCTTTCCTATGGACTTGTCTCTCATTTTCTCATCGGAATGGCACTCAGTATGACGAACATTCCGTTTATCACCTACATTCAAAGTATCGTCCCTGCCAGCATGCTCGGTCGTGTCATGTCATTGCTTTCCTTGATGTCCGTTGGCTTCGGGCCAGTCAGCTATGCACTGTGCTCCTTTCTTCTCGCCAAAAACATCACAACACCGGGGCTTCTCTTATTCTTTGGCGGTATCATCTTTGTAAGTATCAGCCTTAGCCTGTTCTTTTTCCGCTCGTTCCGGAACATGGAGCAACATCCGAACTGGAAGCGACCTATGGTAGAGGAGCAGCAGCTTCCTGCCACCCTTTCTTCGTAACGCCTTTCCTATAAATAGAAAGAACGCGCACCACGCAAGCATGAGCTCTTGCAGGTACGCGTTCCGCTATTTATACGGTTTGTTCTTTTTCGGCTAGGACCTTTATCAGCTGACGAGCACCAAAGCCCATCCGGGTAACTACCCCTGCCTCATTGCGGACGAAGTGGATAAACATATCCGTTTCTCCCCGCTTCATGACGAAGCTGTCTTCTCCTACTGAACGAAGTGGAATATTCGCTCCATTACTCTTGGCTACCAGCCCGTTCTCTTCGATTTCTACCGATACAGTAGCCCCTTCAGACGAGCGATACTCCCCCGTAAATGCAGCGAGTGCATCTACAGAAATTTCATAATCCGAATATTCGAACGGCACTGCATCCGGAGAGCGTCCATTGGTTGCGTTTAAAATGCCATGCATCAAATCGGCCATTGGCCCGCCATCTGTGTTCATCAGTACGGCTCCTGTCAAGCCCCGCTCCGGTAAAACAAAAATTTGTGCCGCAACTCCCTTAATCGCTCCACCATGCTCAATCAGTGTTCCATCATGGCAATTGGCTACAAACAATCCATAGCCGTATGCTTGAAACGGCGAAATCGAGACATGAGGCGCCGTCAAGTCCTGCACACTCTCCGATGAGAGCAAGCGATTCTCGCCCACCAATCCACCCGTTCTAAATATTTCCGTATAGCGCAATAGATCGTGAATGGTCGATTTCAGAAAACCAGCCGCACGCATCGATGGTGAATCCCACCATGAAGGGGAACGGTATACCTCACCGCCATCCTTAGGGCTTTTCCGCGTGAATAGCGTAGCGACCTCAGCTTCCTCAGGCAAATCTTCGACGAGAAAGGCACTGTTCTTCATCCCCGCAGGCTCCAAAATATGATCCTGCACAAACTGCTCGTAAGATATCCCGCTCACTCGTTCAATAATCAGTCCGAGCATGGCGTAACTGTCGTTGGAGTAGCTAAATTCCGTTCCAGGCGCACCTAAAAACTCGTAATTCAGCTTGCCAATATAGGCCATGAATTCTTCTTTTGTATTGATCTCTTCCACTTTCTCGAGATCAAAAGCAAGACTGGAGCTAGAGGACAGGTCATCCCCTCCCTCCACAATGCTTCTTTTCATTGCACCCGCTAATGTATCCAAAGGAGGAAAACCTGCGGTATGTGTCATCAGATGCTGGATCGTGATCTCCCGGGTATAAGCTTCATTAGGCGTGCGGAGCTCAGGGAGATACTTGATGACCGGATCATGAACAGATAGCTTTCCTGCGTCTTGAAGCTGCATGATGGCGACACATGTAAAGGACTTGGTCACAGAACCGATGCCAAACACCGTATCAGGGGTTAATGCTTTTGCATCTTCTGTGTCGTCTGCCAAACCGAAGCCATGGAAATACCTTAGCACTCCTTGCTCTGCCAATCCGACTACTGTTCCTGTTACTTTTGCCTCTGCAAGTAGCTTTTGCGCGTATTCCTCAAACGACTGTACCCAATCCGCCATGTTCCTTCTCCCCTTTTTCGTTAAGCTTTGGTTTAAGGCCGGAAGTTTTCCGTGCGAATTACATAGTTGCCGATCGCCTTTTGGTTCAGGGTATAACCGATGCCCGGGCTATCTGGTACTGCCAATTGACCGGGAGCCATCAGCTCTACACCATTCTCTACGATATCTTCCTCCCAGTAACGGCTGGAGGCGGCTGTATCACCTGGGATCGTAAAATTCGGCAAAGAAGTAATCGCAATGTTGTGTGCACGGCCAACACCCGACTCAATCATGCCTCCGCACCACACCGGAATGCCGTGTGCCTGACACAAGTCGTGAATGCGCTTGGACTCTGTTAATCCACCGACCCTCCCCACCTTGATATTAATAATGCCGCAGCTGCCTAGCTCTATCGCTTTTCTGGCATCATCCACATTGTGAATACTTTCATCGAGGCAGATTGGTGTGGACAGCTCCCTTTGCAGCTTGGCATGATCAATAATGTCGTCATGAGCGAGTGGCTGTTCGATCATCATCAGCCCATATTGATCCAGCTCCTTCATCACATCCAAATGCTCCATTGTGTAAGCGGAGTTCGCATCTGCCATCAACGGGACACCCTCGCCAAAGCGTTCGCGAATCGCTCGAATCACCTCGACGTCAAAGCCTGGCTTGATCTTTACCTTGATCTTCTTGTAGCCCTCACTGAGATGGCGCTCTACTTTTGCCAAAACTTGATCAACAGTCGGTTCAATACCGATGCTGATCCCTACATCGATAACAGCTTTCTCGCCTCCTAATGCTTTGGCCAGAGAGATTCCTTTCTGCTTGCTGTATAGATCCCAGATTGCGCCTTCTAAAGCCGCCTTCGCCATGTTGTTGCGGCGAATCGGGGCAAACAACCGATCCACATCCTCAGGGGTCTCGATCTCACTCGAAAACAGCTTCGGTATCATAAACTTTTCCATCATGTGCCATGCTGTCCCTGTCGTTTCTTCACTATAATAAGGGGCCGACATCGCCACACTTTCCGCGTGCCCTACCTCTCCCTCTCCATATACACTGACCAAAATGAGCTCCTTGATGGTCGTATATCCAAAGCTCGTTTCAAAACGGAAACGAAGTGGCATGTGTAGTTGCTGCAATTCAATTCGTTCGATTTTCAATGTACTTCATCCCTTCTATTCCATATAAATGACATGCGACATAATGTTGCGGCGAAGCTAATGTAGCGACAGGACGCACTGTACGGCAAATTTCCGTAGCATATGAGCACCTGGTATGGAACGCACACCCAACGGGAACATTCGCCGGAGAGGGAACATCCCCGGAAAGAACGATTCGCTCCTTTTTCCGAAACGGATTGGCTTTGGGAACCGCTGACATGAGTGCTTCTGTATACGGGTGTAACGGGCGCAAAAACAAATCCTTTTTACTGGCGATTTCGACAATTCGTCCAAGATACATCACCGCAATTCGGTCGCTGATGTGGCGAACGACACCTAGATCGTGCGAAATAAACAAATAGCTCAAGCCTAGACGCTGCTGCAAATCCTGCAAAAGATTCACGATCTGCGCCTGAATGGACACGTCAAGTGCTGAAACCGGCTCATCTGCCACGATTAATGAAGGTTCCACCGCCAATGCGCGAGCGATCCCGATCCGCTGCCGCTGCCCTCCGCTAAACTCATGGGGAAAGCGTGTGGCGTATTGAGCATTCAGCCCGACCATCTGAAGCAGTTCTTTTACTTGATCGCGCCTTTCTTTCGCCGACATCTGCGGATCTCTGACGCCTAACGCTTCCTCCAAAGCCCCTTGCACGGTCATCCGTGGATTTAATGATGCATACGGATCCTGAAACACGATTTGCATTCGCTTGCGGAGTGGACGAAAACGTGTAGCCGACATCTCCGTAATGTTTTGTCCTTCAAATTCAATCGTTCCACTCGTAGGCTCAATGAGTCGCATGATGCTGCGACCAGTCGTTGACTTGCCACAACCGCTCTCTCCTACCAGCCCAAGCGTTTCTCCTTTTCGCAACTGGAAAGAAACCCCATCGACTGCCTTAATCACTTCGTCGCGATTGCGAAATAGTCCTTTGCTAATTGGAAAATACGTCTTTAAATCGTTTACTGATAACAAGATATCCCTCATACCGCCATCTCCTTGTTCTCGTACAGCCAGCATCGAACAGCCTGTGTGCCTGTGCCCGTTGCCATCAGCGGCGGTTTTTCTTTGTAACATCGCTCCTCGGCCTGTGAGCAGCGGAAGCGGAATGCACACCCTTGTGTCACCTCACCGAGTAGCGGGACACTGCCTTCAATCGGATCGAGGCGAAGCTTCTCCTCCTCATCCAGATCGGGTATGCAGCGTAAAAGTCCAATCGTATACGGATGCTTTGGATGCGAAAACAGACTGGCAACGTCAGCTTCCTCTACGATCTCCCCGTAGTACATCACAAGTACACGATCAGCCATTTCAGCCACGACACCTAGGTCATGCGTAATGAGTAGCAGAGAGGTATGATCGTTCTCCTTCAAATCGTTCATCAGTTCCAAAATTTGCGCTTGAATGGTCACATCCAGTGCGGTCGTCGGCTCGTCTGCGATCAATAAATCCGGGTTGCAAGCCATCGCCATCGCAATCATGACACGCTGCTTCATCCCACCCGAAAGCTGATGGGGATAGTCCCGCATGATGTCTTCTGCCCTCGGCACGCCCACTTTTTTGAGCATTTCAATCGCTTTTGCTTGGCGTTCTTTTTTCGATAAATCGGTATGCAGTTGATACACTTCTTCTAGCTGTCGGCCAATCGTATGGACCGGATTGAGCGACGTCATCGGCTCCTGAAAAATCATCGCGATATCTTTTCCGCGAATGTTGCGAAGTTCACCAGTACTCAACTGGTTCAATAAGATATCACGAAATCGAATGCTTCCCTCCATCTGTGCGTTCGCCCGGGACAAGAGTCCCATAATCGCCAAGGACGTCACGCTTTTTCCGCAGCCAGACTCGCCTACCAACGCTACCGTCTCCCCTTTTTTCAGTTGAAAAGAAATGCCTTGTAGCGCTGGCAGCTCACCCTTATCCGTCTTAAACTGCAAGCGTAAATCCTTTACTTCCAAAAGTACCTCTTTCATCAGCTCGTGCCCCCCTTCATCCATTACCTCGTTTTCGGGTCGAATGCATCCCGTAATCCGTCACCTAACAGATTGAAGCCAAGGACAACCAGCATGATGGCCAATCCAGGAAAAATGGACATCCACCAGGCTTGACTCAAGAATGCTTTGCCGACAAAAACCATGGCTCCCCACTCAGGCATCGGCGGTTGCGCACCCAGCCCGAGAAAGCTCAAGGCCGCTGCAGCCAAAATACTCACACCGAATTGAATGGTGGAAAGCACAATGATTGGGGAGAGAATATTGGGTAAAATGTGTTTCAGCAAAATCTGCCAGTCCCTGATCCCCAGAGCGCGAACAGCCTCAATGTACTCTTTTTCCCTTATGGATAATACCGCAGAGCGAACGACCCGCACATAGGACGGAATAACAGCAATGACTACCGCGATCATGGCATTCGTTAATCCAGGGCCCAAGACCGCAATGACAGCGATCGCCAGAAGCAGGGCAGGAAGTGACATGAGAATATCCATGCCCTGCATGATAAACAGATCCACACGACGATAATAGCCAGCGATAATACCGAGCGTTACACCTATCAAGGTAGAAAGTACAACCGTTATCAAACCCATCAGCAAGGAAATTCGCCCGCCGTGCAACAGACGGGAAAAAATATCTCTGCCGAAATCATCCGTTCCGAGAAGATGCGTCAGACTCGGAGCGCTTAATCGGCTGTTAAAGTTCATTTGTTCGACAGGATGAGGGGCAACGACTGGAGCAAGAAGCGATCCAAGTGTAAAGACGATCAGGATGACTACACCCGCCATTGCTGTCTTATTGCGTTTCAGCCGTTTGCCCATCCCTCCCCAATACGACTCCGGACGATTACTGTTCACCATTCATCGGCTCCTTCCTTAGTCGAAATGGATACGCGGATCAATCCGGCTGTAAATGAGATCCACGATCAAATTGGTTAAGGCAAAAATCAACGCCATGAAAAACACCATGCCTTGTATGGTCGGCATATCCCGTTTACTGATCGCCTCAATCGCCAGGCTGCCGATCCCTTGCAGAGAAAACACCGTTTCCACCACCACAGCTCCAGCCATGAGCGCACCGAACTGCAAACCTAACATCGTGACAACCGGAATAATGGCATTCGGCAGGCCGTGGCTCAAAATGACTCGGAAAAGCGCCGCCCCCTTGGCCTCGGCTGTCCGCATGTAATCCTGCTTGATGACTTCCAGCATGCTCGAGCGGGTCATACGGGCGATCATCCCCGCTTCCGCCATACCCAAGGTGATCGCTGGCAGCAGCAAGGAGTGAATCCCCTCATAGCCGGAAATCGGAAACAAGGCCAGCTTGTAAGCAAAAATCCAGATGAGAAACAAGGCAATCCAGAAGCCGGGTGCCGAAATACCGAGTAAGGAGGTAAGCACCACAAGCCGATCGATGATGGTGTTTTGCTTGACGGCAGCAATCGTGCCTAACAAAATGCCGAATATTGCGGCAATGATTACACTAAGGATGGCAAGCTGCATGGTGATCGGGAAACGGTTCATGATCTGATCCCATACCTTTTCACCAGTGAATAACGATGTTCCCAAATCGCCAGTGAACAGGTTTCCGACAAACCGCATGTATTGCTGCCATAGTGGTTGATCAAGACCAAGCTTCGCTCTCATTTGACTGATGGCCTCTGGTGTTGCAAACTGTCCGAGTATTTGTGTTGCGGGATCGCCCGGAATGAGGTGTACCATCAAGAAGATCAGGACGGATACGCCAAGCAGTGTACCCACCAGGGAAAGTAATCTTTTTATTACATATCGGCGCATGCCTTCACCTCCGTTGTCTATTTTTCAAGCGTGACATCATGCAACGTAATGTTTTGCGTGTACGGATTGACCGTAAAGCCTTTGACACCACGTGTCGCTATCACCGTCTCGCTCACCCATAACGGAACCCACGGCATGTCATTCACCAAAATCTCCTGTGCATCTTCGTAAATCTTGAGACGCGCCTGCTCATTCATTTCCAAACGTCCTTTGTTCAGTAAAACATCCAATTCAGGGTTGTTGTAATGAGTACGGCTTGTTGAATTGCTCTTTTCAAAAATGAGGTACAAGATATCCGCATCAAACCAGCCGTAGTACATCAAAGCCATGTCATACGACTTTTTCGAAATGCGCTCTTTGATGGTTGTCATTTCTTGCACGCTAATTTTCATATCAATCCCTGCTTCTTTCAGCTGGCTCTGCAATATCTGCACCGCTCGCTGAAATGCTGGCTCTTGAGAAACGAGCATTTCTACCGACAACGGTTTTCCGTCCTTATCTACGATGCCATCCCCATTACTGTCCGTCCAGCCTGCTTCCGCTAGCAACTGCTTGGCTTTGCCTAAATCTCTCGTATATAACTGCTTCGCCTTGCTTTCAATCGCTTCACTGTAGCCATAAATCGTGGGTGCCAAAGGACCATAGACCGGCTTGCCGAAGCCGTTCAACGCTACCTGAACAAGTGGATCGCGATCTACGGAGAGGGCTACTGCTTTGCGCAGACGGACATCTGAAAACAACGGGTGCTTATTGTTCAATGCGATGTATTTGTTTCCAATGTCCATTACTTTCTCAATCTTGACTCCGGGCAGTGTCTCAAGCTCCGCAACCGAGTTCGGCGGCGCATCATACAACACATGGACCGTACCCTTTTTGAATTCCATCAGGCGCGTATCGTCGTCTTTCATAAACCGGAACATCATGCTGTCGAATTGCAGAGGACCTTTGTTGGCAGCGTACTCCGGTCCCCAGTTATAATCGGGATTTTTCTTGTAGGTGAGTGAAGCCCCCCGCTCGCGTTTGTCAAAGATGATCGGCCCCGTTGCAGATGGGTTATCTGCGAAGCCATCCCCTAATTCTTTTGCCTTTTTGGCGTCAAGAGGCGAGACTAATCCTCCGACAATGACGTTTACAAACGGGGCAAACGGTTGGCTAAAATGCACCTTGAGCGTATGTTCGTCTGTTGCTTCCACTTTTTCAATCGGACCTGCAAGCCCCTTCACAGGCGATATGGTGAGCAAACGGTCAAAGGAATCTTTTACGGATGCTGCCGTCATTGGATCGCCAGAGTGATAGCGGACATCTTTGCGGAGGATAAATGTCCAAACCTTGCCGTCCTGCGAGATTTCGTACTTCTCTGCCAAACGCGGTTGAAGTTTGCCTGTTGCATCACGGGTTAACAGAGGCTCGTATATTAGACTGTTTTCCATGCTCAGCCAGCTCGTTTTGTGCATATCAAGCGAGTCTGGGTCCGTCAAGGAAGCGATGACTAATGTGTTCCCTTTGGCCGACGTGTCATTCCCCGCTTGATTGGTCGGCTGTGAGGAACAGCCTGCAATCAACGCCGTTGCTACAAATACACTCAAGGCCCCTTGCTTCCACCTGTGAATCTTCATGTACATCCCCCTTATCAATAGCCGCTACACTTCTGTCCCTTCCGCAAACGGGTATATTTGTCGACTTGTCTCTTCGTATTCTTTCAGTCTTTGTTGTACCTGTTCTCCATCAGCCTGAACCACACCACTAATCAAAATATTCAGCATGGAAAAGATCGCCGTCATTCCTTTTAAGGCAGTAGGAGCAGGTGCGCTGACTTTTAAAATTTGATCAGCTACTGGCCCAATCGGAGATAGCTCATCGTCTGTAATCCCAATGATTTTGGCGCCTCTCTCTTTGGCTGCTTTTGCAAACAGGATCGTTTCACTCGTATAGCGGGGAAAGGAGAGTGCGATCACGAGCCAATCCTGATTGATCTGGGTCAACAAATAGTTGACGTCATCAACTGGCCCATTGTACAGATGCGCGTTTCCTCTGACGACATTCAGTGTAAAGGCGAGCCAGTGGGCTGGAGCATAGGAGCTGCGAAATCCTACAACGAGAATATGTTTGGCTGCCATAATACTTGAAACCGCTTGCAAAAGATGATTCTTTTGCAATTCCCCTAACGTTTGCCGAATATACGCAACATCCTGCTCCATGTTATAAGAAATCAGGTCTTGTTTTCCCTTCATCTCCACTGCCGCTGTGCGAAAACTGTGGATGGCATCAGCTTTTGGGACTTTTTCCAATAAGGAGCTGCGAATCTCACTTTGCAGTTCACTGTACCCGGAGTAGGCAAGAGCGTAGGATAGTCGGATGATTGTCGTCTCGCTTGTGCCGCTCAATGCCCCGACAACTTTGGCTGGTTGCAGTGCAACGGTCTTCGGCTCGGCGAGAATGTATTTGGCTGCGAGTTTTTGTTGGTTGGTCAATTCCGGATAATGCTTGCGGATGCGCTCCTGTACGGATTCCATGATCATCTACTTCCTTGTCAATTGATGTAGGTTCCACTCTGTGGCTGGGTCTAACGGGTAAATCGGGCGAATGGCGCGCTCGTATTTGAAGAAGCGGAAGTTGAGCGTCGTCAATCCCGGCGAATCGACGGTAATGACGCGTGCGCTGATCGGTTCGAAGGATGCTCGGAAATGTGTGCTTGATTTCAAGGCCACGATCTTGTATTTGGTCACGTCCATTCCGTGCAACAGAAAAATTTGCTCATCCAGCACTTGCGATTTCACGGAGCAAACCAGGACGTCAACCCCGTCGATTTGCAAGCGAACGGACTTGCCAAAATTCTCATGTCCCCCTTGCCCCATCGGCGTCGTAGCAATGAATTTTCCATCTGTCAAAGCTTTGACGTAGGCTGTTACTTCAAGTGGTTCTCCATGCAGGTAGTCTGTCTTTCCACCCAGTGATAGCTGTACGGTAGCGCCTACTCCAGCCTGGTGGGCAATCTGGACCACTTCGGGATCGTAAATAAATCCAAAGCATGCATTTGTCAGCTTGGCTTCCAGCATCGCCCGCAGCAAATGCGTTCCGTCTCCGGGTGTGCCTCCGCCTGGATTATCTGAGGTCTCATTGATTACGATAGGCATGCCTTCCGTTTCCAGTGCCATCGCAATTCCCTCGGCAGGAGTGGGCATGTTCAGCTCGAATTCATCCCGTTTTTCCCAAATCAGACAGGCGACATCTTCGCTCACCTTTTTGGCGAGCTCCTGATCGTTATTCGTCACGCTCAAAACGGAGACGCCCAGCTCAGGAATGTCCGTGTACGGAAAACCGTGGAAGAATGCACAGTCGATGACGCCTTCTTCCTTTTCCCACGCCCAGCAGGCTTCGTTTATTTCACGTGCCGGGGAATGATGAGTAGCAGATGTCGGGATCAATAGTGGCAGTCGGGTCAAATGCATGGTTGGCTTGATACCTTCCGTAACCATCTTATGCGCCAGGTCGATTGCTTCAATACCGCGTTCATAGCAATCCACATGCGGGTAGAGGTGAACACCCAGGAGCGCATCAGCCTCATCCACCATTTTTTGTGTCATGTTTGCATGGAGGTCGAGCGTAACAATTAAAGGAATGTCATAACCGACCAGCTGACGCACTGATGCCAGAATATCGCCCTCCAGATCATCGATTCCTTCTACAACCCCCGCTCCGTGAAGCCCCAGACAAATGGCATCTGCACCTTCTGTCGCAGCAATCGTGTCAAGAAGCTCCTTTTTAATCCGGTCATACGCTTCTCGCAAAATCGTCCCCGCTGGATACGTAAAGGTGAGAAAGGTCGGCAGTAGCTCGATGCCCAGCTCTTCGGCGCGATCCACCATCCCTCCCGGAAAGTTGCGAACGCCCCGATTGCGATTCACAATCGTTTCATGATAATCCCACTCATAGCTTTGAAACATCTCGAGCGTCGTCGGCACATTGGAAAACGTATTCGTTTCATGTGCAAGCCCACCAATAATCACCTTCATTCATAGACCCTCCATTCGATTTTGAAGTATTAACTTTAATTTTTGAATTTTTTGAAGTTTAAACCTTTGTGGACATTATAAAGGGAAGAAAATCATTTGTTCAATCGCTAAATTATGAACGTTTTATCGCTTCTGCTATACTTGTTGATTCATAAACAAAAGCCCTCCCGTTCAGGGAGAGCTTCTCTCGTAGCTCGTGGCAAATTATGAGGTTTTCCATTTCGCCAATTCAGACGGGAATTTGTCATTCAGCACTTTGATATAGGTACCCTTCATTCCTAACGAACGGGATTCTAGCACACCTGCGCTTGCCAGCTTGCGAAGAGCGTTCACGATGACCGAACGTGTCAGACCTGCTTGATCTGCCAGCTGGCTAGCTACTAGCAAGCCTTCGCGCGCATCCAATTGCTCCATAATTTTTTCAATCGCGATCTGTTCACTGTAGGACAACGAAGAGAGTGCAATTTTGGCAAAGGTTTTGTCACGCACTTCATTTTCAATTTGTTCTGTGCGCTGCCGAACGATTTTCATACCGATCACGGTAGCACCGATCTCGCCCAAAATCATATCCTCTGTTTCAAACTGACCGTAAGCACGCAGCAGGACGAGTGTGCCAAGACGGCTCCCCCCTGCGTTGATAGGAACAATCGTCGTCATCATTTGCGGGAAGATCGAATTCAACTCTTTTGGAACCAGGCTGTACGGGCTGGTAACCGGCTCGTTGGCCAAGGTTTGTGAAGCTTCTAGCAGCTTCTGATGTACACCTTCCTGTAGCTGCGTGGATGAACGCCCTTCTTCTTGCAGGGAAATCTCCTGATTCATTCCACTTCCCAGGATTGAGCCATCTGCGGTAATGATGTAAACATTTGCAGAAATCACTTCAGATAATAGTCTTGCGAGATCTTGGAAGCCTACTCCGCTGCCACCCATTGTTTTTTGAAGCATCACATTAATTTTTCTCGTTTTTTCTAACAAATTCATTATAATATCCTCCTCTGGATTCTTCATGCTCACAGTATTGTCAGAAAAATCCAGCCCTATACATCCAAATCGAAAAATTAAAAAGAAGGTTGTGTACAGGAATTTGGGTAGAGAGAAAAGCGAGAAGACCTTCATAAAGAAAAAAGGCTGACAGAGTGGTTATTTTCACCCCGTCAGGCCTTTTTGGTATCATTCTCTAGCGAAGCTGCTTCTTAATAAGCGCTTCAATCGCTTCGGCAATGACATGCGTATGTCTGTTCATGTCTGCATTCGTTAAGCGGAAACGGACATAGCGTTCATCAAGGTTAAACGCTTCTTCAAATGCCCCCATAAAGCCGCGCGCACGTTTGTCCAGTTCCAATAAAACTTCCAATTCGCCATCGCGAAGGTAGAAGACTACTTCGAGCTCCTCCAATCTACTGCGGTATGGCCCTGTCGGACGGAATTCAAATTCCTGTACAAACGGATGATTGCGGCCAAGGTGGCGATTGTATTCGCAGTCTACCTTGTACAGCTGGAATCCGATCTGTTGAACAGCATCCAACACTTTGGTCATTAACGGATGTGGGCGAACCTCGATGAAATCGGAATCACCTGGGTCGATCGCATTTTTAATATCGAGACCTGTCCGCAAGTAAACGGGTTGACGCCCCATTGTCAATGGCGTCTCATACGGCAATTGAAAAGCGAATGGCAGAACGACTTCCTCTTTCGGTTTCAATTGTACCCGCTCAGACAGACGGTATTTGACAAGTGTGCATTCTTCCTTGGTCTTAGAGTCGTTGCTTTCTTTTTCATAGTGTGTGACGACATACATGTAGATTTCGTCGATTTCCTGGGCGACATCTCCTCCCTTGATATGGACCTCACCTCTGACCATATCTCCGGGAATGAGTGAATCCTGCTCAAGACGTGCATCTACTTGCGCAGAGCCAATACCTACACTAGCCAATAATTTTTTGAACATGGACATATGTTCGCCTCTCCTTTATACCGACCCAGACCTACATGATCTGGCTATCAGATATTCTATATTGAAATATACGGTGGAAGAAATAGAAAGTTTCGCGCAATCTTTTGCCAAACATCATCCGGTATAACGTCCGCTGTCACGAACACATGCAACGTTCTACTAATCACGACTGTTTTGATTCGTACCTCCACTGTCGTTCGATCAGACAAAATATATTCGCGGCGCCGCAGCATTTCATGCAAGACCTGATGGACCTCCGCAACCTGCTCAACCTTCTTCCCTTTTAACGAAGCGAGATCCTTTTCCACGCGATCAACTACTTGTACCACAATAGTGGCATGAAGCGGCTGCTTCTGATCTACAGTGAGTACAGAAGCGCGTACGTCTTCGATGACAGTCTCTTGCTTTTTGCGATAGACCCGCTGATTTTGCTTCAGCTCCAGATTTTCCTCGTACAGTTTTTTGTTTTGCAGCTCCAAGCTTTTTTTGATTAGCATCATCTGCTCCATTTCGCGTCCGTATGTAAATAAAATCACGGTTCCGCCCAACACGCACCCCATGAGCAAAAGCGCGAGGTAACGTTTCCAAAGAATCACTTTCATGAGCGCACCTGTACCAGCCAATGCACACAAATCGTTCCGATATGGGCACCCAAGAATGCGACGACGATCATCACGAGCTGTTTGAAGACAGGTGTCAAATTTCCCATCAGTATTTTTTCGATCTGCAAAAACGAATCAAACGTTCCGCCCAATGCCCCAACCAATCCCCATATTTTGAGCTGGTCAGCCAATTGGGCCATCGATAACAGCGGAGGCTTTTCAGTGAGAAAAGCGCCCACCCCACCTGAGAGAGCGCCGCCGACCACAATGCCATAAGCCACGAAAAACGTCAAAATGACTTGTGCCATGTTGTGCTTCATCCTTTCTTCGAACAAGCAGTATATGCTTATCCCTACGCTCGTCATCCCGGTTTTATAACAGAACTCGCCAGCGTTTCAAATAAAAAGCGGCATGCTAGATTGGGCAGCATGCCGGGTCGATCAGCGTTGGTTCCTTCTCCATTTCTTCAGTTTCTTTTCAATGCGCGGCGAGTTCATGATCATAAGATCCGTAAACAAGTTGACCATTTTTGGATTGCGCAGCATCTGGTTAAAAACCTCTGGATTTTGCTTGAACCATTGCTCATTGGCACGGATCCATTTCTTGAAAGCATCGTTTGTTTTGTAATAGTGATTCAATTGCCGAACCGGTCGATATCCACTCATCTTAATCTATCCCTTCGTCAAAAAATATAACGAGGAGAAAAACGATCACGATGATCCAGATGATCACTTCGAAACCTTCCTCGTTGAAGAAACCAAATCCTCTCACGTCAGATCCCCCCTTCATCCTGCCGCGCTCCTCGCACCATTCCATACCGCCCATGGTACCTTTCCCTATAGGTATATGTGGTTCCACGCTTGTTGGATTGGACACTTGCCTGCCTTCATATTGATTTTGTGTGCTGGCCTACTTTGTTGTGAAAAACGACGCATAGGGACACTCCTTTTCCACTCATACTAGAGAGGAATGAATCAAAGAGGAGACGAACATGACAGCCTCTACTGGATCTCTGTTACGCAACAAGCCTTACCTGCTGTTACTGCTAGTCGTCTTTTTCATGCACATGGCCTCTTACCTGGTCATTCCCGTCTTCCCAGTCTTTTTGCAAAAGGTACGGGTTCTTTCACTCTCTCAAGTCGGCATCATTTTGGCAGCGGGAAGCATCACATACCAAATCGGAAGCTTGGCAGGCGGCTTGATGTCAGATCGCTGGGGCAAACGTACCATTCTAGCCTTGGGGGCATTCCTTCAAGGATGTGCCATGGCAGGCTATCACTTCAGCCATTCCTATGGTTTCTTCTTGTTATTCTCCTCGGTCAACGGCTTGGGTCTTGGTCTACTCGCTCCTACCATAAAAGCCATGATCGCGGATGAAGTGGATGAGGATCAAAGAACGGCTGCCTTCTCATGGAGAGGGATACTCGCTCACAGCGGGATTATTGTCGCAGGCTTGATCATTACATGGATGACTGCGGGTGGGAAACAGCCGTTTCTCGTAGCTGCCTTTGTGTACGGAGCACTTGCTGTTTTTTCTCGCTTCATCCTTCCCGATGATCGTTGTGTGGGAACTGATTGTAAGCAAACGCCGCTCAAGGAGTATCGTCACATCTTGACCCATCGCAGCTTTCTGCTCTTTTCCACGATCTCGCTCTTAATCTGGGCGATCTATGCTCAATTCGCCATGATCCTGCCGCTGCGGGGAGAGCATGTCCTGCATTCCGCTACGATGATTGGCCTCATTTGGACGATCAACTCGCTCAGTGTCGTGGTCTTGCAAGGGCTGATCTCACGTTTTGTCCTACAGCGCATCAATCCGTACTTGTCTGTCACAATGGGAACGATCTTGTTGGGTGCAGGATTAACGCTCATGGGATGGGCAAACCACTTCCTCACACTGTCCGGGGCTGCGATTCTATTCATTTTGGGTGAGATGCTGTTTATGCCCATGCTGGACAGTCTCGTCACTCATTTCGCAAAAGAAGAATGGCTGGGGGCTTACTTTGGCTTTTCCAATTTCGTCTCTGGTCTTGGGACGGCTCTTGGGACAGGATTGGGTGGAGCAATGGTTGAAAAGCTTGGGGGAGTCGGGAGCATCTATCCGTGGATTGGCTACGGAGTGATTACACTGTTTTTGGCGGCGGTTCTTGGTCTGTTTGCCCTATACGCCATCCCTCGCCACAAAAATGCTGTACTTGACTCCCCCACAAAAACTCGCAAAGAGGAAGGGGCCACATGAACGCAGTGGAACACGCACAGCATCAACAAGAAAAGCAGATGGAAGTGCTTAGGCGAGTGCGCCTTGGCAGCCATGACTCTGAGAAAGGGGTAGTTATATGACTAAGCAAAACAAGAACTCCTCCCTACAGCAAAATCAACCAGACGAACGCAATCGCCAGCCCAAAAACGTTCAAAACGATGCGCCAGGCTATGGAGACAAAAAACTGGAGGGACCCAATCGTCCTTCCACCTAACCCTTAGGCAATCAATAAAAAAGTCATTTTGCGCCTTCATGCAAGGGCAAAATGACTTTTTTCAATTCCTTTACGAAATCGGTACGAGCTTGTACGGCAAGGAGAATTCTTCCAATCCCTCCAAAAATACTTGACGAGACTTTTCATCAGGCGCAATCAGTTGGAGATAGCGTGTGAAATAAAACACGATGCGATCCTCTTTGCCCTCTTGTAAGCGATAGTGTGACAGCTGTGCGATGTCCGTCAGGTTGTAGAAGTATTCATAGTGCTCCTGTGTAAAAGGCGCATGAAAGATCCGACTGACCACTACACCATTGCTTAGATTTTCCCGCATGTTCTCTTTTGTTGCCCCGAGAAAACGAAGCAGTTCACCAGCGCGCTTCGCCCCGACCTTCTCCACCAGGATGCTGTCGTTGTACTCCACTTCCAGATCAGTCAATTTGTTGGAAACGGCTGCAAGCATCGCCATCAACACCTTGCGCACTGCCAGATTCTCCGTAGCAAATTGATTGTCAAACACATTAAATTCAAACGACGTCGCTTCGCCCTGACGCCGTGTATACAATATGATCGCGTTCAAAAGCATTCCTCCGCTTTCTACTCACTTATCTAGGCAAAATAGCTTCCCACGTCGCACGGTCCACCTTGCGAATGACACTGAACAAGAGACGCTTGGCTGCCTCGTAATCCTCGCGGTCAATGATCGAAGCATGGCTGTGAATGTAACGGGAAGGAATTCCAATAACGGCAGACGGCACTCCCTTGCCATGGTACTGAACGACACCTGCATCCGTCCCGCCTTTTGCCACATAAATCTGGTACGGAATGTTCTCTTCTTCGCACGTGGAGATAAGAAGCTCACGCAATCCTACCGGCATGACGTACATCGGATCGTAGATGCGCATCAAAAGTCCACCGCCGAGCTTGCCGCCATCATCTTTTACCCCTGGTATGTCTGTGGCTGGACTCGCATCCACTGCCAGGAACAAATCCGGATCAATGGACGCAGCGGCAGTTTTCGCGCCACGCTGCCCGGACAATTCTTCCTGTACAGTAGCCCCGACGTAGACGACATTCGGATGATTTGGGTTTTCATGCAGCTCTTTTGCGAGCTCCACTGCCAAACTGCAACCATAGCGATTATCCCATGCTTTCGCCATGATGCGGCGCGGATTGGACATGACCTGCAACGGGCAAACCGGTACGATTTGCTGGCCAGCCCGAACCCCTACCTGTTCTGCTTCCTCACGTGAATCCACGCCGATATCAATGTACATGTTGCGTACATCCATCGGGCGATTACGCTGATCGTCGCTCAAGACATGCGGTGGAATCGAGCTGATTACGCCTTCAACTGGGCCGTTGTCCGTTATAATTTGTACACGTTGCGCGAGTAGAACCTGCCCCCACCAGCCTCCCAGCGTCTGAAATGAAATAAATCCTTTATCAGAAATTCGGGTGACCATGAAGCCGACTTCGTCCATGTGACCCGCTACCATAATTTTTGGACCGTTCTCGTCACCACGCATAACGCCAAAAATACTTCCCAAATTGTCGTACATGAGTTCACTCGTATAGCTGCTTATGTATTCCCGCATAATCTCGCGTACCGGACCTTCGAAGCCAGGCGCTCCTGGTGCCTGCGTCAAACGGTTCCACAGTTCAGCTTGAAATTTATTTTCCATCGCCAAAAATCCTCCCCGACCCTAGTTTCATGCCTGTTAACCTTCTCTATTATCCGCGAGAGAGAATTCAGACGCAACTACCTCCAAGCAGGAATGCAAGATCTTGTCCCGAATGAAGAAAAAACACGAATCGTTTTGAGGGGGAAAAAGCAGATGGCAATCACGTTTCGAAAGTTGTCCGAATTCAGTGAAATTGAGCAATTAGAAAGAATGGAAGGAAAAATATGGGACCCTTCTAGTGCTATTCCTCACCATATGACACTCACCATGCACAAGTTTGGCGGTCTGTTTTTAGGGGCATTCGATGGCGAGGAAATGATTGGCTTCTTGTACAGCTTCCCGGGCTTCACCAATGGAGAACCCCATCTTTGTTCGCACATGCTCGGCTTTTTGCCAGAGTATCGCAAGCAGGGGCTGGGCGTACAAATGAAATGGCTGCAAAAGGAAGAAGCGGCTGCTGCGGGCTATTCCAAAATCACATGGACCTACGATCCGCTAGAGACTGTAAACGGTGTTCTCAACATCGCCAAGCTGGGAGGTATCGTTCGAACGTATTTGCCAAACTGCTACGGACAGCTTGATGACGACTTTAATCGAGGACTGCCGACAGACCGTTTCCTCGTGGAATGGATGATCGGAAGCGATCGTGTGGAATCGCGTCAGGCAGGGAACAACCCTACTCCCTCTCTTGAACAGGTACCTGACCTGTTGCGTCTGGAAATCAAGGATGGCATTCCACATCCTATCGAAATCGATTTGTCACGCGAAGAGCCTATCGTGCTACTACCTGTCCCTGCCTTCTTCCAGGATGTTAAACGAGCTGATATGACCGTCGCTTCCATGTGGCGAGAGATGACGCGCGAATTGTTCACCGCCTATTTTGCCAAAGGTTATGTCGTTACGAATATCCTCCGTGATCAATCCATCGTTCGTTACGTCTTAGAAAAGCAGCCGTTGACTGATATTTTAGGTGCCTCGTCCTCTTTATCCTAGCTAGAATGGCGCGCCGGGTGGGTAGGTTGTGGTAAAATGGTGTTTGCCCAACCTTATACAACAAAGGACGAGAATGAAATGAATCGATCACAATACAAGTATGACGTTATTATCATAGGCGGTGGCCCCTCTGGGCTGATGTCTGCTATTGCTGCTTCTGGCCAAGGAGCAAGAGTTTGTCTCGTGGAAAAAGGCTCGAAGCTCGGACGCAAGCTCATCATATCGGGCGGCGGTCGTTGCAATGTAACCAATGCCAAGGAACAAGATGAATTAATCAAACAAATGCCGGGAAATGGTCGCTTCATGTACAGTGCTCTCACCCAATTCGGCAACCGTGAGATTATCCAGTTTTTTGAGGAGTTGGGTGTCGCGTTAAAAGAAGAGGATCGGGGCCGTATGTTTCCCGTCACAGATAAAGCAGTGACAGTCGCCCAAGCGTTGATTGATTTGTTGAAGCAAAGAGGTGTCAGCATTCATTTAAACGCCGCTGTAAAGGAAGTTCTCTACTCGGAAGGTAGAGTCGGTGGCATCATGCTCCAGTCTGGTGAGAAAATAACCGCGCCTTGTGTGATTATTGCCGTCGGGGGTTGTTCTGTACCACAGACAGGCTCTACAGGCGATGGCTATGCGTGGGCAAAAGCAGCCGGGCACACGATCACAGAGCTGTATCCTACTGAAGTACCGCTTACAGCCAATGACTCTTTTATTCGCGATAAATCGATCCAGGGTCTGTCGCTGCGTGACATCACGATGACGTTGTATGCGCCAAATGGGAAAAAGATCAATACACAGGAAGGCGATATGATCTTCACTCATTTCGGAATATCAGGACCCGCCTCCCTGCGCATGGGACATTATGTCTCTGTGTCGCAACGAAAATACGGAGCGGTTCCTCTATCTCTGACGATCGATCTCATGCCTGACAAAACGGCCGAGGAAATCACGGCGGAAAGCTGGCAGCTGATTGAGGAGCAGCCAAAAAAGGCAGTAAAAAATGCAATAAAAGGCTTCCTCCCCGAACGGATTATTCCACTCTTGCTTTCCTTGGCAGGAATTTCGGATGAAACAACCTACAGCCATATGAAGAAACAAGAGTGGAGCAAGTTCACGAACTTGATCAAAGCTTTTCCACTCACCATTACGGGGACGCTCTCTCTTGAGGAAGCGTTCATTACAGGTGGCGGTGTGAGTGTAAAAGAGATCGATCCACGCTCGATGAGATCCAAGCTCATGGATGGGTTGTATTTCGCTGGAGAGGTCATGGACGTCCACGCCCATACAGGTGGCTACAACATCACCATCGCCTTTTCGTCTGGCTATTCTGCGGGTACGCATAGTGCGCAGGAAGCATTTGAATTTTTTTACGAGAATGACGTTTAGATGATCAGGGAATGGGGAAACTATGAATCAGGTTCTCTTTTCATGAAAAGAGAAATCAGCACATTACTCCCCCCTAGTTGTAATGTGCTGGTTTAACAGACCTTACTCCCTTTATCTTCCTAGATGGGGCATCGCCTGCGTGAGCGATGCTTCTTTTTTTTTACCCAGCAAAAAGCACCTGCTACCAAAGACGGTACATCCATCTTTTCATAGCAGGTGCTTTATCATTGATGATCGGTTTATCCGACAAGGCGGAACAAATACGCAAATCCAGCGAGCAAAAAGCCTAGACCCAACAGAAAAAACGTGTTGGCACGCTGCTTAACGCGCCTTTCGTCTCCCTGAAAATGAGCGTTCATCCGCGATTGCCAACGTTTTGTCTGCGGCTGTACCATGACGAGAATCCCAACTGCCAGTAAGAAGAGAGGAAAGACCATCATCTGGCTCAACCCTTTTTCTTACGACGGAGAAGCCAACCGTTGTCATCTTCGGCTGGTGCGCCTTCGATTACCAGCCGGGCCTCCTCGGCAAGCTGATACGCTTCTGCGAAAGCTAGTTGTCGAAATGATATCTCTGCCTTCGTCAACAACTCATTGACCTGACGATTTTGGCGGCGATACCGGTTTGTATACTGGATGGCACCCTCTGCCATCTGGCAAGTTGCGATAATTCGTTCTGCCATTCGCTCTGTTTCGCCGACCAAATCACTCGCGTCCTGGACCAGCATGGCGACCTCTTCCAGATCATAGCGGTACTGTTCCATGATCGTTTGCACGCGGCCCAACGTTTGTACAACTTCTTCAAACATGTATTTCAATTGATCCGGAATGCCTGGCAAGTAGCTACGCTTGATTTGCTGACGAACGCGGACTAATGTGTTAGAAATGCGCTCCAGTTCATCCAGCGCATCGTCTTCCGTTTCGATGACCAAATACGCTTGCTCTTCTTCTTCCGGAATCATCTCTTCCTGTTCAGGCTGATTCTTCGGCATGACCAACTCGTACTCTTCTTCTTCTTCTTCTTCGTACACAGGTTCCTCAGCTTTGACTTCTGGAGCCGGCTTTTTTGCTTTTTTGTTGAAAAGCTGAGGAATTGCTTGCAACAACACGGAACGTTCAGCTTCACTCAGCTCTGAGGATCTTCCTCTCACCGCTCGCTCTTCTTCCACTTTCGTCTGCTGGAAAGAAGTTGTTATTCCTGGATTTTCTTCGCTGGCAGAATGCTCGATCTCGCTAGCTAAAGTCGGCTCCGGTGTACGAATCTCCGGCTCCACAGGCGTGGGCGTCGCAGCTACTTGCTGTAGCGAATCATCCTGTTCCACCGCGCCTACTTCTGCACTCTTTTCTTCCTGCACAAAGTCTGTTTCATCTTTACCTTGATTTCCTTCTGCTTGCGGTTCCAATTCAACTTCTGCATACACCGTGGCTGCAGCTTCATCACGTGCAAGAACGCCATCTTCTATCGCTTGATACGTCGCATCAATGAGCACTTCGAACGCTTTGACATGGGTCAACACCATTTCCAGGCTGCCCTCTTCCAAAGAGCTCTTCGCTGACATGACCAATTGCTTCGCCTGCAAGAGGGCATTGTCCAAGGAATCCTGTTTTAAATCAAAGCCGTCACGAACGGCCTGCTCAATTCCTTCTTCCAGATGCTTGAATTCTTCTGGCAATTCTTTTTTCACGCGTTGCACAAGCTTTGGAATAAGCTCCATCGCTTGTCCTACCTGCTCCAGTACTTGCTGAGCTTTTTGTGTGGTTTCGTAGGCGGCAATGTCGTCCCCTGCTGCCCGCGCAGTTTTCACGAGTTTTCGCATCGTGTCTACTTCATCCAGCGATGCTTTCAATTCATGGAAAGACAATCCGTACTCCAGACGCAAATCGGACAAACGTCGTTCCATCTGCTCCACTTGCTTTCCGATCTCAGGAACAACAACCTTATTTTCTTGCTTGGTAACTGCCACTTTGGATGTGTCTGTTTTTAGCTCATCCAGCTCATCCTCAATTTTTGTAATGGCCTCTCTCGCCTCATTCAACATACCAAGTGCCAACGTAAAACGGAAACGATCACAAGCCTCTTCCGCATCGAGAATCATCATTTCCACATCAGGGATGCGAATGCGCAACAGATTTTCTTTTTTGTCTGCCAAGTGGTGGTAACGTACTTCTGTCATGCCGCTGGAACGGCGAAGCGGTTTTTCCACCTCGATGACATTGATCTTCTCAACGAGCTCTTCCTTCCAATCCTCTACATCATCTACTTGGGCAAAAATAGCACGGCGTCTGATCATCGCGTATATCAAGCCAATCGATAACCCGGCAAATACCGCACCAACCAGATAAATCCACCACGGAATACCTCCGAGTGCGCTACTGCTTTCGCTCTCTGGCGCCTTACTAGCGTCGGTCGCATCCGGTATTGCTGTTGCTTGCTTGTTTTCAATGCGGCTTAGCTCCCTGTTTACTTCCGCGATTACAGTTTGTATACCGGTCAAATACTGCTTTTGTGTACGAAATGCGTCATAAAAAGACGCGATCTTTTCATGCAGTAATGTCAGCGTCGCACCTTTTTCCTGCAAAGAAGGACCGGCATAAATCCCCAGCTGCTCGGTGTTCATGTCAAGTACGATCATTAGTGCATCATCGGCCAAATTGTAATTGTCAAACAGCTTTTGTGCATACATATCTGGAGATTCAGCTTCTGGTGCGGTGCTTTCCACTACCACGACTTTGTAGCTGCCTGGTAGGCCGTTCAATGAATTTGCAAAGGCGGTTCTGTCTTCTTTTTTCAAATAGTTGTCAGCGTCCTGAACAACTTCATCTTTTTTATCTGGAAACGGTGTTGCATAAACCGGATTCGTATATAACAACATGCCTGCCAAACAGAGCATGAATAGTTTTCGTTTCACTTGTCATACATCCCCTTACTAGAATCATTCATTGGGAGAGGCCACGCCTAAGCAGGCAGCAAAGAACCTCGCAGATAACACATAATCGAGGTTTGCAGCCATTGGACGAACTCCTCGGAAGATGGCTCCAGATCATAGACCTGGCGAACCATTTGTGGTTGCAAAAATGGATATATCATCTGACTCGTCATAGCCAGTACTGTACGATCAATAGAGACGGGCAAAAACTCACCCGAGACGACACCGCCCTCGATCACACGTGAAAGCCCGTGCTTCCATCGGCTCATATATAGCGTCATCACTTCACGAGCAAGCATGGATTCCACGCTCAGCTCACGGTGAATCAACCGCGTGATAGGCGCATGCTCACATTGAAATTGCAAATATAGCTGCACAACTTGTTCCAATCGTTGATAGGCAGGGATGTTGTCCTGCTCGTTTTCCAGTTCTTCCAAAAGGCGAAACAACGTCTCAAAGTAAGAAGCAATCAGCGTCTCCAGGACTCCTTGCTTCCCTTCAAAGTGATAGGAAATCAGCGCGGAATTTACTTGAGCAACAGAGGCAATTTGTCTTACGGAGGTTCCTTTGTAGCCATGAACATCAAAAAGCTTCGCTGCTGCGGATAAAATACGCATTTTCGTCTGATCCATCAGGCATCTTTCCCATTGTACAGATTATTCGACGAAAAAAGATAGTCTTGTTGTATGTTCGACAATGTTTTCCATGATTCCTTCTCATCATGCTGATTCCATCGAAAAATACCGCTACCGCATAGATTTTCTTCCACATAAGAAGTACGTAAAAAGCATCGAGGACGTTACCTCATTTACTCAATTTTCCCTGACAAAAAAAAAGACGCTCCTGTCTGTTTTGCAAGAGGAACGTCTCACTTAATTACTCTTACTCCCTATTTGCTTTTTTCCTCTGGAACTGTGATGGGGGCTACTGTTCCGTATTGCTGCAAATACGTTTCTACTTGCGTATGCTCTTTTACACGCTGATCGTTCAAATCGTACGCAGATCGAATGGACATCGTCATGTTCGTGGGGAGCATCGTTTTTTTGTTGTAGTGAATCGTGTACTCTGCCTCCACTTCCATCTGGTTCACGAGCTCATTTACGTCCACCTTTTTCTTGGACTGAATCGTGGGTCCAGAATGATGGGCAGGCGCCCCTCTCCAATTTCCTTCTGAGAGTGACATCGCTAGCTTTAGCTTCGGTATGTAGGGTTTCTCTCGCCCTGCTATCGATTGGACTTTTGCTCCCGACTTTGTTTGTTCTTGCATTTGAGCAACAAGCCAGCTTTTTAGTTTGGCAGAATCCAATACAACTCCAAGCGCTTCAAAATCGTCCTTTGGATTCTCATCAGGCAGCATCCGGACGTTTCGTTTCATACCGTCGATTTGCTGAAACGAAGCGACGGGGTTCCAGTTGTTCATTTCTTGATGCAGGGCCGGGCTATCCCCTGAGACATGGTTCCAGCCTTCGTTTTGTCCATCCTTGGTATACAGCTTGTCACCATGGCTGAGCAAGGATAAGTCATCCACTCTGTTTTCCTCTGGTACAGAGAGCTTCACGTTCATGTAAACAGCCTCTCCGTCTTTTCTGCCCGAAAAGTTAACCATGTTCGCATTGGCACTGTTCGCCGTCAGCAGCTTGGTTTGCCCGTAGAACGCATACGATTTCTGCGCATCGAACTTGTCCCGGACTTGCTCAAACGTTGTATTCGCATCCTGCTTCACACGCATTTGATTACAGCCACCTACAACAACAGTGCACACTAGAGCCATCACGCAAATGGGCCAATACTTCTGCATAGATGCTACCCTCCCTCGGCTACCCTGGTCAGCCTCATGTAAGGGCCCAGGGTAATAGTCCCTTTTAGCGTTTCCGGGGAGGAATAGGCTTATTCTACTTGCAAGCCTCTCTTGCATAATCACGTTTTACAGGTGGTAATACAAGACTCGATCCTGCTCTCTCACTTCAATCTGATGGAGAATCATCAACAAATCAATGTGTCCCAATGTCTCGGATAACGTCAATGGCAATTCTTTTTGGTACAAGCCTGGAAATAAGAGAGCATTCAGTTCAAAAGCTGTCTTTTCGCCATCTGCAAGAAGCCTGCGGAGCGTGTCTGTTCTCTCCCAGTTCTTTTGCAATCGAGCGAGTATGAGCTCTCGATGGTTGTAAACCGGTTCACCGTGTCCACTCAAGACTTGTTTGATCTCCATGTCCGCACACATTTGCAGCGCTGTGCGGTATTGAATCAAAGTCAGTGGTCTTGTACTCGTGCGATTCCGGGGTGGCTCAATAAACGCATTGGATGAAATTCGCTTGATGATATGGTCTCCACCAATCATGACTTGATCCTTTGCCCGATACAACGACAGATGGCTTTGGCTGTGTCCCGGCGTGTACAGTACCTGCCAGTCCTCCAAGTATGGTACCTTTTGCTCATGTTTGAGATGAAAGTCAATCTGGCTTGGCGCAGAAAACGTCTTCATCAGCTTGTGGAATTTCGAGATAATGACCATCTTTTTTTCTGGTACACCGCTCTGGATGTACAGCTCTTCGAAAAATTGATCATGAAAAGTCATAAACTGCTCATCCTGCTGTACATAGGGCGTTGCCTGCGGATGGGCAAATGTCTTCGCTCCCGATAATTCGCGTACTTTTTCTAACTGCCCGCAATGATCCACATGATGATGCGTCAGTATGACTTGCTCGATATCCTCCACGCTTACCCCAATTGATTCTAAGCCGTTTGTTAAGGCCGCCCACGCATCATCTGTCGATGGACCCACATCAACTAAGGTCAAGCGCTCCCCTTTTAGCAAGTAGACGTTTACTGCCCCGACATCAAAAGGTGTGGGTATCTCCAGACAATAAATATCAGGCGCTACCAGCGTCGCGATCCTTTGCTTGCCATCGTTCGTTGTCATTTTTTATCTACCTCTCAAGTTAATTGCCTTTTTTTCCGAAAAGAGAAAAGAGCCATTGTTTTGGCTCTAGGCGAGAACAACTTGATTCCTACCAGAATTTTTGGCTTCATACAGAGCAATATCTGCTTGATGGAACAGCGCTTCTACACTCAGGTTTACATCCATCTCCCTGCTCCATTTCGCTAGTCCACACGAGATCGTGACCTGTGGAGATGTCTCCTGCTCGACGCATTCCCGTATGCGCTCTGCTACAGAATGCGCGGTGTTTTTGTCCACACGAGGCAAATAAACAGCGAGTTCCTCTCCGCCCCATCTTGCTGCGATATCACTGTCTCGAATGCTATGTCGAATCAGATTGGAGACCTGAATCAGCACCTCGTCCCCTACCTGATGGCCAAATGTATCATTCACGGTTTTAAAATAATCAATATCAATCAAGATCAACGAGCCATAGTTGTCTTTTTCTAAGGATCCTCTTACTCGTTCATTCAAATGTCTTCTCGTGTACAGACCTGTCAAATTATCCGTAATGACCATACGTTCCATTTCATTATGCAGGACGGCGTTGGTCATTGCCAAGCTCGCGTGCTGACCAAATATTTCGAGGAGTTTGTAGTCGTCAAAACTAAAAAAATGATAACGGGAATCTGCGACTAACAGGACTCCACTAATCTCACCCTCGACAACGAGCGGAACCCCCATGAAGGAACAGCACGAAAAGAGCGAAAAAGGGAGCGGTCCTGCCCCTGGCTGAGCCAGCAACAATGCCTGCTTGTTTTGCAAGATTTGCTGAAATGGCTTTTCTTTCGAATCGATAACCTTGCCGTTGAACGCTGGTATGGAGGAAGAGAGCACATGGAAGCAATCTTCTCCCGGCGTTTTTCGCAAAATGGCACAAAACTCCGCATCAAAGGTAGCCCGCATCATCGTCGTAACAAAATCGAGAATTTCCTTTAAATCAAGACTTCTGTTCAACTGGCGTGCCATCTCATTAATCAAACGCAATTCTCGAATTAAATTGCGCGATTGCTGATAGAGTTGTGCGTTTTCAAACGCAGTGCCAGCCGTATCCGCCAAGATCGAGATGTAGTCCTTTTCATGCTGATTCAAGGTAATTCGTTGATCGGAGGTCACTTGCAAAACACCGTAGATGCCTTGCTTGCCCAAGAGTGGCGCTGCGATCACCGTCACCTGTTGTTCCCCTTCTCCCACTTCTTCGGCAATGAGACGTCCTTCTAAATAGGCCTTGGTACTGGTAGACGGCTCTACTTCTTGAAAAGAAAGCTGTTTAACCGGGGTGGTTGCATTGGGTTCAACCGTCAGGAAAAGCTCTGCCGACAAGTACGGGTAAAGGCTGGGAATGCTCGTCACGATTTCATGCAAAACATCATTTACATCAATTGATGCCTGAATTTTTGACATCAACTGATACAATAAGTCTTTTTTGCTCGCTTCACGACGCAGGTCGTCCGACATGATCGAACGCCAAAGCGCACAGCTTGCCTTCGCGCCTATTTCCTGCAAAAAAGCCACATCCCGTTCGTCGTACACGCAATCTGTCTCTTCGGGTGGCAGATGCAAAAACAGTGCGTAGAGCGGAGTTTGATTCAAGGAGACAGGAACGACGACAAGCCTGTGGTCATCCAAAATGGATGGCATGATTTGCGTCGTACCGAATCTCGAAACCAGTTGGGCAATGTGGGTTTGTCCACCTTCGACCTCCTGCGTTGTTACGCTCTCCTGCGGAATCAACGTGGCGTCGTCCGCGAGCTTCACGGCGGAACAACAGCCTTTTTGGATAATGTCACTGATCTGACTCGTCAAGCTTTGCAGCAGCTCTTTGGTCGTATCGTGCAGCGTCAAATCCATGACAATCTGGCTTGTTACGTGTTGAATATAAGCATCATATCCCATGCGAATTAACGGCTCTAACCCGCGCATGTAGGATGACAAATCAAAATGAATTTGGTCTTGGGGCACTAACATGCCTATGACAGCTCGAACCCTTCCATCTTCTTCACACAAAGGAAAGGCTCCACACACGTTGTTCGTTTCACTGCTCGTTTTGACTACGATCTCTTTGGAGGAAAGTGCCTCTACAATAAAATCAAAGACTTTGCCAATCGATACATCGTGTTGCAGGGTAAGCCCTTGAGAATTCTGAGATGGACCAACCTGCATTTCCATGAAGTTGATTACACGGCCCCCGGAATCTGTCAAGAAAAGGATGCCTGGGCGCTTTTCCGGCCAAGATTGTAAGATAAAATGGGCCGTGTAGGAAAAGACTGTCTCTAACTTCCCCAACATTTTACTTGACACGAGAAACTCCCTCTCTCAGCATTTTCTCAAGCTTTCAAATGGTCTGTATCATTAACGGATAGAAGTTCCCACCTACGATCTACATACCGAAATATGGTAATACCGGTATTATCGATACGTGTAATCCCTGTTCCTTGTTCTCCTACCGTCACATAATGCAAGAAGCTATTAATGAGACCGCCATGCGAGACAACGACAATCGCCTCACCCGGATGGCTCCCTGCTATTTCTGTCATGGCAGCAACAGCTCGACGCTGCATGTCTTCGAATGTCTCAATTCCACAGGAGGCTTCATCCTGATTCTCAAATCGCTCACGTATTTCTTCATAGGTGAGCCCCTCCCACTCCCCATAACAGCGCTCCCGCAAGGTTGTCCGCGTAGAAACAGAGGATTGGAAGTTACCAGCAATCTTGGCAGCCGTATCACGCGCGCGACTAAGATCACTCGAATAAAAAGCGTGAATCTTCTCGCCTCGCAACCTGTCTGCTACTTGCTCGGCTTGACGTACCCCGAGCTCGTTTAACGCGATGTCACTGTGGCCTTGTATACGACGAATCTGATTCCACTCCGTCTCTCCATGACGAATGAGATACATGATGGTTTCCAAAACGATTTATCTCCTTACCGTTCTGTATTCTTTGGATAGTATTTCTTATTATATAAGATGCCTGTTCACAATTCTAGATTGATAAAAAAACATTTGGTACAAAATTCCTATATTTCATTTCTTTCTGCAAATACCCAGGACTATTTTTTCGTGGGTTTGAACTGAAACGAACTTTCAATTCCCCTCGTCAGAGGTGATAAGAAGAATATGACATCGTTGGAGGGGTTCCTATGAAACCGTGGATCATTCGATCTAGCTCATTTGTTTTATCTGCCAGTCTTTTGCTGCCTGTCGCACAAGCGCATGCACAATCACCTCATGTGAGTACCAGTAAAATGGCGACTACTGTGGCACAAGCAGACTCTGTGGCACAAGCCAAAGCAAAGCTCTCCAAGGAAGCGGCCTTGGCACTCGCTACAAAAATTGTGCCTACCGCTGGAATGACGGTGCAAAATGTGTCATTTCGTTCAGCAGATAGCTGGCGCTCATTTCCTGAATGGTCGTTTAGTTGGGTGAAGAAGGATCCAGAAAACGGCAGAGTCCTTCTATCCTATAGCGTCAGCATCCACGCTAATACAGGCGAGCTAACTTCCTACTCACGTCAAGAGCAGGAAGCATCCTCGCTTCCCTATGCAAAGCGAATTTCCTATACGGAGGCGCAAGAGCGGGCGAAGCACTTTTTCGAGAAAAACAATGCAGGAAAAGCAGCGGAAACAAGACTGTATACACGCGATATGCCAGAACCAAAAACTCCGCTGAACTCGGAAGTTTACTATAATTTCCGCTTTGTTCGTGATGTGGACGGCATTCTCTTTCCCGACAACGGCGCGGATATCACCGTAGATGCTTCCGGCAAAGTGATCAACTATTCTCTGTCCTGGAACGACGTGACCTTCGCGGATACGGATACACAAATCTCAGAAGAGGAAGCCGAGAAACTTTTTAAAAAACAAGCGAATCCAAAACCAGTTTACCTGTTGCCGTGGGAGCAGATGGAGACACAAAATAACAAGCCATCTCTCGGGTATATAAATCCCTTCCCATTCTACATTGATGCGGAGACTGGCAAAGCATTGACACAATCGTTGACCCGGTATCAACCAGCGAAGGATCCTGAGCCTGTAAGCAGCAAAGTCCTTCCTGCACGCCGCAGCGGACAACCGCTCTCCCAAGAGGAGGCTGTACAATGGGCGCTGAAAGCGTTGAAGCTGTCCAACTACGAGCTTCGTTCTGCCAATTACAATGAAAAAGACTACCGTGGCAATCGTCCTGTCTGGGATCTCGAATTCGGCGAAAAAGGCAACAGCGAAGAAGGGTTTGCGTATGTTTCTGTGGATGCTGTAACTGGGGACATCTACCGGTTGAACAAGGACTTCCGCAACCATAAAGAAAAAACAACCGCTTCTAAAAAACCAGACATGGAAAAATTCAAGGCAAAAGCGATGGAAACGATACGCGAATTGGCGCCAACCATGGCCCACCAGCTTTACTGGACAGAGCGTTTTGAAGAGGAAGTCAAATACCAACCCGTTGATTCCGAGCGGACGCAGATCCGATTTGAGCGTTTTATCAATGGAATAGCAGCAGCTAGCGGCTCTGCCTTCTTCACGTTTGACACAGAAACGGGCGAGCTAATGAGTTACAGTACTGAATTGGGCAGCGAAACATACCCGACACAAGTTCCCAAGCACCTGCCTGCTGCCGAAGCGAGCGAGAAGTGGTGGACCGAGACAAAAGCGGAGGCAGTATACGCCCTTGTCCCTCTTATTCCTGAGGATGCCAAACGCGTAAAAGAGCAGCCTTCCTACACACCGAAACGAACCGCCAAGATCGTTTATCGGGCGACCATTACGCCATTTGAGCAGCCGTATTATCTAGACGCTGTAACAGGCGAGTGGAGCTCCAGCTCTACTGGCAAAACGCTTGTGCTGCATCGTCCCGCTCCTGCCGATTTGAAGGGGCATCCAGCAGAGAAGGAACTCTCGCTGATGTATGAATACGACGCACTAACACTTGAAAACGGTAATATTATGCCGCAAAAACCGATCACACGTGGTGAAATGATTGAGATGCTCATGATCAGTCTCAACCAAGGCAGACACTATCCACAGTACTCTTTGGAACGAAAGGCCACCTACAGCGATGTGGCAAATGGTTCACGCTTCTTCTCAGCCGTAGAAGGTGCTGTTGATCGCGGACTTCTCGATAAAAATGCTTCCAAGCTGAACCCAAATGAGACGATTACACGGGAAGAGCTCGCTGATATGATTGTTCGTGCACTCGGTTACAAAAAACTGACGGACTTCCCTGGCATGTTCCAGTCTGAGCTCTCAGACATTGCCAATTCCAAGTACCGCGGTTCGATCGTGATCGCGACTACCCTCGGTATTGTGCCGACCGATAAGCAGAAATTCCAGCCGCAAAGCATCGTCCCTCGTGCCGATGCAGCCATTACCTTTACCCGTTTCCTCGAAAAACGGGATACGCAAGACGGACTGGTTACTTTGTTGCGAAAATAACACCCAAAAAGCGCCATCCATCCCACTTCTTGCGGCGGATGGCGCGCTTCTTTTCCCTTGACTTTACTATATCGCGCCTAGTATTATTGAATGTATGTGTACAGGGTAGCATTGATTGTAGGTAAAAACGGAAGGATGTACCCTCTTAGTTCCCTCCCTTTACAGACTGCGGCTGATCATCTGTGAGGAGCACGATGCGGAAACGCTACCGTCCGAAGTTCGTGTAGATAAAGTAGGAACTAACCTGCCGGAAGTAAACACCTGCGAATCCATATTAAAGGAGAATGAAAACATGTCACGTTACACAGGACCTCGCCACAAACTGGCTCGCCGTCTGGGTATTTCCCTCGATGGTACAGGAAAAGACATCAAACGCAACTTCCCTCCAGGTCAACACGGTCACAACAACCGTCGTAAACTGAGCGAGTACGGAATCCAGTTGCAAGAAAAGCAAAAACTGCGCCACATGTTTGGCCTTAACGAAAAACAATTCCGCCGCACTTTCGACAATGCTAGCAAAATGGCTGGCGTAGTGGGCGAAAACTTCATGAAATTGCTGGAATCCCGTCTGGACAACCTGGTATACCGCATGGGCTTTGCTCCAACTCGCCCAGCTGCTCGTCAGTTGGTAAACCATGGTCACTTCCTGGTAAACGGCAAAAAAGTAAACATCCCATCCTACCGCGTACAACCGGGTGATGTAATCTCCATTCGTGAAAAGTCCCGTGGTCTGCAACTGATCAAGGACGCTCTGGAAGGTCGCACTTTCCTGCCGAACTACGTTACATTCAACGATGCTGCTGCTGAAGGTACCTTCACTCGTCTGCCAGACCGTGAAGAAATGCCTGCTGAAATCAACGAAGTTCTGATCGTTGAGTTCTACAGCCGTTAATCGTCTGAGGATAAAAAGAAAAAGAGTAGTGCCGCTTGTCGGCCTGCTCTTTTTTTATGTATTTGCTTTTTGCCACGCTTTCACCCGCGCCAACACCTCTCGGACGAATTCATTTTTCTGATTGGAATAGTCCAACAGGGTTAGTGCCCCTTTTTGCACAATCTGCTTCTTGAACTCCCCGTAACGAAAGGCCTCTTCTTTATGTGCCCGCAAATAACTTCGCAGGATGAGATTGTCATTCTACAGAGCTCCCTTATAAGAGACGACATGAGCATGAAAGGAGCGCTGACCTCTTTTGCGAAAATACAGCCTTCGAGATGAATCGGCTCGTCTATATTCATTTGTCTCCTCCTCTGAAATCTATTGTCTGATCCCACTCTGTAAGCTTAACAATGCCTGTGAAACGCAATCAATCACATGTCGTTGACAGCATTCAACGATTTTTGACACATTTTGCTATCTCCTACGCATTTTCTATCCTCTAGGTTCCTCCTATGGTATAATCAGGGGGTATGCTAGGGGGTCGTAGATTATGTCGAATAACCACACATCTTCCTCTGAACCGACGAAGAAAAAGCGACGCAGAAGCCGCAGTAGAATGTTCTGGATCATCTTCCAAATCGTCTTCGTGCTAGGGCTAATGGGTGCTGCAGTCGCGGGAGGAATCGTGACAGGTTATGTTGCCGCACTCGTGAAGGACGAGCCTGTGCGCAGCAAGGAGGAACTGGAGAATAAAATCTTCACCAACTATCTGACTGGATTCGCCTACTACAACGACGGCTCTCTGATCGGCCAATTGCGGGCCGAAGAAGGCGATCGACGTTTAGTGAAGAAAGCAGATGTTTCTCCCTATTTAATTAATGCCATCATCGCAACGGAAGACAAAACCTACTATCACCACTCCGGAGTTTCGCTTCAATCTACCATGCGCGGAGCCATTCAGGAAATTACCAACCAGCCTGTCGTAACAGGTGGTAGTACGATTACGCAGCAGCTTGTAAAAAATACAATTCTTTCTGCTGAAGTTAGCCACACCCGTAAGGCACGTGAAATCTTTACCGCGATTCGAATCGAGCGGATGTTTTCCAAAGATCAGATTCTGGAAGCCTACATGAATGAAATTTACTTCGGAAAAAACGCCAACGGATCAAACGTATACGGCGTTCAGGCTGCCGCGAAAGGGATTTTTGGCAAAGATGTAAAAGAGCTCGGGCTTGCTGAGGGCTCCTATCTTGCGGGCATGATTCAAAACCCAGGTGCCTACTCTCCATTCCGTGCAGAAAGCTATCAGCGCGGGAAGGAACGCCAAAAAATGGTGCTGGATCGCATGCTGGAAAATGGCTACATCACACAAACTCAATACGATGGAGCTATCGCCGGTGATTTGAAGGCACAGCTAGCAAAACCGACGCAGCAAGCTTATCGAGAAGTACCTTTCTTGATGATGGAAATTGAAGATCGTGCCGCACGTCAACTTGTGGATGCAGACCTCTTGGAAAAAGGACGTGACAAATCAACCATCGGCCGCAACGAATACCGACAGCTGGTTGAAGAGAAACGTCGCGACATACTGCGAAAAGGGTACAAGATACATACCACGATCGACAAGAGCGTATATGACATCATGCAGGCTGTTGCAACCGACCCGAAAAACTTCGGTAAGAATCGTACCTATACGATTCGCCGCTCTAACGGCAAAACAGAAAAAATCGAAAATGCTCTGGAAGAAGTCGGCGCAATGCTGATTCACAACAAAACAGGAGCCATCCTCGGCATGATCGGGGGACGGGACTTCACGGTGGAACAGACAAACCACGCCACTGTACCTCGTCAGCCAGGTTCTGCCATGAAACCACTTGCCGCTTATGCTCCTGCTTTTGAACTGGGATTGCTCCAGCCAGCGTCTCCAATCGATGACGCTCCGGTGCTACTCGCTGACGGCCAAAACGGTTCCCATTTACCAAAGAACTGGAACAACAAATGGCAAGGGATGATGAGTGCCCGCGAAGCGTTGCGGATGTCCTGGAACATTCCGGCGATCAAGACGTATTTGAAAGTTGGCATTCCAACGGCTCTCGAATACGTAAAGAAAATGGGAATCACTACATTGGTAGATGCTGACAACTATGCAGCTACTGGTGTAATTGGCGGTCTTACCTACGGAACAACTGTTGAGGAAATTACAAACGCCTATGGGACGTTCGCAAATCATGGTTCTTTCGTGGATGCCTATCTGATTGACCGAATCGAAGATAGCACCGGAAAAGTAATTTACCGCCATGAGACTAAACCAGTGCAAGTGTACAGCGAGCAAACAGCATACTTGATCACTGATATGATGCGTTCCGTTGTCAATAACGGTACTGGTACACACATCCGCAAATACGTGCCGCGCAAAGTCGATGTGGCAGGTAAAACCGGAACAACGAACAACAGCAACGACCTCTATTTCGTCGGTTACACGCCAGAGCTGTCCATGGGGGTATGGGTTGGCTTTGACGAGCCATATCCAATGCCAGACGCAGACAAATATGTTCCGATGGTCGTATGGGGTAAGGTCATGAAGGACGTCATAGCAAAGCATCCGAACCTTTCAGCTCCTGACTCCAGCTTTAAAAAGCCGGCGGGAATTGTCAGCGCGACTGTTGACTCGAAATCAGGTCTTTTGCCAAGTGAGCTATCAAAAGAAGCTGGCCATTTGATCACTGATATATTCAACAGCAAGTTCGTTCCGAAGAAGGTGGACGATACCCACCAAAAAGCACGCGTGATTACGTATAATGGCGAACGATATTTGGCGAAGGAAGGAACACCTGAGGATTTTGTTACCGAAGGCGTCTTCTACCGCTCACCTGATCCACTTCCTACCAAGGAGCAAATTCAAGCGAAAAACAGTAGGGTCTCCACCCAACCACCAGATTGGGAGCAGCGCCTTCCTGACAAAGAAGATCCTCGCACAGAGGCAGGAGGAGCGCCATCTTCGCCAAGTGGTGTAACAGCTACAGGCTCAGGCAAGCAAATTACACTTTCGTGGCAATCAGCCAAAGAGCCTGACTTGGTCGGTTATCGCATCTACCGCGCTGATATGCAGAACGGCTTTGTCAAAGTAGCGACTGTAAAAGATCCAGCGGAATTGACTTTTGCCGATACGACTGCAATCCATCGGGATTTAGGCTATTATGTCACTTCTGTGGATATCGCTGGCCATGAATCGCAGCCTTCCGCAATCGCTTCTGTCGGTTCAACGCAGACATGGCAATTGCCTGATCCAAATCAAGGTACGGAAACAGGCATCCCGAATCCGATGGACAATAACGGGAATGGCCAAACAGATCCAGGCGGAACTGCGACGGACCCAACAGATGGATCAGGAGGCACGAATACAAACACAGATTCTGCTTCACTACCTGCTGCCCCGAAATCCTTGTCTATCAAAAATACGCCTAACGGTTGGCAGCTAAAGTGGAAAGGAAGCAGCTCGTCTGAGCAGATGTACAACGTGTATTTTAGCCCAGACTCAGCAAGCGGCTATTTGCTACTCGGTACAGTCTCTAGTACAAGCTTTACTCACGCAGCAGAAGTACCAAATGGCAGCAACTATTACATTACCGCAGTCAACAGTTACGGAGAATCGCCACATTCTAACATCGTAACTGCCAACACCTCAGAATAAACTGGAATGACAACTGACAGAGATGGTTAGACGCCATCTCTGTTTTTCTACAATCGTAAGGGGGGGAACTGATGGAGCACGTCAAACGCTATCATTCATTGAGTTTAATGGTGAACAACAAGGAGCTGCTCGTCGAAGGACCGATTACAGGAAGTTATCTGGCCTCATTACGCTTTGATGAGGGACTGAAAGCTTTTCGTATCCCTGAACAGCAGCATGAAGCTCTCATCGAAATCGCTGATTTGCCTGAAGGGCGCATTATTATTGCACGCGAAGGAGACCTCGTCCTCGGCTACGTGACCTTTCTGCACCCCGATCCACTGGAGCGATGGTCACAAGCGCAACTGCCCGATTTGCTGGAGCTGGGCGCGATTGAAATCAGTCATAAAGTGAGAGCGGGTGGCGTAGGCAAAAAGCTGCTAGAAGTTGCCTTCCTGGACGATGCCATGGAAGACTACGTCATTATTACAACGGAGTATTATTGGCATTGGGACCTGAAAGGAACAGGACTCGATGTATGGCAATACAGAAAGGTCATGGAAAAGGTCATGGGCAGCGCAGGCCTGAGCTGGATGGCGACTGACGACCCGGAAATATGCTCACATCCCGCCAACTGTCTCATGACCAAAATCGGCAAGCGTGTACCGCCAGAAACAGTCGTTGCCTTTGATGCTATGCGGTTTCAAAATCGTTTTCTTTACTAGTTTGGATGCCTTTTGATTCCAGGAGGTCACTCTTATGCGTATTGAAGAGATTATGCGAAAAAAAATGGTCACGATCCAGCCATCCACTACAATCGGAGAAGCCCTTCTTCTCCTCCGTGCAAACAGAATCAGGCATTTGCCTGTCATTGAAAACGACTCACTCGTAGGCATTGTCTCAGACCGTGATCTGCGAGACGCTCTCCCCTCTCGTCTGCTGACACATGACGATGACGACACCGTCCTGCACAAGCCTGTAGCCGATATCATGAATCAACAAGTCATCACTGCCCACCCACTGGATTTCATCGAAGACGCAGCCCTCCAACTATACGAGCACAAAATCGGCTCACTACCCATCGTCGAAGGAAATCGACTCGTAGGATTGATTACGGAATCGGATCTTTTCTCTAGTCTGATTGAACTGTTCGGCGTTAACAAACCTAGCTCCCATATCGAAGTAGAAGTAGACGACCGCGTCGGCATGCTGGCAGAAGTCAGTCAAGTCTTTCGCGATGCACAAGTAAATGTCACGAGCGTCGTAGTCTTTCCCGGGAAAAAGCCCGCGAAAAAGAACCTTGTTTTTCGGGTACAGACCATTGATCCGCGTATCGTGACGCAATTGCTCCTTGAAAAAGGCTTTTCCGTAATCGGTCCTACGGAAGGAGGGATACCCCAGTGAGCCGAAATGCTCGTCTGATCTACTCTCCAGACTACACGCAATATTATTTTCATGATGATCATCCGTTCAACCAGCGTCGTCTGCTCCTCACACACGATCTGATGAGCAGTTACGGAATACTGAAAGACGCAGATATCCTGGCACCCCGACCAGCAACAGATGAAGAACTCGCCCTGGTGCATGACCCACGCTATATCCAATTTGTTCGCGATCAGGGCCATAGTGAACACGAGCTTCCGCAGGCTGCCAGTTATGGCTTGGGAACAGAGGACGTTCCCTGTTTTTCGAACATGCATGAAGCGTCCTCGCTGATCGTCGGAGGTACGTTAAATGCAGTGGACGCGGTTATGAGTGGACAGGCCAAACACGCCTTCAATCCCGCCGGCGGGCTGCACCATGCCTTTCGTGGACGCGCCTCTGGCTTTTGTATCTACAATGATTGCTCCGTCGCGATCGCCTATTTGCGAAAAAACTGGAATGCGCGCGTGCTGTATATCGACACTGATGCCCATCATGGTGATGGGGTACAATGGGCGTTTTACGATGACCCTCATGTACTGACTGTATCCATTCACGAAACAGGAAAGTATCTCTTCCCGGGAACAGGCAATTTGTCTGAGCGTGGAGATGGAAGCGGTTATGGTTATTCTGTCAACGTTCCGCTCGATGCCTTTACAGAAGACGATTCTTTTCTGGAAGTATATGACGAGCTGGTGTCAAACCTAGCGGCTGGCTTCAAGCCTGATGTCATCCTGACCCAGAATGGTTGTGACGCTCATGCGTACGATCCCCTCACCCATTTGTCTTGCTCGATGAAAATTTATCAAGCGATTCCTCGTCTTGCTCACCGTCTCGCTCATGAATATTGTGACGGTCGCTGGATTGCAGTAGGCGGCGGGGGCTACGATATTTGGCGGGTGGTGCCGCGGGCGTGGACACTGGTATGGAGTGAGATGAGCGACCAGCCTCTTACGGACGGTTCTCTTCCCGAAGCCTGGCTCAAGCGCTGGCAACCTGAGACAGATTTACCCTTGCCACCACGGCTTTTTGACGAACCATTTCCAACAATCCCACGACGAGCAGAGATCACGGAAAAAAATCGGCTTACGTTAGAACGTGCGATGCTGCACGCACCTACTGGATCAGAGAAGTAAGAAAACCTCTACCGAAAAAAAGCGTGCTGCCCTCGTACCTTTGGGTACTGGTCAGCACGCTTTTTCTATTCCAAACTCTTATTTCACTAGCTCTTCCAGCTCAGACGGTGCAAAGCCTTTTACCGCTTTATCGCCTACGACTGTTACAGGCACACCCATGAAGCCAAAGCGCTCTACTTCCTCTTGATAGGCACGACTCGTCATGACATCGCGTACTTCAAAGGAAACATCTTTTACTGTCAGCCAGTTCTTAACCATGTCACAATCCACACAGTTTTTCGTCGAGTAGACAATCACTCCCGCAGCTATCGCTGCTCGTGTAGCTGTCAGCATGTTACGGACAATCGCGTAGGAGCGCTGGGATGCCAGCTTGGTAAATTCCACGAAGTTTACATGCGCGGAGCCGTCTGCTTTATCCGACATCGAGCGAACCACGACAAACGGCACGCCATTCATCGCACATACTTGTCCTACAGATGCCCCTTCCATTTCGGTACAGTGTGCTGCAAATTGCTCATACAGCCATTGAACCTTTTCCCGACTGGCAACAAACTGGTCACCAGACAGGATACGACCGCTCACTACTTGAACTCCCGCTTCCAGCTCCTTGCCCGCATCGATCGCTTGCTGCATCAGCCCAGCATCCGCTTGCCAGGTCCATTGCTCTGTAAACGGAATCTGTCCTGGCTCAAAGCCAAGTGGTGTCACATCAATATCATGTTGGATGCAATCCGTCGAAACCACAATGTCACCAATATTTAATTCAGGGTGAACAGCTCCTGCCACACCTGTGAAAATGACACGTTCCACTTGGAATGAATCAATGAGGATTTGTGTCGTCACGGCAGCATTCACCTTGCCGACACCTGATTTGCACAGCACGACATCCTTGCCTTCCATTTTACCTGTGTAATAGGTAATGCCTGCTTTGGTGGCAGTAGTCGTCTCTTGCATCGCTTCCAAGTAAAGCGCGATTTCTTCATCCATCGCACCGATAATTCCGTAACGCATTTCCCATCCCCCTCTTGCTGTCAATTACCAACGTTCCGTTTCGATCAAGCTTGCTCGGGTTTTGTGCTCTCCCGATACTCAATTCGATGCGGCAGCAGCACGACATGTTCTTCGACGTTCTCGTTATTCATGTACTTGGTCAACAGGCGCATCGCCACCGCACCAATATCATACATGGGCTGTACGACAGAAGTCAGTCGCGGACGCACCATTTCAACCAGACGAATATTATCGTGACCAATCACTTCGATGTCACCTGGCACGTTCAAGCCAGAGTCTTGTATGGCGTGGATTGCGCCAATAGCCATCTCATCATTCGCTGCGAAAATCGCCGTCGGCGGATTTTTAAGGGCAAGAAACCCTTTTGTAGTGGACAAGCCCGATTCATAAAAGTAGTTGCCTGTGGCAATCAGCTCTTCATCCAGCTCGATGCCCGCATCCTTCAACGCCTTTTTATAGCCTTCATAGCGCATCAACCCTGCCAATGGATCGTTTGCAGGACCCGCGATCATTGCAATGCGCTTGTGCCCGCGTGCAACCAATGCCTCCGTTGCATCATATGCAGCTTGGAAATGGTCAATGCTTACCGACGGGAGTACGTTGTCCGCATCGCGAGTCGCAGCGAGTACAGTCGGTACAGACGTGCTTGTTAATGCCTGCAAATGATCTTCTTTGATTTCTGCCCCCAGGAACAGAAGCCCGTCCACTTGCTTTTCGAGCAAAGTATTAATGAGCTGCAATTCCTTTTCCATCCGTTGGTCAGAGTTACACAGAATGATATTGTATTTGTACATGGTAGCGATATCTTCAATCCCCCGCGCTAATTCGGAGAAAAACAAACTGGAGATATCCGGGATGATGACACCAACTGTTGTCGTTTTTTTGCTGGCGAGTCCACGAGCAACCGCATTTGGTCGATATCCCAAGCGCTCAATCGCAGCCAATACCTTTTTTCGGGTCAAAGGCTTTACGTTGGGATTCCCGTTGACTACACGGGAAACTGTCGCCATCGACACCCCCGCTTCTCTTGCTACGTCGTATATAGTAACCGGCATCATGCACCCTCACTTTTCCCTATTTTTTGGTTTTCATAAGCGTTTTCATAAATATATGCACCTATGATACGACAAGCCGTATGCCGTTGCAATCGTTTTTGACGGCTTGTGCACCCGTTACTTCATGAGTTTGTTCATCGTTTTCAATAGCTCATCAATCACTTCATGATCGCCTTGCTGAATGCGATCCATCACACAGCTTTTCATATGTCCTTCGAGGAGCATTTTCCCAACCGCATTCAGTGCAGACTGCACCGCTGCAATTTGATTGAGAATGTCGTCGCAGTAGACATCCTTTTCTACCATTCCACGAATTCCACGAACTTGTCCCTCTACCCGATTCAGACGGGAGATGAGATTAGACTTGATTTTATCCGGCCTTTCAGTGGACCGATCCGTCGAGCAGCATTGATGGTTGTCTTCCATATGGCCTATCCTCCTTCACCAATATCAGCACGTAATTCTAGCTTACTTGGTCGCCAATGGTTCGTCAAATGAGAAAGGTCCTCCCGCGCGCAGGAAGGACCTTCAAAACGTACCCGAAAAGGTATTCTTATACTCTCGTTGCCACATTCTCGTCTTTGTACAGGCCAGAAGCAAGCAGTTCATCAACGAACTCGTTGAACTGTGGAATGTTCAACTGTTGCTTCGCATCAGACAGTGCCACATCTGGATCTGGGTGAACCTCTACCATGATTCCGTCAGAACCGACTGCGAAGCCTGCTTTCGCGCAAGGCAAGAGCAGATCACGACGACCTGTAGAGTGCGTCACGTCGACAAACACTGGCAAGTGCGTCTCTTGCTTGAGGAGTGGTACCGCAGAAATATCGAGCGTATTGCGTGTCGCTTTTTCATACGTGCGAATTCCACGCTCGCACAGCATGACTTGTGAGTTCCCTTCGGACAGGATGTACTCTGCCGCGTAGATGAACTCTTCAATCGTAGCGGAGAGGCCACGCTTCAAGAGGATCGGCTTGTTCACACGACCTGCCGCCTTCAGCAGCTCGAAGTTTTGCATATTGCGAGCACCGATTTGGATAACATCGATGTATTTTGTCGCCATCTCTAGATCTGCTGGCGTCACGATTTCACTGATCGTTACGAGGTTGAATTCATCCCCGATGCGTTTGAGAATTTGCAAGCCTTCTTCACCCAGACCTTGGAAGTCGTATGGCGAGGTACGAGGCTTGTACGCACCGCCGCGCAATGTGCGCAGTCCGCGTTTTGCGTGGTTTTCTGCTACGGCTCTTACTTGCTCGTAGCTTTCCACGGAGCAAGGACCTGCGATCAGAATCGGATTTTTTCCTCCGAACTCTACGCCTTTTACCGTGATAACCGTATCCTCTGCCTTTTTCTTACGGCTAACGAGGAGTACTTTTTTCTTATCGTCGTCTTGCAGATCTAAGGAAACTTGGAATATTTGCTTGAACAAATGACGAATAGCATTGTCATTGAAAGGACCTTTATTGTTTTCCACGAGCAGATTGAGCATTTGGCGCTCACGTTCTGGGTCAAAACGGTTGCTGCCCTGTTTTTCTTTTTCTTTGCCGAGCTCTTGAACCAAGGTAGCTCGTTTGTTGATCAATTCAAGAATTTGCAGGTTGATCTCGTCTATCTGCTTGCGCATGGTTTCGATTTGATCGTGTGCCATCTCTCTCCACTCTCCTCTTTTTATATGGGGATTTATCGATAAATTAGGGTAATTATAATCGATTCAAAGACCCTTGTCAGCAGTTTAGCGCCAAAAAGCGCGAAAGTAAATTTTTTCTGTTTTTTTATCTTTTCCAATTATTCGTCAAAACGAAGAAGATTCCTTGATTCGACAGGATTCTTTCCCTTTCAAATCGAATAGTTTTGGATATATGTTCTAGCTAAAAGCGATTGTTCCTTTCCGATACAGTCCAAAATTACCGATAAGTATTGTAAAGACTTCATGAACAACCTCTTACAAGGAGTGACCTACTTTTGTCTGACATCATAGCCCCTGAGCTTATTTTTTCATTAGATATTGGAACGCGCAGCGTCGTCGGCCTGATCGTGGAAACGACCGGCGAGCAATACCGCGTATTGGACTGCGCCATTCGAGAGCACGATGAACGCTCCATGCTCGATGGGCAAATTCACGATATTGTCGCCGTAGCTAAGGTGATTCAACAAATAAAAGAAGAGCTGGAGGGAAAATACGGCAAGCTGCATCAGGTAGCGGTCGCTGCTGCTGGTCGATCATTGCGAACCCGCCGCGTGCGTGTGGATATGCCCTTAGCCAGACATGCCTTCATCTCGCGTGAAGATGTTGTCGCGTTGGAGTTTTCCGCTGTACAGGAGGCCCAAGCCGCATTAGCCCAGGAGCTAAAGGACCAAGACGTCACCCGCTATTATTGCGTGGGTTACAGCGTCGTCCATTACCATCTGGATGGAGAGTTGATCGGGAGCCTGATTGATCAGCGGGGTGACGTAGCAAGCGCAGATGTGATCGCAACCTTTCTTCCACGCGTGGTTGTCGACTCGCTGATCGCTGCTCTGAAACGATGCGATCTGGAAATGCAGGCATTGACGCTTGAGCCGATTGCCGCCATTAATGTCCTGATTCCTGTGACGATGCGCCGACTGAATATCGCTTTGGTCGACATTGGAGCAGGTACTTCTGACGTAGCGTTAACTGAGGAAGGGGCCATTACCGCTTACGGCATGGTTCCTATTGCAGGCGATGAAATCACGGATGCGCTCATGAACGCCTTTCTCATGGATTTTCCGATGGCAGAAGAAGTGAAGCGTCTCTTATCCACTGAGGAGTCCGTCACCTTCACCGACATTCTCGGCATGGAGCATACGATGAGCGCTGCCGAGGTAACCAGTGCGATTGAAGCAGACATCCAACAGCTCGCTGATAAAATTGCCTTCAAAATATTGGAGCTCAACGGAAAAGCTCCGCAAGCGGTCATGCTGATCGGCGGTGGCAGCCTCACCCCTGGACTTACTGGAAAAGTCGCTCAGGTCTTGAATATTCCTGCCGCCCGTGTTGCCGTTAGAGGCGGCGATGCGATTAAACAATACGTTGGAGACAATCCTGGGCTCAGTGGACCTGAGTTTGTAACGCCAGTCGGCATTGCTGTTGCTGCTCGACGTCATCCATTGCGCTATGTAACGGTTACAGTCAATGACACTCCTGTGCGCATATTCGACTTGCGAAAAATGACGTTGGGTGATGCGCTCATTGCATCCGGACTGGATATCCGCCGTCTGTATGGTCGCCCCGGATTGGCGATGACCGTCACCGTAAACGGACGGATGAAAATGATTCCAGGTGGTCATGGTACAGCGCCGGTGATTCAGCGCAACGGAGAGGGCGTCAGTCTCGACACGCCAATCAATGACGGGGACCAAATCACCGTAGTGGCTGGTACAAATGGCGAGGATGCACGTGTGTTTGCCAAAGATTTATTCGATGAGCTGGACACGCTTGAAGTGGTCTGTAATGATCGTCCCTACTCGCTCGGTCCAGTCGTACATGTTAATGGAGCGACTGCTACTCTCGATACGTTGATCACAGATCGTGCCGAGGTGGACATCCGCCTTCCCCGTACTGTCTATGAAGTACTGGAGCTCGCCGCACTGAAAACGTCAGCGGAATCAGGCTTGCGCTTTTCTGTGAATGGACAAGATTATTCGATTCCGTCCCGTGTCGAGGTGATCGAGCTGAACGGAAGACCAGCAGCCTTGACAGATATCATCCGGCAAGGTGATGTCCTCGTCTATCGACTGGATGAAATCCCCGCCCCTTCTATACAAGATGTCATCCCCTTGGAAGAATGGGTACAGGAGACAATGATCGTCCACTTCAATGGTGAACGGGTCGTATTGCCTGTCGCACAGGTAACGATTACGGTAGACGGAAAAGCGGCGAATGCCTCTGATCCTGTGAGCGAAGGTGCCGACATCATAGTAAAGTCCTCACCTGCGTCAACACCTGTGTTTAGCGACGTCTTCCGTTTCGTCGATGTTTCCTTGGAAAAGCCCGACCGTGAGAGTATCTCTGGATTTGTGATGCTCGTCAACGGCGAACAAGCCAACTTCCAGACAGAATTGAAAAGTGGAGACAAGTTGGAGCTATTCTGGGAATAGTTTCTCCAATGCTCTTTTTCTCCATGCAAAAAGCCGGTCTCACCTCGCTTATCGGGTGTCCCGGCTTTTTGATTACACGTTGAGCGCCTGGCTAATCGCGTCTTTTGTAATTTTCCAGTGAGACGTGTGCCACTTTACTTCTCCGTCTTCCAGCAAAAAGATTTGCGGGGATTCGTGCTTGATGGAAAAACGATCCGCAACGGCGTTGGAGACAGGGCGATCTTCCCGTACCAGAATGACCGCAGATTCCACTTGATTGTCCTGCAAATACGTTTGAAACTCTTCATAGGCAGACGTACTGATCGGGCAGATCGTGCTATGCTTAAACAAAAGCTTTTTCCCATTTTTCGCTACGAACTCATCCAGTTCTTCTATGGAGTGAAGCTGTTTCTGTGACATGTTCATCTCTCCTTATCTCATGTGCCTACCAGTATACATAAGTCCAAGCAGCAAAGTCTACATTTGCGGTGCCGTGGAGAAATGAAAAAAGAGATACCTATCTTCTAGGCATCTCTTATTCCTTACACCATGATTTTCGTTAGACGTTCACGTAGCTCCAGCATCCATTTTTCATCGCCAAGGGACTGCGCCAACAAAAACAGATCCAATAGCTCGTTGACTTTTTCACCAAGTAGTTCTCTAGCGGTCGAATTCACCTTCTCATTAGCAATCAATACCAATAAGTTGGATAACTCTGACACTTCTTCGAATTCGATTGCCTGACGCTGCGGATGTTGGCCCAGTTCCTCCATGAGTGACTTCAAATCATCCTTAATCACATCTACCACTTGGGAATGGTCACAGTCTTCGTCCACGCAGACTTGTACAGGTACATTCATGATTTTAACTCGTTTCCGGTACACGACGTTGCGCAGCTCGATCTCCATTTCGTTCCCACAGCGGGTGCATCTCTTTTGCACGGTGTTCACCCCTACCTATCTATATGTATGTCTCTCATACTATTCGAGGGTCCTCCTTTCAATCCTGCTAGAGAGCAGGTGGTACTTGGTGGATATAGAGCCAGATATAAACTAGAGTCAACATAGTGGAGGAGAACAAAAAGCACAGTTCTCTTCGACTCTGACACGCCCACAAGGGGGATTGACTGTCCGTCTCCACTTCAAAAAGGGGACCGTCGATCCAAAGCCACCCTACGGGCGGATGTTTCTCAGGGAAGAAGTGTTCGACAACCGGGTCCCCTTTTTGAAGTTCCGACTGGGTAGGCGTTGTCAAGGTCTACGAGCCCTGTGCTTTTTCTTCTCACCAGCTTTGTTGGCACATCTGTAGCTTACTAAAACTTGAAAGAAAAAAGACGGTGCCAACAATCAGCATCGTCTTTCTTTTAAACATCAAACTTCAATCTCACGCGTAGATCGCGTTTACTTTTTCACAATGCGGACAAACAGCGACTTTCCCTGCTTTTCCATCTTCGTCTTCTACACGGTAGCCAGTAATTTGCTCGGAAAAACAAAATAGACATTCTGTATTGAAGTCCATATCGTACTGCGCTTTCCACACAATGGATTTAAAGTCTTCTCCAACATTAATCGTAATTTGGACCAGATCATGCTGTAGGCTCGATAATGATCTTTGCATCACATAAACATCCTTTCATACTTGCAAAGTCTTTTGGTATCCTCTAGCTTTTCCTGCTTTTCAGAATAATAAACATCAAATTTCTCAAAAATGGGCGGATGCCCGGTTCGGTCCTATGCGATCACCCATATGTTGTAGATGTAAGCACAAGAGGCTTAACACATATATGAGGAGGATGTTTATTCGATGAGCGGCATCTTTAATGGAGAATTCGACGGCTTCACTCTGGTTTTGATTCTTTTCATCCTGCTGGTTATTATCGCATGCAGCTGCGACTAATCTTTCTTCCCCGAAGATATAGCCATATTCAGCAGGCCGTTGCATATACATGAAGTACCGAATCCTTCAAGTGCGTTTCCTCCGCAAGCTACCCTCGACAGTGGGTAGCTTTTTTCTGTTTGAGTTGTGTACAATGGACAAGAATGATATGGAAAGCGAGGGATCCCCTTCCTATGAAAGATCCACGAATTGAAAAACTAGCTGACGTCCTCGTCAATTATTCAGTGACTGTCAAGCCTGGTGAAAACGTTTTAATTTACTCTATTGGCAACGTTACCGATCTGACGAAAGCCGTTATTGCCAAGGTATACGAAGCTGGAGGAAATCCGTTTGTCCAATTGATTGACCAATCCGTTCAGCGTGAGCTCTTGATGGGTGCTAACGAAACACAATTGGGTATCATGCGTGAAGCAGATGTGGCTTTCATGAAACAAATGGATTGCTACATTGGCATCCGCGGCGGCGACAACATTAGTGAGCTCTCTGATGTCCCTGGAGACAAAATGCAGCTGCATTCCAAGCTGCTAGCGCGTCCTGTACTGGACATTCGCGTACCGCATACCAAATGGGTCGTGCTTCGCTATCCAAATGCATCCATGGCTCAGTTGGCTAATATGAGCACCGCTGCTTTCGAAGATTTCTATTTCAAAGTGTGCACGCTTGATTACGGCAAAATGGATAAAGCCATGGACAGCTTGGTCGAGCTGATGGAGAAAACCGACAAGGTACGTATCGTAGGGCCAGGAACTGATCTGACCTTCTCCATCAAAGATATTCCGGCAATCAAATGTGCTGGTGAAGCCAACATCCCTGACGGAGAAGTATTCACTGCCCCTGTCCGTGATTCCGTCAACGGTACGATCGCGTACAACACGCCATCTCCTTACCAAGGCTTTACATACGACAATATCAAGCTGACCTTCAAGGACGGCAAAATCGTCGAAGCAACTGCAAACGATACAGAGAAGATCAATGAAATCTTTGATACGGATGAAGGTGCTAGATTTGTAGGGGAGTTTGCGATTGGTGTGAATCCGTACATCCAAAACCCGATGAAAGACATCCTCTTCGACGAAAAAATCGACGGAAGCTTCCACTTCACGCCAGGACAGGCCTATGATGAAGCGTTTAACGGAAATAAATCCTCCATTCACTGGGACTTGGTTATGATTCAACGTCCTGAGTGGGGCGGTGGAGAAATTTGGTTTGACGATCGCCTGATCCGCAAAGACGGACGTTTTGTTGTACCAGAGCTCGAATGCCTCAATCCAGAAAACCTGAAATAAATAAATAAGCGAAGGGCTCATTGTTCACAAGACATGAGCCCTTCGCTTTATTACTAAACGGAATAAGCTGGTTGTTTCAACAAGGAAGTCATCTTTTGTTCCATAAAGGAAATCGTTGACTCCAGATGATGAATGGTATACTCCCAGCAAAAGCGTTGATATTCGTCAAAATTTACTTCCAGCTTTTTATAAGAGGCCTTACTTTGTTGGAGCAATTGACGTTGCGTATCTAAGCAGCCCTCTAGCAAATCCTTTTGTTCGTCGATCGTGCGGCCCTTGCCGAAGAAAATCTTAACCAGCATGTCTGAACGCAATACTGGCGGCAAGATAGGCGTCTGGATTTCTTGACGGAACGATTGTTTTCCGGCTTCTGTAATTCGGTACAAAATCTTGTTCGGCTTGCCAGACTGAATGATTTCTTGCTTCGTTACGAAGCCTTCTTCCTCCAGTTTGCGCAATGCTGGATAAATAGCACCAAAGCTAGCGTCATAAAAGAATCCAATACTGTTTGTAAACGCTTGCTTAATATCGTAGCCACTCATTTCCCCATAGCTCAAGAAACCCAGTATGATCGTTTTAACATCCATCTCTTCGCATCCTCCGTTACCGTTCTTTTTCTCTCTCTAGCGGCTAGGACTTAGCCTTTATGTTCGAAATATTCTTTAACTACATGTTATTATAAATGCATTTAAATAATTATACCAATGCTATTTCTTTATCATATCAATCAAAATTAATGATATAACCATACATTCGACTAGAAATTGGGCGTCCCTTCCCTCTCCCCTCCCCATAAGATGATACATACCTATCTGCTGTAGGGGGAGAGATCGGTGAAAAGTAAAAAATGGTCCCAATATACGCGGGTAAAGTACCCTGTGAGCAGCAGCAGTCTGCACCCATTCAATTTCTTCGTTCCCATTGTCGAGCGAGTTCAAGAGGGAGTAGTCTCCATCGTAACCGAGGATGCTCCCCATTCCAAAGACGTGGATTCGTTAATTCGCAGCCTCATTGATCATGAAGATAATTCTCCACCCATGGAACGAAGCTTTGGCTCCGGATTTCTTTTTCATCCGAAAGGGTATATCTTGACGAGCGAGCATGTCATCGGCAAATCCAAAAACATTTTCGTGAAGCTATATAACGGTAGAGTGTTTGAAGCCAAACGCATTATAGCTGATCGAGTCCGGGATTACGCCGTCATCAAAATTGATGCAGACTGCAAGCTATACCCGCTGCCACTAGGCAACTCCTCTCATACAAAAGTAGGAGAATGGGTCATTAGCGTCGGTTCTCCATCTGTATTCAAAGAGACAAAAAACGAGCCTGGTTCCGGGCCAAATACAGCGCAAATTGAATAGGACGGGCTATCGCCTTTCTGTATAGAGCCATGTCACCCATCTGACGAAAAACCTCTCTCCCCGGCTTAGGGTTCACTTCGATTAACCACGCGCGTCCGTCCACATCTACCCCAATGTCCAGCCCGAATTCCATCATGCGGCCGAAATAGTCCTCGAGCGTGTTTGCTACCTCAAAAGCAAGTCGGTAACATTCCTGTTTGATCAGCTCTCCACGCTCCTCGCCAAATCGCCTGGACATTAACCATTCAAAGGGAATCGCTTTGCCTCCTCCATGCAAATTGGAAGTAGCACTACCCTTCTCCCCCATGCGTATTGCGCACCCTGTCACCGTCCACTCCCCACGCTCGTCCTTTTGGATCAATAACCGTACATCGACGACATGCTTGCGTAGCAGTCCGAGGTCCAAGCCTTGCTGCACCAGGAAATTGCCATCGCGAATGCGCTGCTCCTCTACCCACGTTTTGACCCATTTTTCCACGCCTTCCACCGTATCAATTCGAGCTACATGATGCTTATGCTTTTTGTCACATCCAGAGAGGCTATAATCCTTGCCGCTGCTCTTCACTCTGAGGATGCTTCTTCCCCCTGTGCCATTGCCTGGCTTGACATAGACGAGCCCATGGCGTGCGAGCATGTTTCGGACCTTGCCTTTTTCGTAAACATGCGTCTCCGGAATCCAGCGTTTGACGCGTTCATCAGAAGCCAGCAGATTCGTCACTCTCCATTTTTTACTGAACGGACTGTTTGCAAAGAAAAACAGATCGCTATTTCGCAGCCGGATATACTCCTTTACCCTGCGTCGGTACCGATCGATGACAACTTCTGGCCAAGGGAACGATTTACTCATCCACCCCCCATTCGGTTTGGGGATGAAGCCTTTGATCTTTCTGGCGGACACATTGACGTCCTGATGCGAAAACAGGTAGATTTCTGCGCCCAGCTTTTGCCCTGTTTGAACCAGCTTGCGCAAATAGGCTGGTTCCTCAAAGCGTAACCCCTCCCGCCAGGTTAAAATGCCGATTACCCGTTTTGGAAGCATCGCAACACCCTCTTCGCTTCTTTTCTTTCGCGATTAGTGTATGTGTGGTCTCCTAATAGGGAAACATTTGTCCATGAAAACGGGCTTGACCTCTCAAGCATTGATAAAGTGTCATTCCAGTTTTTCGTTACTTACTTTTTTCAAGCTAATCTGTTAGAATAAAGGGCAACAATAATGCTGCAAGATAGAGGTGACGCCGATATGAGTCATGATTTTTCTGGCGAACACATGTGTCCAAAATATGAATGCGCAATGAACGTCCTTGGAAAACGCTGGACCGGCCTGATTATTCATGTGTTGCTACGCGGGACTGTACGATTCAAAGATATCCGGGAAATGGTTCCTCATATGAGCGATAAAATGCTCTCGGAAAGACTGAAGGAGCTGGAAGAGCTCGAGATTTTGGAGCGCAAAGTGTACCCAGAGATCCCAGTTCGCATTGAATACGAATTGACCGATAAAGGAAAAGATCTGCGTCCTGTCATTGATTCCATTCACGAATGGGGCCAAAAATGGATGTAGCATAGCCCCACTTGTCCAAGACGGATAAGCGGGGTTTTTTATTGTGGTCAGGCATAAGCGCCTCCCTTTTGCTGTACACTCTAGCAACCCAAAGTGAAGGGAGGACGGGGAATGCGAACGGCCATCTACATACGCGTCAGTACAGAGGATCAGGCACGTGAAGGATTTTCGATCCCCGCTCAAAGGGAAAAGCTGCTCTCGTATGTTCACTCCCAAGGCTGGGAAGTCCAAGCAGTCTACGCAGATGAAGGCGTCAGTGCCAAAGATACGAAGCGCCCCGCACTCAGTCAGCTCCTGCAAGATATCCGAACGGGTGAAATCGATGTCGTCCTCGTCTATCGACTCGATCGGCTTACTCGCTCTGTCCTTGATCTGTATCAGCTCCTCCAGGAGTTCGATCGACATGCGGTACATTTTAAAAGCTGCACCGAGGTATACGATACGACTACGGCAATCGGGCGACTCTTTATAACCTTAGTGGCTGCCCTCGCCCAATGGGAAAGGGAAAACTTGGCAGAACGGGTCAAGCTGGGGATGAGCCAGATGGCAAGAGAACGAAAACGACCAGGAGGACCTGCACCATTTGGATACAATCTGGTGCAAGGAACACTGGTCGTGAATCAAAGGGAAGCATCTGGCGTACGCAGCATGTTCGAGCGCTATGATCGAGGCGAATCTCCGCGCCAAATCGCCGAATGGGCAAATCATTCCGGATTACGCGGGAAAAATGGCGCTTCCTGGAGTGCCAGTGCCGTGCTTCGTCTGTTAAAAAATCCGGTCTATCATGGCGCGTTGCGTTGGAATTACACCGACGCCGATCAACAACGCAATGACCCCGAGGAATGGATAATCGAAGAGGCAACTCACCCGGCCATCATCGATCAAGCCTGTTTCTCCCGGGTGCAGAAACGGATGAGTGCTCGCGGAACAAGCCACCCCCGCGTTCTCAGCTCCCGCTACCTCTTTTCCGGATTGCTATACTGCTCGCGTTGCGGCTCCTCGATGCGCGGGAAAACAACCACCATTACAGGAAAAGGGGAAAAACGCTACACGCACCGCTACTACTTATGTAAAAACAAGCTGGCTGGTACGTGTGATGCTCCAGCCATACGTGAGGATCGCTTGGAAAAAGCCATGGTGCAAGAGTTGATGCAGCATTCACCAGAGTCAATTGCTGCGTTGCAGGAAGTCGTTCAGACTTTGTTTCAGTCGAATTCCTGCTCCGCGAAAGAAACCGGGCAAGAGCTGCAACTTCGGAAGCAGCGCTGGGAACAAGCTTATGAAGAGGGATTCCTTTCGTTGGCAGACCTACGAGAGAAAATCAATACATTGGAGCGAGCTGCGAAAGAACGAGAACGCACTTACTCTGTTTTTTCAAGTGTAGACCAGTTTGATCCAGATGCTCTTTCCAATTGGAACCTTATTTGGTCGTATGCAAATGAAAAAGAACGGCGATTGCTCGTGTGCATGCTCATCCAACGTGTTGAAGTGGAAGCAACAGACGCTGCCTCTGGTCAAAAAAATCGAGAGGTGTGCCTGCGTCTGTTGTCTTTCCACTAAAACTTCCTCTGATTTTGTTTGTATGCTTACAGGTGGTTCCCCACTTGGTTTGGAAAATTCTGTGACAGCGGGAATCATTAGTGCTAAAAACCGCCGATTACAGGTTGCGAAGCGAATGTACGAAGAAATTTTTCAGACGGATGCTGCGATTAACCCAGGAAATAGCGGAGGTCCACTCATTAATTTGAATGGGGAAGTCGTTGGTCTCAATGCATTCATCATTCAATCCAGCCAATGCTTAGGCTTCGCTATCGGGATTGACGCCCTCAAAATGCAACTGGAGCAGTACGTATTTAAGTGAGAAGCACACGCTTCAACAAAAAACCCCGTCTAGGAGGACGGGGAATGCTTCTCTAATGCAATAAGATATACATTTGGACCTTCTGTGTTGATTTGTTCTTCTGCCTGTTTTAATTGTTGCAGCTGAGCGGCCGTAAGCTGTGCGATAGGCAGTTCACCCAAACGATTCTGTTCCATGCGACATTCCTCCGTTGGTGTCAGACTAACGATCGTAGTCTACCCGATCTGGAGGGTATGTATTTACGCAGTGAGGTCAAAAGCTTTGGCAATCGCAGAACACGAACGCTTGCAGAAAACGATGGGCAGCTCGCGATCTTTGGCTTGGCTTTTCACCGTTTTGGCCAAGTTGTGATTGACGAAATCAGTCAACACCAAAATCATGTGGATACCAGCTGGAATTTTCACCCCGGTTTGCGAGCTTTTCCGTCCAGTTACGTGATGAATATCCTTGAAGCCTTGCCCTTGCAGTAATTCGATAATATTGCCCAGGCGATCTCCGCCTATTACTAAAATCGATGACATAACTTGTTACCTCCTTAAATTTAGGTGAATGTAAGATTTATGTTTTCTTCTCTGAATACTAATTGATAATGAATATCACTCTTATTGATAAATATTATCATTCCCATTTGTCTTTGACAATACTCTCCATGATAACTTTTTTGTCAAAAAACAAAACTAGAGACTAAGCCTAAAGGCAAAGCCACGGCGCTCTAACGTTCCCGCTCTCTTTTCCAAATCACACCGCATCATATCCTTCGCAGTCATAAGAAAATGTACATAGGTGTTGCCCGGGTGTTTTTTCCAACGGTATAATGAAAAAATAGATTGTGAATGAGGAGGTGGCGTAGGGTGCAAGAAATTACACAGCTGCACGCCATTTTTGATCGCACCAGAGGTTACATCAACAACTTCATGGGCGTTATCCAGCCGATTATCGATGCGGCAACGGACGAGCACACTCGTCTTTATTACCATCACATTTTGGAAGAAGAAGAACAGCGCATGGGTCGCTTGCAGGAATTGGTTCCCTACCTGGAGAAGCTGTCAGCAGGAAAAAGCTTGGATCAGCTAAGTGATCGGGACCTCTCGCAAATGCTGTCCGATGTGAATCTGGAACGTTTTGGACTGCATAATTTCCGCGAGCATCTGGAGCTCTCTTTGTACGAATTCAAGGATGACGAAACACGTCAGCTCCTGGATGGCATGCGTGAAAAGACGCATACAGACTATTTGACAGTCAAAGAGATCATGGCGAACATGAGCCAACGATTCTCTGATGCGGCTCATCCTGATCTCACTGATCATGATGAGGGGCACGACATTCACCAGGTAGATCATTTGAAAGCCTCGGCTTCCGCTCCTCACGGTGTTGCTTCCGTGATCAAGCATTCCGCCCCTGCCGTTACCGGTAAAAAAGGACTGACAGTTGGCAGCTTGAAAGGAATGTAAAGAATCGGAAATCCTGAAATGACATGGAGGTTACACTATGGACAAGCTTCGTAAATACCCAGACTCTCCCTTGACGACGGAAGAATGGAATCAACTGGACGCAACTGTTGTTGACATGGCTCGCCGTCAGCTAGTGGGACGTCGTTTTATCGATATTTATGGACCATTGGGTGAAGGTATCCAAACCATTACCAACGATGTATATGAGGAATCCCGTTTTGGTGGTCTCTCCCTGCGCGGAGAATCACTGGAAATGACACAGCCTAGCCGCCGTGTCAGCATGACGATTCCGATCCTGTACAAGGATTTCATGCTCTACTGGCGCGACGTTGCCCAAGCACGCACACTGGGCATGCCTTTGGACATGAGCGCGGCTGCCAACGCAGCTGCTGGTGGTGCACTGATGGAAGACGATCTGATCTTCAACGGTGCTGCGGAATTCGACCTACCTGGTCTGATGAACGTAAAAGGACGCCTCACTCATCTAAAGAGCGATTGGATGGAATCTGGCAATGCGTTTGCCGACATCGTGGAAGCACGCAACAAGCTGTTGAAAATGGGCCATAGCGGTCCGTATGCACTGGTTGTTTCTCCTGAGCTCTACTCTCTCTTGCATCGCGTACACAAAGGCACCAACGTGCTTGAGATCGAGCACGTTCGCAATCTCGTTACAGATGGTGTCTTCCAATCCCCTACCATTAAAGGCCGCTCCGGCGTATTGGTAGCCACTGGTCGCCACAATCTCGATCTGGCGATTGCGGAAGACTTCGACTCCGCATTTCTTGGAGACGAACAAATGAACAGTCTGTTCCGTGTCTATGAGTGCGTTGTATTGCGTATCAAGCGTCCAAGCGCCATTTGCACCTTGGAAGAAACAGAAGAATAGGAAGCCCTTTGACACACCCATTGACGGTTCTCGTTGTGGGTGTGTTTTTTCATCCTTGAAATATGTAACAGATCACTTATAATAAGAACGTACGTTCCAAACTTTCCAAACAGTCTGATATAAATGTCGTTGGGGGGCTTTTTATGAGATGCGAGGTCAATGGCGTCAACCTTTATTATGAAGAGATCGGAAGCGGTTTTCCTGTCGTGATGATTCACGGCTTTTCACTTGATCACCGCTGCATGACTGGTTGTCTGGAACCGATTTTTGAGAAACATCCGGGGTACCGACGGCTTTACATAGACCTGCCAGGAATGGGACAAACGGAAAACTACGAACGTATCCACACCACGGACGATATTCTGGAGGTTGTGCTCGCGTTCATCGATCAACTCATTCCAGGTGAGCCCTTTTTCATTGCAGGTGAATCATACGGCGGATATCTTACACGAGCAGTTATCGAGAAGCGCCGGGAACAAGTAAAGGGTGCCCTTTTCATCTGCCCAAATGTCATTCCTGACAAAGAAAAACGCACACTGCCGGATAAACCCGTTCTAGTAGAGGAGCCTTCCCTCTGGGAGCAGTTGAGTGAGACGGAACGTGCGGAGTTTGAGTCGATGGCGGTAGTCGCTACCGATTATACGTGGAATCGCTATAAAAAAGAGATTATCGACGGCTACATGCTTTCTGACCCTGCTTTTCTCATGAAAATTAGACAAGCGTATGGCGTCTCCTTCCCATTAGATACGGCCCCCTTCCCCCATCCGAGTCTATTTGTTGTGGGGAAACAAGACCAGTCTGTCGGTTATCGCGATATTTGGGATATCATCGAAGCCTATCCCCGCTCTTCTTTTGCCGCTCTCGATTGTGCCGGTCACAATTTGCAGATCGAGCAGCCACTTCTGTTTACAGAGCTTGTAAATGAATGGCTGGATCGGGCACAAAGAGAGCTATCCCAGTAAACATGCATAAAAAAGACAACCAGCTCCTTGAGAATGGTTGTCTTTTTGCTTCTATTAAACATTTGTCACCAGTGATTCGCTGTAGGCGTGGAATGCCTTGCCCAGTCGTGAAATCGCAAGCTCCGTGTCTTCCCGGTTCAACAGCGTATAGTTCAAGCGCATCGTATTGAGATGCGGCTCGGCTGCATAAAACGGCTTCCCTGGCACGAATGCCACGCCTTCCTTTACGGATTGGGCCAGCAGCTTCTCTGCATCGAAATGCTCAGGCAGATTCACCCAGAGGAACATCCCGCCTCTTGGTTTTTCCCACTGTACACCCTCCCAGTTTTGCGCAACCAAGAGCTCATGCATCCATTCCATGCGTGCCTTGTAGGACTCGCGGATTTTCTCAATGTGACGTTCCAGATCAAAGCGGGACAGCAGTTCATACAGAGCGTACTGGTCGATTGTGCTCGACTGCAAATCAACTGCTTGCTTCGCCTTCACCATCATTTGAATCACGCGTGTATCACCGATGGCCCATCCGGTACGCAAGCCTGGTGCGACAATTTTGGAGAAGGTACTGGTGTACACCACACAGCAATCGGTCGGATGCTCATCCAGTGAGAAAATGGAACGGTACGGAGCTTCCCCATCAAATTGGATCTCTCCATATGGATCGTCTTCCAGGATGAGAATGTTTTGCGCCTTGCATTGACGAAGCAAGCCAAGACGGCGCTCAAGGCTCCATACCTTTCCTGTCGGATTGGCAAAGGTAGGAATGACGTACACCATTTTCGGGCGATACTGGGCAATTTTTTTCGCCAGATCGTCCAAATCCATCCCATTGGCATCACCGTCTACCGGAATCGCTTTGATTCCCCGGAATTGGAACAATTGAACCGCTGCCAAATAAGTAGGGTTTTCGACGAGAACGACATCGCCTTCGTCTAAATATACACGGCACAACAAGTCAACTGCTTGCTGAGAGCCCGTAGTGATGATCATATTATCTGCACCGACGTTCATATGCTTTTGCTTCATGCGGGATGCAATCCACTCACGAAGCGGCAGGTATCCATCGGTCAATCCATACTGAAGAGCTTTTGCTCCTTTTTCAAATGCGCGGTTAAACGCTTCGCGCATCTCTGCGATTGGAAAAGAATCCTCTGCTGGCAGTCCACCTGCGAGCGAGAGCACTTGATTGCCTTGGGTCAGCTTCAAGATTTCCCGGACAGCCGAGGAGGATAGTGCTTCGACAGATTTTGAAAATGAGTACTCCATGTTCCGTTCCCCCTTGATTTTGCTTATCCTTGTTTTATCACTGTCAACTGCGTAAGTCCAATCTTTGCTAGCTATGAGCAGATAGGTTTTGACTATGTCGAGCGGTTGTTCAACCATTAGTCTTCACACACTGCATGCAAAAAACCCCTCTTCGTATGAAACGAAAAGGGGTCCATATGTATCGGCTATATTTTCCTAAGCAATACGGAACATACGTGGTTTCTCTGTTTGTGGAAGGAAAGAGAGGTCGACATGATTAGACGCTTCTTCCATACCGATATCGCTTGCCAACAGCAATGCCTCTTCCTGGAAGGTCGGCGTACAGCTGCCTTCATTCAGCTCACAGAGTCGCTTCAATCGCTTCAGTCTCTCTGCTGACTTCTCTACTCTCATGCATTCGTTCGTCAGCTCACATACGTTGACGTGACGAGCATCAGCGATCATGCTGATATCATTCACATGGACAATCAGCCTTTTGCCTTCTTCCGTAACAAATCCGATCGAGCAAAAATGCGCACCTGACATTTCCAAACGAGTGAGAACAGCATTGGCGTAAACTTCTCCCGTCCGCAAGCGAATCTGGCCTGCTTCAATGGCTCCGCCGATTTTTCGCTCGTTGGCGATCACCGTATACATATCCGTGTAACCGTTAATCTGATAGCGCATGGTACCCTCCCGCTCTCGCTGAGACTAATTATCATTAACAACAATGACATCGTATAATGAAAATCATTATCTGTCAATAATGAGAATGATTTTTATTCTAGAAGAAAAAAGCCACACTCCATCTATACGGTAGTGTGGCCAATTTGCCTCGCTTTTATTTTGTTTTCGTAAATAACCCTAACCGCTCAATCCGCTGGACCGCTTCCGCGAGACGCTCTTCATTGGATAACAAAGCCGCTCTCACATAGCCCTCACCTGTTGGGCCAAAGCCATTTCCTGGCGCTACGACGACATGCGCTTTTTCCAAAAGCAGGTCAGAGAACTCCACCGATGTGAAGCCGCTTGGAACAGGAAGCCAAGCAAAAAACGAACCTTGAGATGGCGGAGCCTGCCAGCCAATCCGATGCAGATTGGAGTACAAGGCATTGCGGCGGCTTTCGTAGACAGCGACGAGATCGCGGACGCACTGTTGCGAATCCGTCATCGCTTTGGCTGCCGCCATCTGTACTGCACCGAACAGACTGACGAAGTAATGGTCCTGAATGAGGTTAATCAGACGAACTAGCTCACGATTACCTACCATGGCACCTACTCGCCAGCCTGCCATGTTGTACGTTTTGGACAGGGTATAAAATTCTACACCCACTTCTTTTGCACCCGGAACCTGCATGAAGCTGACCGGCTTTTTCCCGTCATAACTGATTGCTCCGTAGGCGAAGTCGTGGCAGACGACGATTTCGTGTTTTCGGGCAAAACGAATGGTTTCCTCATAAAACTCGAGTGGTGCGTTAACTGCTGTCGGATTGTTCGGATAGTTGAGAAACATCAGTTTCGCTCGATCCAAATCAGCCTGGGACAGCTGGCTGTAGTCTGGCAAGAAGTCATTTTCCGCCTTCAACGGCATCATAACCATCCGTCCGTTGACAACAGCAACCCCCGACCAATAATCCGGATAGCCTGGGTCTGGAACCAGTGCAACATCGCCTGCGTTCATGAGTACTTGGCAAATCTCTACGAGTCCGGTTTTACTGCCAAACAAAATCGCTACCTCTTCCTCCGGATCGAGGTCCACATCAAATTCTTGCTTATACCAATGAGCTACTGCCTGCTTCAGTTCCACGCGTCCCTGAAAAGGCGGATATTTGTGATGGAGTGGTTGTGCCGCTTGCGCCTGTAATTCTTCAATAATGTGCGGCGGTGTCGGCAAATCGGGATTGCCCTGCCCCAGGTTAATGACGTCATGGCCTTGAGCTATGACCTTGTTTACTTTTGCCACCAGGGTCGCAAAAAACTGGGTAGGGAGTCGATCAATCATATCGGCGGGTTGAATGCGCATCTTTCTTCCATTCCTTTCTTGGGCCAATACAGTAAAACCCCCTTTTTCCATACAGAAAAAGGGGGAGATCAGCTTGGTCACGTCCTTATCTGTCAGGAAAAAAAATCCTGCTGGAATTGGCACAGCATCTGTCCATCACATGGAACAGATCCGCTGCCGGGCTTCATAGGGCCAGTCCCTCCACCTCTCTGAATAAGTCAAACACACGGAATATACTGTTTTTTCGTCTATATCATACTACTTGAGCACGCAAATCGTGTCAAGATGCTTGATTCTGAACCGGCACGTGATGCCTTCTTTTATGAAAAGAGGTGTGGAAGGCGAAAAATGCAACAGACAACAGACACAAGCTTGCCATCACGAACAATAGTCCCTGGGCATGAATCGATTGGAAAATGAAGGCCCCAAGTAGTGGTCCGAGCATCCGCCCAGCTGATCCAGTCCCCGCAATCAGCCCTTGAATGAAGCCTTCTCGTCCCTCTGGCGTAAACTGTGCAGCAACTGCTGGCACCGCTGGCCACACGAGCATTTCGCCCAGCGTCATGATGAACATCCCCGCCACAAAGCCTGCATAAGCCGTTGATTGCGACAAAATCAGCATCGACAAGGCAAAAATATAGGCGCCCAAGAGCATTTGGGCTTTTAGCGTTCGGGCAAAGCGTCGAATGACCCAGGCAATCAATGGCTGACCAAACAGGATCAAGCCGCCGTTCAGCGTCCACAACAGACTGTATTGACGGAGGGAAATGCCCAAGGATTGCATATAGGTTGACAGCACGGTTGTCCATTGTACATAGACAATCCAGCTAATTAATAGCCCCCCGCATAATAGCAGCAAGGCTCCCCATACCACCTTTGGCTCTTGCTGTGGTTGTCGCAGCACATCATCAGTTGCTTGCTCAGGCATGCTTTGTCCAGTCGTCGAGTTTTGGCGTTGTTGTTCCACCATTTTTAACTGACGCGGCAAAATGAGCATGAACATGGCGAGGACGATCACTTGTGAGATAGCATTACCGAAAAACGTCCAAGCAAATGACACACTGGCCAAGAAGCCGCCCAACGCAGAACCGGCAGCTACCCCCACATTGAGCGTGACATAAATCAGATTGATTCCTTTACGTCCTCCGTCCGGCCATAACACGACAGCCAATGCATTCATCACAGGAGAAAGTAATCCATAAAACAGTCCATTCAGCAGAAGCAGCACAACATAAATCGTAAAATCCTCCGTAACACCTAATCCGAGCGAAATCAGGATAACGCCGATGGAACCGACAATGATGGTGCGCATTTTGCCCCAGCGGTCAAACAGCATCCCGCCAACAATACTCCCGATCAAGAATGCGCCTTGGTTTAAAAGCAACAAGAAGCCGGCTACAGTCAGCGGCTTTCCGAGATGGTTATGAATATAAATCGTGACCAGCGGCCAAATACATGCCATTCCGGTAGAAAAAATGACGGCAGCAATCGCCAATAAACGAATGCTGCTCGGATAAGATTCCCACTTTTGCCTCATGGCTTACTTCTCTCCCCGATGGAAATCGCCGCTTTTTCCGCCTGTTTTGGATTGCAGACTGGTCGGACCGATTATCATTTCTTTATCCATGGCTTTGCACATGTCATACACCGTCAAAGCCGCTACGCTTACAGCGGTCAATGCCTCCATCTCGACGCCTGTTTTCCCTGTCGTCTTCACGGTTCCTGTAATCGCAAGCGTCGTTTCGTCCTCAAAAGCAAATTGTATGTCGATGCCAGTCAATGGCAGCGGATGACACATCGGGATGATTTCCCACGTTTTTTTGGCAGCCATGACACCTGCTACCTGCGCTACGGCGAGTACATCGCCCTTTTCGATTCGACCTTCGCGGATACGGGCGAGGGTTTCGGGTTTCATGCTGATTTGGCTCTCGGCTACAGCCACCCGTTTTGTGACGTCCTTCTCGGACACGTCTACCATCCGAGCTCGATTTTGTTCATTAAAATGTGTTAATTGATCAGTCATACGAGTATCGTTCCTCCTCTATCTTCTCCTACCTTACTCCCGCCGCTGGATAAAAGCAATGGGAATGTAGATGGCGTAGTTTCGTTATCTTGCTCATCCACTCCTAAAAACGTACGAAGAACAAGTGAGGGAGGTATACTGTGCGTACACAGCTCAAAGGAGGCGTATGGAAATGGAAACGAAGAAGGATCAGACGGTACGTTGGTCAATACTGAGACATGGGGATTGGAGCATTTATTTGGCTGCAACGGCTTCCGGGCTTTGTTATGTCGGCTCAGTCAACCAGCCTTTTGCTGAATTGGAAGCGTGGGTTGAAAAGCATCGCCCACACAGTGCACTAGTGCAAGACGATCCGTGGCTAAAGCCTTTTGCAACAGAACTTATGGAGTATTTGCAGGGGATGCGCGAGCATTTTTCCATGGATTGCGACCTGTCTGGAACGCCTTTTCAGCTTGCTGTCTGGGAGGCACTGCGCCAAATCCCATACGGTCAAACGGCATCGTACACCGACATTGCGAACATCATTGAAAAGCCCGCTGCTGTTCGTGCCGTCGGTGCCGCAATCGGTGCCAATCCGGTTCTCATTACAGTCCCCTGCCACCGTGTCGTCGGTAAAAATGGTTCACTAACTGGCTATCGCGGAGGACTGCCCATGAAGACAACTCTGCTCAATCTGGAGAAAAAATCAAATCGGGGTGTGAAGCATGGCTAAATCAGTGACAGAAAGGATTGCTGCACTTGACTGGCAATCCATGCAACAGGAGCTGGATGAACAAGGGTATGCTGCTTTTCCTTCCTTAATAAGCGCGGATGCGTGCGAAGAATTAATCGCTATGTACGGACAGGATGAGCTTTTTCGCAATACGATCCAGATGGCGCGGTACCGTTTCGGTGAAGGCGAGTATCGCTATTATCAGGCTCCCCTTCCCTCGCTTTTGCAGGAGCTTCGCGAAGGCTTTTATCCGATGCTTGCGCAGACTGCAAATCGGTGGCTGGAACTGCTTGGTCGCGAAGCTATTTATCCTGCTACCCTCCCTGAATTTTTGGCCCACTGTCACGATCAGGGTCAGCTGCGCTCTACTCCATTAATTTTGAAATACGAAACAGGTGGCTATAATTGCTTGCATCAGGATATGTACGGCGAGGTGTTCTTCCCGTTTCAAGTGGTTTTTGCCTTGAATCAGAAGGAGAAGGACTACAGGGGCGGAGAATTTCTACTGATGGAGCAACGACCGCGCGCGCAGAGCCGGGGACATGTGATAACCTTGGACCAAGGCGCTGGTCTGATTTTCCCGACATCCTACCGTCCTGTGCAGGGTACGCGAGGCTACTATAAAAATACGCTGCGCCACGGTGTCAGCACGATTACCTCAGGAAAGCGCTACAGCCTCGGAATTATTTTTCATGATGCAAAGTGAGGAACGCCCCATATGAAAAGCATCCTTTCCTATAAAGTGCCGAAAACCCTCCTTAATAAAGGAAGCGGATTTCTTGCGGATTACACCCATTCGCTCAATCCGTATACTGGCTGTTCTTTCGCCTGCTCCTATTGCTATGTTCGGCAAATGCCTGTCTCTTTGTTTCGCAACGAGCAATGGGGCACGTGGGTAGATATCAAACAGCAAGCTGCCGATTTATTGCGCAAGGAGCTTTTGCGGGCTAAGAAAAAAGGAAAGGTGACCATCTTCATGTCTTCGAGTACAGACCCATACCAGCCCATCGAACAAACGGAAAAGGTAACGAGGTCTTTACTCGAAGTCATGGTAGAGAATCCACCTGATTTTTTGCTGGTGCAGACTCGAAGTCCCTTGGTTTGGCGGGATGCCGATTTGTTGCTCCTGTTGGGTGATCGCGTCCGCGTCAGCATGACTGTCGAGACCGATTTGGAGGAGATTCGCAGGCACTTTAGCCCACAAGCTCCCCCTATTCAAGCGCGACTCAAAACACTCCAGCGCTTGGCGGAAGCAGGCATCCCTACACAAGCAACGATTGCCCCTGTTTTACCGAGCAGTGAGTCATTCCCGGAGATTTTGCGTCCCCTGGTCACCCGTGTTTGTGTCGACGATTTTTATATGGGAGATGGAAGCGGCGGTAAGCGCACGAAAAGAAACGGCATTCCCGCCCTCTATGAACAGCTTGGACTGGAGCAATGGTACGATCCTTCCGCCTATCGGATCGTCCATGATCGGCTATTACGTGTTTTTCCCCCGGATCAGATTTATTTGAGTCAGGAAGGCTTCGCCCCTTAGCATCAACCCTTGATTGTAACACCCCATTCATTGGCAACTTTGATCGGTTTATGATATCGTCTAGCCTAGAGAGTAGTATCATCCAGGGAAATGAGGAATTGTCTTGACCATTACGATCTTGTTATTTGCCGGACTCGCCGAACGTGCGAATGCCCGGGAAGTACAGTTGACCTTATCTGAAGGTGCTACCGTTAGCGATCTTCTGCAAGCAGTGGAAAAAGAATATCCTGCGCTCTCTGCGCTTTTGGGCAGTTGCTTTGTCTCCATCAACCATGAATATGCAGCGAAAAATCAGGTCATTTCAGCCGACGACGAGATTGCCCTCTTACCTCCAGTAAGCGGCGGAGAAGAAAACCCGCGCTTTGCCATTACCGAGGAGCCTATTTCTGCGGACAAGCTCGTTCGTCTGGTGAGCAACCCGCACGCGGGTGCGATCCTTACTTTTGTCGGAACTGTTCGGGAATTTACCCATGGTCAGCGCACCGTGTATTTGTCCTATGAAGCATATGCGCCTATGGCTGTTGAAAAAATGAAGCAGGTCGCAGCTGAGATCGAGGAACGCTGGCCGGGAGCGCAAGTCGCGATGCACCATCGTATCGGTCATTTGACTGTGGAAGAGATTGCAGTTGTCTGTGCCGTTGCAACAGCGCATCGCAATGAATCGTTTGAAGCAGGCCGCTATGCCATCGAACGACTCAAGCAGATTGTTCCTATTTGGAAAAAAGAAATGTGGGAAGATGGAAGCGAGTGGAAGGGACATCAACAAGGACCGTGGAATCCGCTTGCGATGCCAGAAGGAAAGGTGGAGTAACGCCTTGGATACTCGCTATTCCCGTCAAATATTGTTTCATCCGATCGGGCGCAGTGGACAAGAAAAACTCGGTCAAAGCCGTGTAGCCATTGTCGGCATGGGAGCGCTCGGAACGGTTCTCTCCAATCATATGGTTCGGGCTGGAGTAGGTTTTGTCCGCATCATTGACCGCGACTTCGTCGAGCCGAGCAACCTACAGCGTCAAATGCTCTACGATGAATCCGATGCAGCCGAGCATTTGCCAAAGGCAATCGCCGCCCACGCCAAGCTGACGAAGATCAACTCAGCCGTTACCATCGAACCGATCGTCGCAGACCTCACCGCTTACAATGCGGAGGAATTGCTGGCAGATGTCGATCTCGTTTTGGATGCGACAGATAATTTTCAGGTGAGATACCTCGTGAACGATGTTTGCGTTAAACATAGTATTCCGTGGGTGTACGGTGGCGCTGTGAGTGCGACCGGAACCTTTACCGCGATTCGTCCGGGAATCACACCTTGCTTGCGCTGTCTTTTCCCTGAAGCGCCAAACCCGGGTGAGATGCCTACCTGTGACACGGCTGGCGTCATCGGACCGATCATTCACATCGTCGCCTCCTATCAGGCAACGGAAGCATTCAAACTGTTAGTAGGCGCAATCGATGAGCTCAATCCGAATCTGGAGCACTTTGAGATTTGGCATAACCGCCATCAGCAAATCAAGGTGGTCAATGCCCGCCGAGACGACTGTCCGACATGTGGGGAGAAGCAATTTTCGTTTTTGCAGCCGGATACCCAAGATGGACAAGCCGTTTCGCTTTGCGGTCGAGACACCGTACAAATCTCACCCGCCGCTGCAATGACACTTGATCTGCATGCATTGGCAACTAGACTTTCCCCTTTGGGACAAGTCGAACAAAACAAGTTTTTGCTGCGTTTCCGTGTTGATACGTACACACTCGTTATTTTCCCGGATGGTCGCGTCCTCGTGCAAGGCACAGATGACGTCAGCCTGGCACGTTCGCTTCATGCCAAGTATATCGGCGCGTAACTGGTTTACCCGTAATAAAAATAAGCTGTCCCAGACCGTCACTCGGACGAAGGGGCAGCTTTTTTATGCCGTTTGAATAAAGGTAATCGTAAACGTGGTACCTTTCCCTTCTTCACTCTCAACGACAATCGTAGCATGATGCAAATCGATTATTTTTTTCACGATCGCCAGCCCCAGACCGCTGCCCGAATTGGTTCTGTTCCGCGATGGGTCTGCCTTGAAAAATCTTTCGAAAATGCGCTCCTGATTTTCCTTGGATATCCCGATTCCCGTGTCGGTTATTTTCACGAGCACTTCACCGTTTACCGTCTTCAGCTTTACGCTGATTTTCCCGCCTGCCTCGGTGAATTTGATGCTGTTCCCAAGCAAGTTGGTCCAGACTTGACTCAGCATATCCTCGTCGGCTACGATTTCGACTTTTTCCAGGTCTATGTCCATTTCAATCTCTTTCGCCATCCATTGCGGCTCGCTGGCGAGGATCAGTGCGCGTAGCTGCGTGTCCAACCGATACCGCTTCCGCTCCAAATCATGCTGGATGCCCTCTAGCGCAGTTAGCTTAAGCAGGTTGTCGCTGATCTTGGACAGCCGCTTGCTTTCCGATTCGATAATCTCCAGGTAACGAATGCGCTCTTCTGGGCGAAGTCTTTCATTATGCAGGGCGCGAGCAAACCCGCTAATGGACGTCAAAGGTGATTGAATTTCGTGGGAAACATTGGAGATGAACTCCTGACGTAGCTTCTCCATTTCATTTAATTGTTCCGCGACATGGTTAATGCCGTCCACCAGCTCCCCCCATTCATTCGCCAGCTTGATGTCGAGATTGACTCGAAAATCCCCCATGGCAATTCGTCTGAGCGCATCAATCAATGGTTGAAACCTGCCTCGATGCCTTGACATGGTGAAGAAAGAAATAATTATCCCAACCCCAATAAACAACAGGCAGTTCAAAACGGAATGGATCAACACTTTTACAAGATCATTGAGATGATAGCCCATATAGCTATAAAAGAGAGTGGTAATCCCGTATGCACCTAGCCCGCACAAGGCAAAAACCGCACATATACCCACAACTCCTACGATTTTTTTCAGCAAAATATAGGAATGTTCGTCTTGTCGCCTCTTTTTCATACGACAATCTCCAAACGATAACCAAGTCCCCGGACCGTCCGGATCAAAAAGCCGTACATCGCTTCCGGAAAACGCTCCCGCAATCGGTTGATATGCACGTCTACTGTCCGCTCATTTCCTTCAAAATCATAGCCCCATATTTGTTCGATCAGCTGCTCACGGGAAATGGTCTGCCCGGGATAGCTGGCCAGTTTGAACAACATCTCGAACTCCTTTAGTGGAATCGTCCATGTTTTCGTGCCACTGGCGACTGCAAATGTTTTACGATCAAGTATGAGTTTTCCTGCTTGAACCTGATGCGAAGCGGCAATCCGGTAGCGCTTGAGCAGCGCTTTTACCCGGACGACCAGCTCCTGCGGATCAAACGGCTTCACCAAATAATCGTCTGTCCCTAACTCAAAACCTTTGATTTTTTGCGAGGTCTCTCCCTTGGCAGTCAGCATGAGCAAGGGAAAATCATAATGCTCGCGAAGTTTTCGACACAGCTCCCAGCCGTCCATGTTCGGCATCATGATGTCAAGAATCACCAGTTGTGCGGCAACCGACTCCAGTTTGTCCAGTGCCTCCTGTCCGTCAACGGCTTCCACTATCGTAAAGCCTTCATTGCGCAAGAAGACGCTGACGAGCTCGCGAATATGCGGATCGTCGTCGACTACCATAATCGTGGTCACGTTCTACACCCTCTCTTTTACGAGCAATTGCTGGCTAGCTAATTCCCGGTACATCTCATGGGTTTGATAAAGCTCTTCATGTGTACCCATACCTGTGATTTTTCCCTTTTCCAAAAAGATGATTTGATCTGCTTCCACCACAGTCGACAAGCGATGGGCAATCACAAGGGTGGTACGTCCCTTCATCAAATTTTGCAATGCCTTCTGGACAATCATCTCGGAATTGCTGTCCAAACTAGAGGTAGCTTCATCCAGCATCAAGATTTGCGGGTCGCGAAGCAGTGCACGGGCAATGCCGATTCGTTGTCGCTGTCCACCCGATAGCTTCATGCCTCGCTCCCCTACTTCTGTCTCATAGCCATTCGGCAATTCCTCAATAAATTGATCCGCATAGGCCATCTTGGCCGCTTCCTTCAGCTCCTCGTCACTAATCGTCCGTGAAATCCCGTAGCAAATATTTTCTCGGATGGTTCCGGCGATCAATGGACTTTCCTGGGACACGTAGCCGATTTGACTTCTCCATGACTTCAAGGAAAAATCTGTGACGGGTTCATTGCCCAGCCTGATTTCTCCACTGATTGGCTGGTAATACCTTTCAACCAAGGAAAACAACGTCGTCTTGCCGCTACCGCTCGGTCCGACAATCGCATTTACTTTTCCTGCCCCAATCGTAAAGCTGACATCATCGAGAATCTTTTCCCCGTTCTCATAGGCGAAGCTCACATGGCTCAAATGGATGGGCAGTCCCGCGTTTTCAAGCGTCCGTCCTGTCAAAAGATCTTCTTCTTCGGCGTCGAGAGTCGCAATGATTCTTTCGGTTGCCCCCATGGCTTTTTGTAACGAGGTGAAAAACTGTGTGAATTGCCCCAGTGGGATGACAATTTGCACCAGATACAAAATAAACGCAACCAGTTCACCAGCTGTCAATGCTCCCATGGACACGCGCATGCCACCATAGCCGATCACAACTACGAGCAGCACCATCAGGATAAAGGACATTAGCGGTCCAATGACGGCTTGGACTTTTCCTTCTCTTAACCCGAATCGGAACAAATTTCCGATTGCCTTTGTTCCCATTCCCAGTTCGTGGGTTTCGGCATTCGAAGATTTGACAAGCCGCATCTCTTGGAGCACTTGATTCATAATGGTTGTAAAGCTGGCAGTCTCATTTTGCAGACCTTTCGAAATTTTGTACATCTGACTGCCAAGCGGCATGAGAATCCCGATGCACAGCGGTACAGCAATGAGCATGGTTAACGTCATTTGCCAATCGAGGTAGAGCAAGGTCACCACAGAACCAACAATCGTGATCAATCCTGTGAAAAAGCTGGACAGGTGCTCTGTAATCAGGCTTTTCACAACGCCGGTATCGTTGGTCATTCGACTGATCGTATCACCTGTCCGGTTGTTATCATAATAAGAGATCGGCAGGACGAGCAATTTTTTCCATAGTCGTTCACGGAGTGAGGCCACCACACTCTCGCCGACATGATTTAATAAGTAGATGGATAACCCGCCTGCAATGGCTTGTGCGACAAAGGCAACGATCAATAGAATGATTTGTGGTGTGGTGATCGTCGACAGGGAAAAACCGTCCACCAAATCCTTCGTAAACAGTGGAATCACTAAGCTCACCAGTGTGGTGGCGATGCTCATGAACAATGCGACACCGATTTTTAGCTTGGATGGCTTTGTTCCCCTTATTAATCGAAAAAAAGGCCGCCAGTTTCCCCATTTCGCTACGCTATTGGTTTGTTCCATTCGTTCATTTCTCCCCTTTTTCCTCCTCATTTTCACTTACAAGTGATAAGATACTGCATGAATGTAAACGAAATATAAACGGGATAATATTGAAGTGCGTGCAATTATCTTCTTTCTAATAAGAAGACGTTTCTGATCCAATTTTCTTTACCTGTGATTTTTGTATATAAATGATGAATTTGGGGTAGAAGCCGGGAAACAAATCGTATATAATAGGTTCGTAATGAAGAAACGAAACAACGTTTCACCAGATGAAACTCCAAGATATTATAGGGAGGTTGTATACATTGGCTAACAAAGATGCTTACAAAGTAAAGTCATCCCTGCAAGTAGGCGACAAGTCTTTTGCTTACTATCGCCTGCAAGGGTTGGAAGAACAAGGATTGGGCGATGTTTCCAAACTGCCGTTCTCCATTAAAGTTCTGCTCGAGGCTGCTGTACGTCAGTTCGACGGCCGTGCGATCACCAAAGAACACGTACAACAATTGGCGACCTGGACAAAAGGCCGCGACGAAAACCAAGAAGTTCCTCTCATGCCAGCTCGTATCGTTCTGCAAGACTTCACCGGTGTACCGGCTGTAGTTGACCTGGCAGCGATGCGCATCGCGATGAAGCGCGCTGGTGGAGATCCAAAACGAATCAACCCATTGGTTCCAGTTGACCTCGTTATCGACCACTCCGTCATGGTTGACGATTTCGGTAACGCGTCCGCTCTGGACAACAACATGAAATTGGAATTCGAACGCAACCAAGAGCGCTACCGCTTCCTGCGTTGGGCACAAACTGCGTTTGACAACTTCCGTGCGGTTCCTCCAGCTACTGGTATCGTTCACCAAGTAAACTTGGAGTACCTCGCAACTGTAATCGCTACTCGTGAAGTAGATGGCGAATTGGTTGCTTTCCCTGACTCTCTCGTAGGTACTGACTCCCACACCACTATGATCAACGGTCTTGGTGTTCTTGGATGGGGTGTTGGTGGTATCGAGGCAGAAGCAGGAATGCTCGGCCAACCTCTGTATTTCGTAACGCCAGAAGTAGTTGGTTTCAAACTGACTGGCACACTGAATGCTGGTGCAACTGCAACTGACCTCGCTCTGACTGTTACGCAAATGCTTCGTAAAAAAGGCGTTGTAGGTAAATTCGTGGAGTTCTACGGACCAGGCCTGTCCAACATCTCGCTGGCTGACCGCGCTACCGTAGCAAACATGGCACCTGAGTACGGCGCTACAATGGGCTTCTTCCCAGTAGATGCTGAAACACTCAACTACATGCGTCAAACTGGTCGTGAAGAAGACCTCATCTCCTTGGTTGAGACTTACACCAAAGCACAAGGCCTCTTCCGTACTGACGAGACTGTTGACCCAGTATTCTCCGAAACATTGGAACTGGATCTGTCCACAGTCGTACCTAGCTTGGCTGGTCCAAAACGTCCTCAAGACCGCGTAGAACTGACTGCTATGAAGGAATCCTTCAATAACAGCCTCCGTACGCCGATCGAAAAAGGCGGATTTGGTCTCTCTGAAGAGAAAATCGCAGCTAGCGCACCAGTTGCTTATCCAAACGGTGAAAAAGCTACGCTGAAAACAGGTGCTGTTGTAATCGCAGCGATCACTTCCTGTACCAATACATCAAATCCTAGCGTAATGCTGGGTGCTGGTATCCTGGCGAAAAAAGCTGTGGAAAAAGGCCTGAAAAAGCCTGCTTTCGTAAAAAGCTCCCTGGCTCCAGGTTCCCGCGTAGTTACACAATACCTGACTGACGCTGGTCTGATCGACTCCTTGGATGCTATCGGATTCAACGTAGTAGGTTATGGTTGCACCACTTGCATCGGTAACTCCGGTCCATTGCCAGAGGAAACCAGCAAAGCTATCGCAGACGAAGATCTGACAGTTGCAGCGGTACTCTCCGGTAACCGTAACTTCGAAGGTCGTATCCATGCACAGGTAAAAGCGAACTACCTCGCTTCTCCTCCATTGGTTATCGCCTATGCACTGGCAGGTACTGTAGATATCGACCTGACTACAGAGCCAATCGGCACTGGCAAAGACGGTCAACCTGTATTCTTGAAAGACATCTGGCCATCTCCACAAGAGATCGCAGCTGCAATGGACAAAGCGATGAATCCTGCTCTGTTCCGCGCTGAGTACGGCCAAGTGTTCACGCAAAACGAAGCTTGGAACAAAATCGACGTTCCAACTGGCGACCTGTACGAGTGGGATGAAAAATCCACGTACATCCAAGAACCGCCATTCTTCCAAAACCTGGCTGGAGAAATCGCTAAGATCGCAGACATCAAAGCAGCGAACACCATCGCACTCTTCGGTGATTCTGTGACAACTGACCATATCTCCCCAGCAGGTAACATCTCGCCAACTAGCCCAGCAGGTCTGTATCTGCAAGCAAACGGCGTAGAGCGCAAAGACTTCAACTCCTACGGTGCTCGTCGTGGTAGCCACGATGTAATGATGCGCGGTACATTTGCAAACATCCGTATCCGCAACCAAGTAGCTCCTGGAACTGAGGGCGGCGTAACCAAATACTTGCCAACTGACGAAGTAATGTCCATCTACGATGCTTCCATGAAGTATCAAGCAGACGGTACTCCACTCGTTGTACTGGCTGGTAAAGAGTACGGTACTGGTTCTTCCCGTGACTGGGCAGCAAAAGGTACATTCCTCTTGGGTATCAAAGCAGTTATCGCTGAGAGCTTCGAGCGTATCCACCGTGCTAACCTGGTTGGTATGGGCGTTCTGCCTCTGCAATTCGCTGGTGACCAAAGCTGGAAGTCCCTCGGCATCGACGGTACTGAGTCCTTCAACATTGTAGGTCTCTCCGATGATGTTCAACCTGGTCAACGCGTAAAAGTAGAAGCAACGAAGAAAGACGGAAGCACTTTCGAATTCGAAGTAATCGTGCGCCTCGATTCCATGGTAGACGTAGACTACTACCGCAATGGTGGTATCCTGCAAACGGTTCTGCGTCAATTGCTGGATGAAGGCAAACCAGTAAACGCGTAAGCAAACGAATAACAAATAAGTTCGTATCAGCACCCACCCAACCAAAAGAGCAGACTCCGAGTATTCGGCAGTCTGCTCTTTTTACGTTCCCTTCCTGATAGGCCACGCTTAAGTGGAAGATGCCGTGAATACGCATGAAAGAGGGATTGTTTCCCAGAAAAAGGGAGGGATTCGTGATGAATCAGTTGTTTCGCGAAACCTGGATTGAGGTAAATCTCGATGCTATCAAGAAAAACATTCAGTCGATACGCCGGCATATTCCTAAACAGACGAAAATCATGGCGGTTGTAAAAGCGAATGCCTATGGCCATGGTTCTGTCGGAGTAGCTCGCCATGCCCTTGAGTACGGGGCTACTTCCCTCGCTGTCGCCATTCTGGAAGAAGGCATCGTCTTGCGAAAGGCGGGAATTGTAGCCCCTATACTCGTGCTGGGATTCACACCTCTTTCACGTGTCAAAGAGGCGATTGCCTGGAATATTGAGCTGTCTGCCTTCCAGGCCGATTGGATCAAAAAAGCCGATAAAATAATCAAATCAACAGCTTTCACTAATCGTCTAAACATCCATATCAACATCGATACAGGTATGGGTCGTTTGGGCGTACGGACAAAATCTGCGTTGCTTTCAGTCGTGACGGCCTTAACGTCTAGCTCTTCACTTGCATGGACCGGAATCTTCACCCATTTTTCCACTGCGGATGAACCGGATCACACATTGACCAAAGCGCAGCACGAGTTGTTTGTTCAGTATCTTCGTTATCTGAAGGAACGAGGCTTCGAGCTTCCAACCGTACACATGTGCAACACCGCCGCTACCATTGCTTTTCCCGAATACAGCGCCGATATGATCCGCCTCGGAATCGGCATGTATGGGCTGTACCCATCCGCTTATATCCGGCAACTCAATCGCGTCAAGCTCGTTCCGGCTCTCAGCTTGAAATCGCGCTTTTCCTATGTGAAGACAATGCTGACACCGCCGTTTACCATCAGTTATGGCGCTACCTACATAGCAAAACGCGGAGAGGTCATCGGGACGGTTCCAATCGGTTATGCCGACGGGTATTCGCGCGCTCTCTCTAACCGGGGATTTGTTCTGTATCAAGGCAGACGTTTGCCAATCGCAGGGCGAGTGACAATGGATCAGATGATGGTCAGCTTGGGAGAAGGCAGTGGAAAGCAAGGCGATGAAGTCGTGATTTATGGCAAGCAAGGAAACCGCGAGATCCCTGTCGATGAGATTGCCGAAATGCTCGGAACGATCAATTATGAAGTCGTTGCCACCCTCAGTAATCGCATCCCGCGCCTCTTTTTGGAAAAAGGGGTGGTTGTAGAAATCTCTCATCTGTTGCCGGAAGGGTAAATGCCAAAACGAATACATGTTCTCCCCTATTTTAGGCACCCTACTGATGAGGAGGGATGATACATGGATCAACGAAACTTTGAACAAATTTATGAATCGTACAAAAATGCCGGAGAACAACAGGCGATCCAGGAAAATGAAGATAACAGTCCGCTGACGAATACCGGAAAAGAGCAAATCGTCGCCGTCAGGAAAAACGAAGATGGAGACTTGATCGCCTTTAAAACGGACACTGGCCGAGAGCTCGACTATATCACCGCACTCAACGATGCAAAGGCTGGCAAGCTGGCTCATGTAGACGAGTTTCACAAGTATGGGAGAGACATTCTGCGGAGTGAGCCAGACGGCATCAAGGAAAACAATTTGGATCGCCTGCCTGACTTTTAAAGGCAAAAGGGTCGCCCACAGCAGAAGCGGGGCGACCTTGTGCTTGTTTACGACAGAATGTAATTGCTTCCGAGGTATCTTCTCTTTATTGAGTAGGAGTAGGAAGCGCTGGCTCGTTCTCACCGCCCAAACGGCGGCGTGCCGTCTCCCTTTTTCCCACAGCCGGTAGATGCTCACCCGCCTTGGCCAATCCCCAGACAGGCATATTTCCGTATAGGCATTCGTATTTTCCTGCATCGACCAAGTACGTCTCGTGAAAAATCCCAACCGTTCCATCCGTTCCTACCGCTTGGTTGAACTTCTTCCACGCGCTCAAATGATTGTGGTTTTTTCTCGCGTAATTTTCCAGATGCTCATAGGATCGCCAGTACTGGATCAGGGTGATTTCACGCAGATTAAAATGCGAAGTGTGCCCCAATAATCCGAGCTCCGGGTGCTGATACAACTCTCGCATCATACCTCCCATCGCATTGGCTACTGGCATCCACTTGTGAACCGCAAGCATACGGTTGATTCGCATCCCGATGATAAATACGACGAAAGATCCTTCCATTTGTGCTGTAAAACGCCCCGGAACTACTTTTGCCATCCGACTCCCCTACCTTATCAATGATTTGAGATGCAGTTCGTAACACGCCATATAATCAGACACATGAAACAAATGTGCCGTCAGATAGGCTCCGTAAAACATCGAGAATAGCAAAATAACGCCTTCCTCCTCCGACAGGTGAAGGGCAAGCTGACCATCCTCGGCTGCTTCTTGCACGCACTTTTGGAAAAGCTGATGCAGATCAGTAGCTCTAATGGCTTCTCTCTCCTCATGTGCGGGGAAGCGCAAATGCAATTCAGCATCAGATAGAAGCGGGACACTCGGGTGCATTTTTTGCTCGGCTAAAAAGCTGATAAGGCTAAGCATGATCCCCGGCTGCTTCACACCATCGCTCGTAACCTTGGCAAAAATATGCCGCACCGCTTCCCAGCCTCTCTTGGCAGTACTCTGCAGCTCAATGAAACACTCTGCTTGCCAAATGCTCATGTAATAAACCAAGAGCTCTTCCTTTTGCGGGAAAAATTTAAAGAATGTGACCTTCGACACCTCTGCTCGTTCGCAAATGTCATCCACCAGTACATTTCGGAAGCTCCCGTCGCCTATTAGCTCCAAGGCAGCGTCCAGAAGGGCGAATTTGGTTTTGGCTTTCTTTTTCTCACGTAGGGTTAATGCTTCTGCCATCTTGGACTCCTTTTCCATATTTCCATTTTTATTTATCTTAGTATATAAATTAACTTAAGTAAAGTTTTTTATTTTAGTAAAAAACTCGTCTTCTTGTGCTGACGATACGGCAGTAGTATTGGGAAAGTCAGTCATAAATGTTACGAAGAACGATCTCTTACGCCAAATATGCTGCATAGAGCCACGACCAATAACACGCCGGAACCCAAAAACAATACAGCCGCGCCTGCAGCGAGTCCGTAGGCTCTTCTTCTTTTATCGCCAGATACGTGCGAACCCGCATAAGCAGATGAACCGAAGTGGAAATCGGCCACGTGTAATTTATACACATATAATTTGTATACAAATTATATGTGTGCGTGATATCATGTTCCTATGATGACTCTACAAGTTGGCAAATAAGGAGGTACATATGGATCGGATTGAAGATTGCTATGGGTTTCTACTGGGAAAGGCATATCAAAAAGTGTGGCAAATGGAAAAGGCCGCACTATCCACCTACGGAGTAACTCCTGTGCAGTTTATTCTGTTGCATGCCCTTTGGGAAAAGGATGGGCAAAAGGGAGTTGAGTTGGGAGCGCGACTTCGGTTGGATGGAGCAACGATCACAGGCGTGCTGGATCGATTAGAAAAATTAGAGCTCATTGAGAGACGTTCTGATCCCAATGACCGCCGAACAAACCTCATTTTTCTAACTCCGAAAGGCAAAGAGCTGGAGAAACCATTGAATCAGCTGACCGAGGAAGTAAATAACGCGGTGATCTCCCTTTTTAGCGAGGAGGAAGCGAAACTGCTTAAAAACATGTTGACCAAATTAGGATTAAGCTAGAAAGGTGCTATTTTCAACGATGCTGAAGTGGAAACTACATTATGCTTGGATTATTTTATTCGTCACATTTGCCGCTTTATCAGCAGTACAGGGAATAAGACTTTCTTTTGGCGCCTTTATTGAACCCTGGGAGAACCAATTTTCTCTTGATCGCGGGACCATTTCACTCATCTCGGCGTTAAGCTTTGTCGTTTATGGGATTTCCCAACCAATTGCCGGCAGGCTGATCGATCGCTTTGGAGCCCGCACCATCCTGCTATACAGTACGCTCTTGGTAGGCCTTAGCATGATGTTCACACAATGGGTAACATCCCCCTGGCAATTGTTCCTCCTTTATGGCGTAATTGCGTCCATTGGCGTGGGTGGAGCATCCAATGTAGCGGCAAGTGTCATCATCACAAATTGGTTTAACGAAAAACGAGGCGTCGCATTCGGATTTTTGGAGGCAGGCTTCAGTGTTGGGCAAATGGTGATGGTTCCTGTATCTCTTTTCTTCATACAGTGGTTCGATTGGAAAATGGCCGTCGCCGTTTTTGCTCTCTTTCTGCTGATTGTTATTTTTCCCGTTTTGCTTCTCCTTTTGCGGAATCATCCAGCGGAAAAAGGCCTGCATCCTATCGGGGGCTCACGGGAAGAAGAAAACGCAAGCAGCCAAATAGCCTCTGCCAGCAAGCTACCAGTCAGGGGTATTTTTCGATCCAGGAATTTCTGGTTCCTGCTATTGCCCTTTTTTATCTGCGGATTTACCACCACCGGCTTGATGGATACTCATTTGATCCCATTTACCCAGCTTTGCGGTTTTTCAACAACCGTAACTGGTTCGGCCATAAGCCTGTTGGCTGCTTTCAACACACTGGGGACTTTATTGTCCGGTTTTATTGCGGATCGCTGGAGCAGTAGAAAATTTTTGGCGACCCTATACCTATTGCGAGCCGTTTCAATCGGTTTCTTGATTGTATTTGTGAGTGATCCCGAACTTCTCCTGTTTTTTGTCGCACATCCATCTTTGTTGATTCTGTTTTCCATCTCTTTTGGGCTTGTCGATTTTGCAACGGTAGCTCCTACCCAACTGCTAGCAACGCAGCATTTCAAAAATTACTCCATGGGACTTGTCATGGGTTGGCTTTTTCTGAGTCATCAGGCTGGGTCAGCGTTGGGGGCATACTTGCCTGGAATGATTTTTGAGCAGACGGGTCATTATACGCTGGCCTTTTATGTCTCAGTCTTTTTACTGGTGGGAGCTGCTGTTTTGAATCTCTTACTGCCTGAATCAGTTAAGGCTACAAGTCATGAGAAGGCATGCACAGAATAAGAATCAGATAACGGAGTTCGATCCTCAAAAAACAAAGCCAGTCTGACACCTTATTTTCGTGTCAACTGGCTTCTTGATTATTTCATCATTTTCCCCATCCGATAGGCTGCTTCCATGATGTACGGCGCATATTGGCTCATTTTTTCAGGAGTCAGGCGGTTGGATGGACCAGACGCTGCAATAGACGCTACCAATTGTCCGTTGCGGTTGAATATCGGGACGGCTACGGCTGCTGTCCCCAGCTCCCGTTCCTCCACGCTAGTCGCGAAGCCTTGCTTCCTGATTTGATCCAATTGCTCAATGAAAGACTCCTTGTTCACAAAGTCAGGCCAATTCGGATCGCTGATGACTTCCTGCAAAATGAAAGGTTCTGCGTAAGCAACGAGTACCTTGCTCGATGCTCCCACCGCGAGTGGCATACGCGCTCCAATTGGGGCCACCCTGCGAATCGGCTGCTTGCTTTGGACTGCCTGTACGCGTATCCGCTCGTTTCCATCCCGCACATACAGACTGATCGTTTCCTCCACCAAATCCCGCAATCGCTCCATCTCCGGCAGCAGCAATGTCGCTGGATCATCGTTTTGCGACAAATTGGCGGATAACTCCCAAACTCGAAACCCAAGTCGATACTTCTCCGTCTGGACATCTCGTATCAGAAACCCTTTGTTCTCCAGCGTTGCCAGCAAACGGTGCACGGTACTTTTATGCAAGGAGAGTCGACTCGCTATCTCACTCAGGCCCAGATCCGTCGCGTCTGTAAAACAGAGCAGGATATCCAAAGCCCGATCGACTGCTCGAACGTTTGCTTTTTGTTCTTCTTCCATAAGTGTTTGACACCCGCTTCCTACTTTGTTCCGATCGTTTCATCTGATGAAACGAATATGCTACTTTTCAGTATACGAAAAAATAAAGCATAGTAAAGAGCGAATCCGAAGTCTTCCCTACCTATTTTCTGTTGACGAGGACATTCCCACAAGCACTGAACCCAGATCGGACATACATTGACAGAAAGATTGCAATCTTTTTATTCTCGATTGGGGGAGTGACCTCCTTGGGCAAAAAAAGCGAATCAAAACTGACCAAGCATAGCGTGCTGCGTGCAAGCTCTTCACTTGTCTCGGCCTTACCCCGGACACGTCGTTTTTCCAAGCAGTCTTTATATGCTTTTCTGGATCGATACAAAAAGGTGATCGTCAAACCAGCAACAGGTAGTGGTGGTGCTGGCGTCATGCTCGTCACACGGAAAACCAAGAACCGTTACCGTGTCCAGCGTGGACCTGCACAACTCACATTGGGTGGCAAGTTGGAGACCTACAGGTATTTGCGAAGAAAAATAACGACCCCTTATCTGATTCAACGCGGTATCACACTGGCACGCGTCAATGATTCCTTGTTCGATGTAAGAGTGATGGTTCAAAAAAGACCAGGCTCTCCCTGGGTCGTCACTGGAATGCTTGCAAAAGTAGCAGGTAAAGGCTACATCATTACCAATGTCAAAAGAAGCAAAGGACGTGTGCTGCCGATCCGCTTAGCCATTCAACGCTCCTCGATTCGCGGCGCTTCTGCCTCCACGATCATTGCTCGCCTACGAAGAATCGCCATACTCGTTGGCACGCTATTACACACGCCAGAGAGTCTTCGGGCTGGATATGGGCATTGACGCAAGTGGTCGGGTGTGGATTATTGAAGCCAATCTACGACCAGACATTACCCTATTCCTGAAGCTTGCCGACAAATCGATGTACAAAAACATATGTGCCTATCGAAGACACGTATAAAAAAAGGGGAGCCGTTCTGTCACGGTTCCCCTTTTATCTGATGTGGCGGTACCTTTAAAAATCAAAATGATCGGGGTCTGGCCCAAAACGCTTGTTGTCATTTAGAGCAGTGATTTTTTCTACATCCTCTGTGCTGAGGGTGAAATCAAAAACATCTGCGTTCTGGCGAATCCGCTCTGGTGTGATCGACTTCGGAATGGTCACCACTTGGTTTTCCAAATCCCAGCGAAGCACAATTTGCGCAGGAGACTTGCCGTATTTTTGTCCCAATTCTACCAAGAGAGGATGATCGAGATTTCCTTGCATCAACGGGCTCCATGCTTCTAGTTGAATATGGTGCTCTTTGCAATACTCATGCAACTCTTTTTGGGTAAGCAAGGGATGATACTCGACTTGGTTGACAACCGGAATGATCTCGCTATGTTGGCGCAAATCCTCGAGGTAGTGGCTATGAAAATTACTGACGCCAATCGCACGTACATATCCATCGCGGTATAGCTTTTCCAAGGCTCTCCATGTATCTACATACTTGCCTTTTACCGGCCAGTGAATCAGGTACAAATCCAACGTATCCGTACCCAACTTTTTCATACTTTCATCAAAAGCCTTCAGCGTTGACTCGTAGCCTTGATCCGCATTCCACACCTTGGTCGTGATGAACAATTGGTCGCGATCAATCCCGGCTTGACGGATTCCTTCGCCTACGCCGGCTTCGTTGCCGTAGATAGCTGCCGTGTCTATACTGCGATAACCCGCCTCAATCGCGGATCGGACGGCCAACGTTTCGTTTCCGTCTTTTGCCTTCCAGACACCCAGACCCAGCCAGGGCATCTTCACCCCGTTGTTCAAAACGGAATGATCTGTGATATGTGTTGCCATTGGATCTCCTCCCGTCTATCGCTGATATGTACTTACATTAAGAAAGTGTAACATAAATACAAAATGGAGCAAACCTTGCTACTCTTCCGAATCTTGTATCACTATATCTTCTGTCCCCTCTACCAGCGGTTTGATCGCCCACCACCTGATCCTCGCCCGATCTGTCTGTACAGGTCCCTTCACCTGGACGCCGATTCGAAACGTTCCTTTCTGCGGATAAACGATGACCCCTACGGCAAACTGCGCTGCATCTGTCACATACTCCGAATCATCAAAAACACTGGTATGCCCGTACATCACTTGCTCATGCTGGGAAAGCAACTCATCGATCACATCTGCATGAAAATCCTCGATTCCTGCACTGACATACACATTCCCTTTTCCGAGAGAATGCTTGAGCTCCTCAGAAAAATAACGATTGCCGATCTTGACTCCAAACGGCCAGTTGGAGGAGTATGGATCAATTGGTATTTCTACCACGCCCGTTGCTACTTGTTCATTTGCCTTTCCTGGTCGGGGCAGACCCAGCTCAAACTGGTAGACAGACCCCAGATTATCGTAGCTCACATCGAACTGCGGCTTATCAGCTGCCGCGATTTCTTTCACTCGCGTAGTCACCCGAAAGGAATCCGCATGGGAGCCTTGCTCGACTGGCCTTCCCTTCTGTCCACGCAACGCAAGCTTTTGCAAAAGCGCTGGCGTATACACGTACTCCCCAAACGGAACAGGAACAACCTTCTCAATCACATAGGTCGCATTCATTTGCAGCAAGCATACTTTTGCCAAATATAGAAAAGGCTGTTCGTTCGCTTGTGTCACATGATCCAGCTTGCGATTGTAGTAATCGGATACGAGCCGCTCTACCAGATCGTCTGGCGTGATTTCGATTTTCCCTACAGAAACGAGATCGGTATGCACCAAGCGATCCCCGAGTCGAACCTCTGCCTTGCCACCCAGCACCGCCAGCTCTACCGTACCGCGATCCCAGCCAGCCTTGAGCGGAATGGAGACGACATAATCGGTCTCTTTCCCGTCAACAGGCTCTAAGAAGGATACGCTACCGTCACTGCTTTCCAAGACCGTTAGCCCTAGTGCATCCAGCTTGTATTCGAATTGCACGCGTGACGTTTGTACCGTCTTCTCAATGTGCAACTGCAAGGAAAATACTTCACCCGGATTGACGTATCGCGGAGTTGCCTGCCAAATGCGCACCTGTGGATCTGCATAGAGCAGCACTCTTTGCTCTACCAGTTGTACCCCTTCGATGGATGCAGGATGCGGTGCCTCTTCTTTGATAAAAAGCCGATATCCTTCTGCGACCCGGTTGTATTCAGCCATTTCCTGCTCGACGGTTTCGGAGACGGAGAAGACCTGTTCTTTCCCTTTTTCATCATAGGCCAAGCAGACGTACACATTTTTTGCGTAATCGTTGTTGCTAAAGCCTTCCATCATGGACAGCTTCAGCTTCACCGGTTCAGGAAGCACAATTTCCCTCCCGAGATAATCAAGAGCAACCCCAGCCTCGACCGAAATCTGCTTTTCGTCTACAGCGATCACTTGCAAACCGCATACCACCCCACCCCCGTGAAGCAGCCGATTGGTGAGTCGACGCTTGTCATTGAAATAGCGCTGTTCTGATTCGAAATCTCGGACGGTTAACAGCTTCCCTTTGAAATACACATTCCGTTCATGTGGAAAATAACGCAGATTCTTCATCTCTAACACCTCACTTTGCGTATAAATCTCGGCTTCTTACTCCAGCTCTGCATCCAGCCCAATCCTCGTGTCATAATCGATTCGTCTACTGCGGTCCTTCCCACTTAGCACCGTGTTGTATGGAATAGACAAATTTTGATCAAGCGTAAGGAACGACGGCTCCGTCAAATAAGAATTAATCCCCACGTAGCTATGGAGGTCGGCGTAGATGCCCGGGCGCAGAACGATGAGCTTTGCCTCTGTAAAAGCAGGCGTTTGATCTTCCAAAATCTTTTGCAAAACCGACTGCTCCCGCTCTGTTGTCGCGCATTCCTGCGAAACAATCAGACAAAACTGATACGGATGATCCATGTACAAGGAAGAGATTAGCTCGTGTAGCTCCGGGATCGCCTTCATGTCCCTGATTTGAAAATACTCCACGATCATCGGGCGCTCCCCGGTATACAGCTGTACCATCTTTTCCAATCCCGCACGAGTGCCCCGCTCAGCGTATAGCTCCGGTGCGCGACGAATCAGCTCTCGTCGCTGTGCTTCTGTCCAATGCTCATCCCTGCCCATCCCCAACCAAGAAGCGAGCCAAGGGACGAACTCTCCCGGTGTCGTATCAGGATCGAACAACCGTGAAATGGTATCAATCTGTTCCTCCAGCTCCAAGTAAAACGTCCCGAAAAGGGAGAGGAAGCGCTCCAAAAAATTAGCACTGGCAGGTTCACTTTGATAAGTCGCTGGTAAATAACGCAAAAATGTGTCGCGCGGCGAATATATCCTCATTTGCCTGAGCAACGGGGAATGGCGGTCCGTTCCAAGCCATTCGATTTTGAGCCATAGATAGCGGCCTTTTGCGGAATGAAACAGCGCATCCGAAGCGTTGATTACCGGCTCTGACCATAGATTGGCGGTCCTTTGCAGCTTGGTTCTCCAGTCCATGTCGGGTGCCAGCAAAACGTCATCCAGATTGCGGACGGCTCCATCAATCACATGCTCTTTTCGATCAGAAGAAAACGTCGAGATGAGTAACTGTGTTTCTTCCGGTATGTCTGCTTCCAGCGTGAATTTATGCCACACTGTTTCATATTCCGTGCTATCCAATGCACGAGAGAAGTAGATGCCCATCGGTATTCCCGTCGCATCCAGATTGGACGTTCGGGAGACGAGTCTCATCATCGTCAGAACATTTTTCTGCGCGTCCCAAACATACAGTCGTTGCTGGTTATCAAAAACGAGCTTGTCTGCTCGGCCGTGGTAGTTGGTCAACGGCGCAAGTGCTTCCCCCGTTGGTTGAAAACGCAAAATGAATCGGGTATGATCATGAGCCGAATCGATGGAACGCCGATCACCCACATAGAGAATGGGACCTGGACCCACTGCAAATCCCGCGGGCTTGGTGCCTGACGGGATCGCCAGTGTGCACACATCGGCGCCTTCCGAAGAGAACCGAAACACTTGATTCGTCTGTGCCCAAAAGAGATAGGCCTTGCCCGCTTCGGCAACAGACAGGCGAAACAACCTTCTTCGCCTGATCTCACGGAGTGTAGCTGTCTCTTTTACTCTCAATTCCTCATGCGCGTATGTAGCGTCCACTTTTCCTGCCCGATTCAGCCGAAGGACGACGACTTGTGTTCCCGCCGCGATTTCCTTCCGTTCGTTGTCTTGATCTACGAGCACAGGTGTCGTGATGTAAAGACGTCCTTCTTCATCCAGCCCTGCATCCAAAGGAAAAAGCCTCTGTTCCTCCCCCTCCTCCCAGCTCCAAACGCACTGGCCGTTGGCTATGGAATACGCACCGACTTTTCGCCTTGCTTCGGGGTCGAGGATATACACGTATTCATCGTCAGCGACGAGAAACGAGTCTTTGGAAAACAACCCCCGTCCAGCGCGAAACACGGTCTCCTTGAAGTTGTTGCCGTCATCATAATGCGTGATATGTCCGCTTTCATCCAGCCAGAGCAACGAACCAACCCGTGCCATGGCAAAATCCAAGAGTCGAGAGTGATGTGTCGTCCCAGCCTGGTGCACATAATCGATCACATATTCGGGCGATTTGTTCAGCGCAATCCCCTCGTTGGAGACGTGAAGGTTATACCAGATCCCCCGCTGCCAATCGGACGGATTGTTCAGGGAAAAGAAACGATTCATTGTATCCACGCCCACTCCTCCGTTTGTTCCCGTCTATCTTTCTCTATCCACAACGAGCTCCAAGACATGCTCTCCTGAGTACACCAGCCCATGGCGCGGAATCTGTATATCGCCCCCTTCATCCCTGACGATGCCTGTGCCCTCTGCGGAAACCCACAAATCCGTCACGTACAGCACACCCTCGATCTGGTTTAATACCTCGTAGAGATCGCTTTTATAAACAGGCCGACCAAATTCCCAGCCTTTTCCTTGTTGACTCGAAGAATTGTGTAGATCCAATGGTGTCAAATATCGCTGCAATGCCTGTAGCACCATCTGCTTTTTGTCTACAAACGCAGACTCCACCACGATTGTCGCAAAAACGGTCACTTTGATATAAGCTGGAGCAGCCACATGGACCTCTGTCGTCAATAGCCTTCTCTGTTCCAATTGGTGGCGAACAGTCCGCAGGAAGCCTTCACTTGGCAGTGGTGTCGGCTGATCGCTAAATGGGACGATGACGACGGTCGTTTGAGCGGCTGCGTTTTGCTCGGAAGCTCCCACTTCCCCTACTTTGTACAGGGGGATTGCCTTTGCGCGGGCTACTCGCAATCCAGGTGTCGAGAGAGCGAGGGCCTCATAGTCTTCTGCTGTAACGGCCCGCTGCGGTTTTTTCCCTTCTATTCTCATCCTGCGCTTGGCTTGATCAATCGTTTCGCGCTCGCTTCCCCCACTAGCTGGACGTGGATTCGTCACCTGTGCGGTGGTTCGCTGCCGGGCGAGCGGCAGGAATCGGGTAATTTGCCCTCCTTGCACATTCCCCTTCGCACCTTGGCTTGTCTGACAGGATAGGATCCGAATACCCGCCATACCTTCCAGTCTTTCTGGAATGGCTCCGTGCTCATTATTGCCAAACGCAATTTCTGTCCCGTCCGTATCAATCAGCATAAAATGGCGGTCCTGTGGTCCTGATCGGTCAAAATCAGTGACCAGCGACCAGTCTTCCCAGACGGGAAACGGATTGCCTTCGACCTGACGGGCCACCTGAATGACAAACGTTTCTGGCATGATCGATTGGACGTTTGGCCGAAACACTTGATGTGGCAATCCACTGCTTTCTCCGATGGACCGTTGCCCTGCAAAGTCTATCCGATAGGCGATGACCCGAATATTTCTGCGACCTTCAGGCATTGCACCTCCAAATCCAATCATCGTGGTGCCCTGTACTGGGTCACGCGAAACGCGAAACGAAAATACGCCTGTATCGGCTTGGTCTGGTTCATCTTGATCCCATCCACTTTGCCAATGTTGTCCCTTTTTGCATTGAACCTCCACAGAGCCATCGTACGATAGCGAACTGGAAAGGACGATCGTCTGATCTGCTTGCCCCGTTCCATCGAACTCCCACACTTGACTGAAGGTTTCTCGTTGGATGACACTCACGGTATTCAACTCGATTTTTTCCAGGCGAGGAGCCAATTCGAATCGACCTGCACGCAATGTTGCACAGAGCCAGAATCGAGGGCGATCATTGGCGGGGTAAAGCATGAGCGGCTTCATTGTCCCTTCCAGCTCGATCAGGACACGTCCCGAAAAGGATAGATTCATCGTTTCATCCGAGACTAGTGGTAACGGACTCCATCCCGTTTCTTGCGTGCGTTCGTCCTGTCCATAGTACTCCCACTCGAGACTAGCCGATGGAACGAAAAGCGCTGTGGGCGTAAGTGGGGCGATTGGGACAGGATAGTCCTCAAACAGGCGCAATCCAATCGAGACTGCTTTCCCTATTGGCAACGGCCGATCAAAGCCTAAGTAAATCTTGTTCCCTATCGTTGGTTCCTGGCCGAATGCGTAGTAGGAAACACCAGTATGCGCATTGGATGAACTCACATCCGCCGTCCCGCTTTCTGTATGAACCAGAACACGCTCCAGGCTGGCTGGTACCAGAACAAGCGAATGTTCCGTCTCGAAAGGAAGATTCCCCGCGAACAATATCGTCTTCTCCGGAAGGATCGCTTCTTCTGACACGTCGAAAAACGTTACATCCGTCGTCGCACATGACTGGTTCTTTGGGTGTACACCCATGAGCTGCAAAAATTTGCGTTCATTCTTTTCCGTGATCCGGTTGAGATAGTATTGCTGCATTTCCATCAACCACGCGAACATCTCCAAAAGCGTAATGCCAGGATCGTGATGACGGTGATCACCCCACTCTGGCTGCAGCTTGGGGATCGCGTTTTTTGCTTGTTCGACGATCTCCTCAAAGTAGCGATCATCCAGATTCTTGGATGGAAGCATAGCGCACACTTCCTTTTTCAATGTTTGGGTGGGTAGGCAGCCTGGCCTTCGTGAACGCGGACGCTGATTCGATGCGCACCCTCTGTGACAATCCCATGTACGATCGTTTCATATTCAGAAGCGAGCATTTCCTTTCGTTGCCCATTTTCCGTTCGAAATACAGCCAAGGTCAGATGATCCACAAAGCGGACGCCCTTTACGGATTTCAACAAGGCAAACAAGAGCGAAGGGTGCACACGCTGGCCTATTTCCCAGCCCCCACCGTGCAGATTTCCCGATATCGGGTCAAGGAATCGCGAGAGCTTGCCAAGTGTCTCCAGCTCTACCTCCACGATTTCGTCCAAAGCCCCCACTGCCAGCTCTGCTGTCACCGCAATTTCCAAGTAGACAGGCTCCCTGACATGAATCCGTTCGGGAGAGGCTATCGTCGCTGCCGCATGTGTCAGCAAGTAGTTCGTGACAGAACGCCGAAGCTCCAAAAATGGTGTGCCGAAGCATCCCGCTGCGGGCAATACGATCACAGTGACATGCCCTGCTTCTTTTTGCAGGCGGCTGTTCCGATTCGGCAAACACTTCACCTTGACGATCCCCGGATGCGCTTCACGGACGAGCCATTCGAAATCTTCTGCCGTCACCGCTCGATAGCGATGCTTGATTGTCTGTGGACCGCGCTGCAAAGCTTCCGTCAGCAATTCCCGATTACTTCCTCCACTCGCAGGCACCGGATTGCTGACAGCTTGGACGAACGGAATCGATTGTTCCAGTTGATTCAACTGCCCGGCTGGAAGATTTCCTGCTGTTCCCCCTCCGACCTTATACGTCACCCTCACGGAACCGAGTCCGGTTTGAGGAAGCTCCCTACCGTGTCGGCCATCGCCAAACAAAATTTTTCCGCTAGCACTCTCCAAGCAGTAATGGCGATCATCCGGGCCTGAATCGTGCAGATGCTCAACTCGCTGCCACAGAACCCAGCATTTTTGCTCGTTCCCTTCAGAATCGTAGAGAATGTCCACCCGATTTTCTGGATGCTCCAGCCAACTCTTTCGTTCACTCGGCAAAAAGAAGCCTGTTTCATCTACCCATACCTCTTCGTCCATGACGGGATGTCGAATCAGTCTGTACTCGGCTTGTGGTCCCTCTGCTATCCGCTCTGCCATTTCATTGCGAATCGTCTCCTGTTGAATGGCTCGTATCGTATTCGGATAAAAGCCGCTTAGGACGGGGTGTCGTGCATCCGAAGCGACTCCTCCCAGACGATTGTCTACGTTGACGGCGCGAATCCAATAACGCTCCCGTTCAAACATTTTGCTTTTTTCCATATCAAAAGGACCAGCGAAACGTACGGTACCGCTTTCCGTAAAACCAGCGGTCTGATCAATCGTTTGCAGCTTGGCCCAAGTCGTCGCACCTCTATCTCCTCGCTTGTATTCCCATTTCACAATCGGAGCAGCCCCTGGGGATTCTTCCATTGGTAGAAAAGGAAAGTAGAAAGAGAGCGGTCCTTGTAATGGCGGCTGCTCAAATCCAAAGTAGACGACGGGATGCAAGCATTCGGACGGCAAAAACGGCTGGAAGCTAGCCTGATGATTGCCTGTACTGACAGGTTGCTGCCAATCCAAGTCGTTCTGTGTGAGAATCGCTTCGGGCTCATGCAGCGACTCTCGGTACGAGTAGGTCAGACGCATATCTTCCAGCCACGGGGCCATGTATACAGGATTCGGGCCATATAAGCCTTCCACTTGAAGAATTCTTACACGAATCCAATAACCATACTGGGATTGCACGGTTGTCGGCTGCAAATCACCTGGACACGTAAAGGCAACCACAATCTCCTCATCCGAATCAGTGCTGGCGAACAGCTTCTCACGGTCGTCTCCTGACAGAAGCACCATCCATCCACTGCCATTCCAGTATTCCCATACCACCTTGCTAACAGTGACGGGTGTTGTCGCAGGAGGTTCAAAGGAAGATTCCTTCATGATCCATTTCCATTTCGGTTCCGGCTGTGATAGATGCGTTGCAGGATAAGGCACTGTCTTCATCCGAAAACGCAGGGCAACCGTACTTCCAGGCTTCGTCAACGCCTCTTCACAGGACAAAAAAAACATGCCATACGGTGCGAGCTGCTCGCCAAACGCAAGGCAACCACTCCCAGAAACCTGCACATCATTGGAGAAAAGCATGTCGGGTGCAAGGCCCTCCGGATCATCTGTCGGCAAATAATCCGTCTTCATCTTGATTTGGGTCAGAGAGGTGCTCCCGCCATTTTTCATCCACTCATGAATCATGCCTGGCTTCACTCGACAACGAAGCCAACGGTTTTCGATTCCTTGCACTTGACTAGACTCCCATTTTTTCCGTTGCTTTTTTTCCAAGCGAAGCCGATTTTGATCAGCCTCGATCTTGTCGAACAAAACCCATTCGCCCTCTGACAGATACGTCCACTCGACCAGTTCGGGATTCGCTAGCTTCTCTGTCAGCAAGGATTCCAGGTAGCGTTCCTGATTAGAAACCATCGTGAGCTGAATCGAAGCACGATCTCCTAAACAAAACAAGTCCTCATGCCCCAAATACCAGCAATGCTCCTGCTGATTAGGCAAAGCCTTGCAGTCAAAGAGAGGGAGCGGTGCATTTGTTCCAAGCCAACTCGTTGCATCTGTTAAGAAGTCTCGACTGCCATTGGAAAACAACAGGTCTGTTGGAAGAGAGGGGGTAGCCAGCATAGACTGATCGGTTTCAAAAACCACTTCATCGCCAAGGGCAGACTTCCCCGAAACTTTTGTGCCCGCCGGAATCCACACTGGCTTTTGCACGCCCGTACTCAATTCAAATGCCAAAAAGGTTTCTGCCGGTCTTGCCTGAGCCATCCCGGCACCAAGCATATTGAGAAAAGCGATAAAATTTCGCTCCGGGACTTGATTCAAACGCTCACGATTATTCATCAGCATGTCTGCGAAAAGGAGAAATAAAGCCGTACCTGAATCAGGATCTTCTGGCGTGAAGCGCCACTCCGGTGTGTAGAAGGGCACCATTTCGCGCATTTTTCGGATGACTGCCTGCATATCCCGTGGATCGACCAAAGGTGGCTTCACATTACCCACCTCCCTTCCTTTTTTTCACGCGACTGTGATTCTTGCGCTATCCATGTGGACCGAGACGGTGGACTGGATACAACAGCTGATACCCTTTGTTTGTCGCACGTACGGTATAACTAATCGTAACGTTCACCGTTTCGGAATGAGTCTTGTCGACCTTCGCCTCCACCTGCACATCCCGCACACGTGGTTCCCAGATCATGATCGCTTCTGCGATGTCCGACTGGAGCAAGGCCAGGCTCGTTCCGTCCGTGCCATCAAACATGAAGCCTTGCAATCCGCTCCCGAATTTCGGTCGCATCACACGCTCACCCTTTGCTGTGGAAAGAATGATGCGAATGGCTTCTGCGATGTCATCCTCGTAGTCGGACAAACGAATACGGCCTGTAGCCTGATCCACCTGAATAGGGAACTTCCATCCTTTTTCACCGAATGGCTGCTGCATGGAATCCCCCCCATGAGTTAATTCAATTTGATCACCGAACCGTTGATGGCAACAATACCGTCAGATTTGATGTTCAGGGACGCTCCTGCTTTAATCGACATAGCTCCCTGTGCCTCCAGATTTAGCTGGGTGGACTTGATTGTCAGTGATGTGTCTGACTGAATGGTCACTTGCCCTTTTGCATTCAACGTAATCGTACTTGAGCCGCTCTTCACCGTAACTTCATTGGCGCTGCCGCCTTTGATGGAGATTTGGTTGTTTCCGCTGCTCTCCGTCAGCACAATACTCTCATCCTTGTCCGACAGCTCCACCTGTTGTCCTTTTTTCGTGGCAATCGTGATCTTCCCGTCATTGGGATCATCGCCAAAAATCACTTCATGGCCAGCTCGGGTCGTGATTTTTCGGATGTTGTTTTTCTCCGCCATTTCCGGGCCTTTGTTTTCCTTATTCCATAACATCCCGATCACAAATGGCTCGCGTACATCTCCCCAGTGAAAAGCGACCAGCACCTCGTCGCCTACCTCCGGAATAAACAGGCTGCCGCGATCTTTTCCTGCAAAGAGAGTGGCAATTCGCACCCAATCTGTCTCCCGCTCGTTATCCACCAGAGGCAGCTTCAGCTTTACACGCGAGAGCTTTTCCGGGTCTTCGTTGTTCGTCACAATGCCGACAATGACTCCGTGGATCCTAGCCCGTTCTTCTTCTGTGATTTCATCCTGGTAGAACCAATGATCAAAGCTCATATCGTATTTCCCTTCACTTGAAACGTCGTGACATAGCCAGATGCCACATCGATGGTGTGTGTGACAGATGTGATGTAATAAGGTTGACTCAGCTTTTTCCCCATGCCCTCTAGTGTGATATAACGGCCAGCACGTATTTCTGGCAGACCAATGGCCTCACAGTTGCCGTCGAGAAGGTTCATGGCGAGTTGATTCAGGCGTGCCTTGGCGACTGCTTTTATCTCCTCAGGTGAGTCCAGCTTTTTCGTAGACTCGTATTTATCAAAATAATCACCGATTGCTCGCAGCAGATCAGCGCTTGTCTTCGAATTCGTCCCGAGCTTCCCGATATCTGCGCTCGTTGCTTTCGCTTCCTGAAGCACCGTTGTTTTGTCCTTGTCTACCCATCGCACCGTATAGGAGGAGGCTTGAGAAGCAATGTTGACATCGACGGAAAAGCTGCGCAACGAAACTCCCCAAATCAAGGTAAGGACCGGCGTCATGTTGCTCAGTGGCTTACGAAAATACAAGTTCTTCCCGACGATAAAAAAGTCGTAGTTACAAATTTTCGCAAGACGATTGATAAACTGAAAGTCAGTCTCGGACACCGTCTTGGTAATGGTCTCGATTGTCTGAACCGTATCATCCACATGCGTCGACAAGCCGTATTTTTGTCCCAGCTCTTTCACGACATCGCTGTATTTCTTTTTATTCCAGGCGGTAGACTTGTTATCGACCATAAGCAGGAACGATTTGTCCATCCCTTTTACCGTTATGGTAGGCGTCTCCTCGCATGAAAACGAAACGGCTGTAATATGTCCGTAAAAGAGGCTGGATAGCTCGGTTCCATAGCCCAGCTGAATTTCAATTTCATTGCCAGGAACCAAAAAGTCATCTACCCAGCGGAACTCCCACGCTGCCGTATCAAAAGCATTGGTTACCGAAAACGAGAACGTATCTGCTTTACCTTCCAGGCTAGAGTTGATCGTTGCTTTCGTAATGGCGACACCTACCTGGCTGATGAGCTTTTTCCCTCCAACGAGTATTTCCAAGGCTGGGGAATGAAAGTTGTTGTATGTTTGGCGCAGGTCATCGAAGGAATGGTGGTCTGTCGTCAATTTCAATTCGCTCATGCCTTCGTCACCTCACTAGTGGCACATGTAGGGTAGTAGCCGGTTTTAGAAGTCTGGGATTGTCGATCTGATTGGCGTTCGCAATGTTACGCCATTTCGACGAATCATTGTACGAGCGATACGCCATCAAGTGCAGCTGGTCTCCTTGGTTGACCATTTGTTGTGCGACCTTTTCTCTTGCAGTCCCGATATCGTCCGCGGACTTTTTCACGCTCGTGCCTTTAAATGTGACGCCTAACGTAGCTCGTACCGGTGTCCCTTGATCGAGAAACATCGTAAACCGCTGCGAAACCTTTTCAACAACACCGGTGAATTGAAAGCTGTCCCAGACAAATTTGCATAGGGGCGGCGTACTGATTTTCTTTTCTACGGCCATCAGTCCCAGCACTTGATTGGTGAATGCACGCACATCCACTCCAGCCTCGTATGTATCAAAAAACAAGTCGACCGATAATGTCTCGATATCACCGCTCGTGAACATTCCGACTGGTACCGATTGCCCCAATATCTTTTGCCACGAGTAGTTGTTGGAAGCATCGACCTTGTATTCCGAAGGGTTAAAGAGAACGGAAATACTCTCCTTGAAGTCACCTTGCCCGTTGCGATCCACTAAAATTTTGGCCTTTTTCTCCTGACCCATCATTGGCTTTTGCCTCTCTTTATCGAAGAAATAGTCGTCTGTGAGTACGGGAATTTTTGGCTATAGACCTCGTCGCTGCCGCTCTTGCGTGAGGCGCTTGTCCAGCTCCTTCATCATTTTATCCATCAATCGATCCACCTCTTGTGGGGATAACGAGGTCTGATTCCCAGTCCTCTCTTGCACGTGTAGATCGACTTGTCGTTGGGGTGGAAGTGTTGTCGCCTGCTGCACTGCGGTTTCTTGAGGAGGGATGCTTTTTCGCAAATACTCCATCGACGGTGGCGACTGAACAGTAGCAACAGGGCTTGTGTGGCTGTCTGCTGTGCGTAACGCTCGTCGATGAATATGGGTTGCGTTTTTGGACAGGGAACGCTGCTCGGATTCGCCGGGTCTTCTTTGAGCTTGTTGCATTCGTTGCAGGAGCTGAAGTTGCATCGTCATTGCTGTTGGCTTCAGATTGAATCGCCCTGGTCTTTGCAGCGACATGAGCCTAGCGTCTCGAACCTCGATCCTCTGTGTCTTATCACTCGTTAACCGATTAATCGTCTGCGTCTTCTGGTTGACCGTCAGAGTCTGATCATGGTTGGTTTGTTGGAAAAGTCTGCGGCGACTAAGTTGTCTGGCATGCAGTCTGTCCAAGACAAAATCAATAGATGTTTCTCTCGAGAATGGAGCCGAGCTGATTGGATGGTGGTGAGATAATGGCTCCAAGCGGCTCACTCGATCTTTTCGTTGGAGTGGCTCGATTGCACGACTTCTTCCACTCTCATGAATGAAACTGTCTGACGCTAACATGCTTTGATGCACAAGGCTATGAAGTGGTCCCCATTGTTTCTGAACAACCATTTGTGCATCGTGACGATTCAAAACAGTCGAGAATGAATGATGGTTCTGTACATATGCTTCCGTCCGGAAATCAGTCTGGATTGCTTTTCTGATTTGTTCCATGACCTGAAGATAGGGACGGACACGTAGGGCAAGGAATCGTGTCATCAAGCTAGCTGTTTGCTGAAAGAAGCGAGAGTGACTGATTTCACGAGATTGACGGCTTTCTCGTAATAGATTACTTTCGCCCATGCGAGACCTTGACTGATCATTCGATTGCTTTTCATTGCTTGGCGGAGCTTTCCTACTTGTGCTTGCGGTGCCTAGCTTTGCAACCCCACTTGTTGATGCGAGCTTTGCAAACTCGCTTAATGCCACTAGCTTCGCGCTTTTTTGCATGAGGATCGTAAGCCCTAGTTCCGCACTCCATCCAGCAGCTATCCGTCGCAATGAGTTCCTGTCAAAGACGTCTTCTCTCATGGAAAGCGGCTTCGCAGACGTGTTGTACAATCGCTGATGATCTGCTCCACCGGGTCCAATCCACTCTGTAGTACGAAGCATTGCAGAACCAAAGCGTTTCAACCTGAGGAAAAGTGCCTCCTGATCATGACGACGAGTAAGCACGAGTGATCGACTTGTCCTTCGCTCATTATTCAAGAAAACGGCGTGCCGTAATGGACGATGCTCATGCTCGTGTACCATTGAGATCGTCGCTTTTCGTCCCGGTAGACTAAACTTTTCTTGATTCTTGGCGAAAGAGAAGGCGACATCTGTCTGCATGTCCTTCCCACCCTGAAACGATAGTAGCTGACGTACCATTCCATATGACATCTGAGAAAGGTGCTTATTTTGCAGAAAATGAATAACTGGCTGGAAAAATGGTTGGGAGATGCCTTCAGGTGTACTTGCAGCAGGATGCAGAGGTTGCTTCCCCGGCTCATATAGAAGGTTCCTTGGCGCATGAAATCTAGTAGTATGGAGCTCCCTTGTTCTGAGCTGTTTTGCCGCCATCTGTTGAAGATGCACCCACTCCATCACAGACTTCCCGTTCGTCTTGTGGTGGGTAGTACTGACGATACGATTCTGTAACGTTTGCCAGCGTTGGCGATTTGTATGGAAGATAGGCGCGAAGCGATTCACACGGAAGACAGGCACGAAGCGCTCCCATACAAACCGTGCAGTACTTGCTATACCAGCTGGCTCACGCTCGATTTCGTTATGAGTTGCAAGATGTTCCTTCATCCACGGCTGGTTCAACCATCCTCGTTTTTCAAAGAAAACAGGATCAATGCCCGACCGGAAGCTCTCAATCCAATAAGCAGTGATCGACTTTTTGACAACTGACTGCGAGAGAAGCGGAACTGTTCGGGAGCTATCGGTGATACGCGCTGGTTGCAATGGGAACGGTATCCCCTGAATGGAGTGTAAAAGGTGTAAGGACAAACCCGTTCGCCACTCTTGCTGTAGCATATCAGGCTGCTGATATGAAGTAGGGAACATGGCAGAGATGACGCTCGTTTTGCCAAAATGAGTTTGCTCATGGCTTGATTCCAAACGAATGGACTGCTCCCTAGCAATCTCGTTCAACCTGGCTTCCTGTGATATCAGCTGTTGAAGCAACTCGTATGTCCGCTGATTCCTTCCTCTCTCTATCTGCTTCAACCTCTGTCGAGAACCGAGCGCTGCTAGCCCACGTTCGCTTTCTGCCTGAGGAAACTGTTTAGCTAAATGGAACAGCTGCTTAAACCGTTCCCTTACAGCCTGTTGTTTTGTCCGACCAGTATCCGCTGGATGAAACATGCTTGGCATTAAGGACGTGAACATCTTCGAAAACCCATTGCTCTGAAGTATCCTCTGTTCCAATGGGATAAAAGAAACGTCCGACAGTGTTTCTAGCATCCACCCGTTTTTTGCTTGCGGATGCTGACGGCTTCTCGGGAAAACAATCGGCTGTAAAACATGTAGACGTGGATGAGCGATCATCGTCATTGGCAGCCGTGTTTCTCGACTTTGTTGCCAGTGCAGACTCAGGTTTTTCCACCAGCGACCCCAAAGTTCAGTCTGCTGAGAAGCTACAGACCAATGAATATTTTCACTTTCATGAACGATTCGTCTCGTGATGTCTCTACCGTCTATTCCGGCTTGCACTGTCCACACCGAGCGATCCAAAGGTAAGGCAGTAGCTCGTCCTTCTGCTCTTTTTAGCAAATCAGGAAAAGACCGCGTCCCCATCTCTGGTTCCATCCTTTTGCGGATCAACTGCAAAAAGTAGCGGACTCCAGATTGTTCGAATCGGACTTCGCTAAAACGCGTTGCTCTGAGAAGTGGAATCGAAATTGCATCTACTCCTGCTGCTGATTCAAGCCGTATCCGTTCACGTTCATATTGCAAGCTCCTGAGTTCACCAGGATCACCCATTCGTGCCGTGTGTACCCATAATTCCGGCGAAACATAGGAGGTCTCAGGCGTCCAAAAACTTTCACGTACGGTTTCCTTGCTGTCTGAAACCATTGCTTTCAAAAGAGGCGAGGCAAAATCGGCCGGGTGTATCTGCTCTTTGAACCGCCCCAGCGGCAGCCATTTCTCAAGTGAGCTTCCTCGCTGAACCGAAGATTGAACATTGCTGGACCAGCGATATCGATCTCTTCCCTTTGAGACAACCGTGATCTGCGGCAGGGAAACCTTCTCGATTATTTTGGATGACGCCCACTTCTGAAAAAGCTCATGTATGAAAGCAGCTGGTCGTACTTTTCGTCCTGATCCCGATGCTTGCGTCATGACTACGCGCTCTTTTGATCCTGGTAAGCCAGCCTGTCCATTCGGCAACATTTCTCGATTCAATCCGAGGTAGGAGTCCACTTGTACTTGCATACGCACATGAATGAAGGTCTGATGAAAGTGGTTTTCCTGCCCTCCGATACTCGGCGAAAAATCACGATGGATCAAAGCGAGGTAGCCGGGATCGCGACCTTCCGCGTGCCGATACTTCTGCATGATGCTCTGTGCAAAGCCTTGGCTGGACGCCCTTGGCTGCAGTGATGGACGACGCGAAAGTGGGAGCGCCTTGATCGTTATCATCGTTTCTTTTGCTCCTTGCAAACGGGATAAGGCTTAAAAATACGATTTTAAGCCGTGGTGCACGATTTCCAATGTCTCAACGGCTACTTCTCCATGCGTGGCCCGAAACTCCGGTCCAACCCACTTGACCGGATAAGCCCCTTCAAATGCCCAAGCCCCCACGTCATTTCCGTTTGCGTCCATAAGAATGATTGCCCCTTGCTTGCGCTTGCGCTTTTCTGGCGGGCCAAAGTGGAATTCCTCATACCATCGCCACAGCTCGTTTGATCTCACAAACCCTCGTTTGAAGACGAGATTGGGAAACTTGCTGCGTTTCGGTAGCTTGTGAACGAAATGGTTCACGCCACCCTCTTGGTACTCCTCCAGCTCTGTTTCGACGGCCAATCCGGACACTTCACTAAATCCAGCGACCCAGATGCCATCCATCTCCAATCCAAACGGAAGAAAGTCCACACGAAATCGGAGGTTGGTGTAAAACGGATTCTCATTGGCGAACACCAGAATCACCTCCGCTTGAACACATCAAAAACATTTTCGGGTTCGTCATTTTGCCTGCGATTGATCGCGGATATCTCTTCACACCAGCGCCGCCGTTCCTTGTGTTCCATCGACATGATCTCGTCGTGAGGCCAGTGAAAATAGTAGGCGATGAAGGCGGCTTCTTCATAGATCTTGTCGACGGGATACCCACTCATACTCCCTCCAGCGCCCCTGAAAAAGCCATGTCTACCTGAAATTCATGCTCGCATTTCGGACAAGATGTCTTGAACATCGAGCTGTCCAATTCATTAATCTGTCTGTACAGGTTTTGCAGGTACGCGAGATCCGCCGTAAACAGCCGTTCCACCACTCTGGTGTCAATTCCCCGTACATCCCCCAGCTTGGTAATCACTCTCGTCAGCAAAATAATCGTCAAGTAGCCGGGATTTTGCTGAACACGTGGATCACGCATCGGCAAAATCTCATCGGCAGCCGTCGCCAAGCGCATGACGCCCCGCTTGTGCAGGTTTCCTTCTTCATCCACATAGCCGCGCGGGAGCTCAAATTCGTATTCCGTTTTAAATGCCATGGTGTCATCCTCCTCATCACCCTAGGCCAGCAAGAGTGACAAAGAAAAACCCTCTTTTCCTTGCCACTCTTAGGCGTTCGGATCTTCTCTTATTTCGTGCGTGTCATTCCTTCATGGGCGATTTCCAACTGCTCAATTGCTACCTCTGAGGACGTACCGTTAAAATCAGGCGCCGTGTATTTGGTCGGCCATGCTTCGATGACCTTCCATGTAGCGACATCATCTCCGGCTTCGTTAATGGCAATGATCGTTACCGTTTTGCGTGCGACCTTGCCCTGGATGGTGTCCTGCATCCAGTTGTACAAATCCATCGAATCTGTCACGCCCCATTTCAGCGTGATGTTCCCGTACTTCGCCAAGCCCGGGAGCTTGCGGGGTGTAATCACCTCATTGCCTTCACGATACTCGACTACGTCCACAGACGCGTCAAAGCCCGACACCTCACTGAAGCCTGCCTGCTGAATGCCGTCCATCTCTACCCGATACCGAAACTTGCGGTATGGATCCTTGCGATCTGCCATACTGTACCCCTTTCTTCACATCGTTTTTCCCCGTGAATTATTACTGATCAGATGTTTTTTGCGTAATACGGAAGATGACGAACTCTGCTGGTTTGACAGGAGCTACACCAATCACGCAGATCAATCTGCCATTGTCGATATCATCTTGCGTCATCGTGCTTCTTCCGATTTGGATGTAAAAGGCTTCCTGCGGGCTTGAGCCCATCAACGCGCCATCTCGCCAAACTCGCGTCAGGAAAGAATCGATCGTGCGTTGGACGCGGGCCCACAGCCTCTCGTCATTTGGCTCAAATACCACCCAGTTTGTCCCGTTTTTGATCGATTCTTCGAGGAAAATGAACAGGCGGCGCACGTTTATGTACTTCCATAGCCCGTTGGATGACATCGTCCGCGCACCCCAGACGCGAATTCCTTGACCTGTAAACGCGCGAATCAGGTTGACTCCCTTCGGATTCAAAATATCCTGCTCGCCCGTATTGTACTGGCAATCCAGTCCTGTGCAGCCGCGTACGACCTCGTTTGCCGGGGCTTTGTGGACGCCGCGGGTGTTGTCCGAGCGCGCGTAAATGCCTACCATGGAGCCAGATGGCGGAATGTAGATGTTGCGCTTGTCCAGCGGATCAAACACTTGCAGCCAAGGATTGTAGATGGCAGCGTATTGCGTATCGAAAATATTGCGATGCGTCAACACATCGCTTACTTTTTTCTTGTCGCGTGGGATATCGAGGATGGCGAAGCGGCTTTTCAGGTTTTCACAATGAGCCACAAGCGCGAGCTGCACATTCGGGTCTGTTACGCCAGGAATGGCCATAATGCTCACTTCGTCATTATCGATGAAGGCTTGGATTCCGGTACGTTTTCCCGGTCCATGATCCTCCCCCATGTATTCGCCCGCCGACAGATTGGCGACAGAACCGTCGCTACCCCCTGCCAATGAGATTTGATACAGACCGAATTCCGTCTTTCCACCCTCAGATTGAGTTTCTTCCGCCATCCCTGAAATGACGGTAAAAGGCGGTATGACTTCTGAGCTCGCAGGGGCAGCACCCGCTTCGACCTCTACGATATTGCTTTTGGCCAGCAGCTTGCTGACATGATTGGCAGCAGAGACATTGAGCGAGCATTTGTCGAACTCTTCGGCCTCATCGTTGTAGAAGACTTGCACCGTGAATTCGCATGTGGACAAAATTTTGACCGGCAGCAGATTGTTATCGATGACGTCTCCTGTGAGCACGGCAGACAGCTCGATCACATTGTCTTGGGAAGAAACCACTTCGCTGTACTGCTTGGTTTCACCGTCATAGAAAGAAACGACATCACCCGCTTGAAAGCCTGCACTGTTTTTCACGCGGTATTTAGGAGCCTCGCCAAGCTGCTCGTAAATCTGCGTTTTTGCCTTACTCGACGGAATCAAATTTACGCGGATCTGATTTCCCCATGCCCCCGGGTTTTTGGCCGTAATCCGAAGGACAGCCCCTTCGCTGTTGCCTTCATTGGAAGCCGGCTTCGCATCTGCTGGCGCTACCCGCATTACATAACAACGGGAGCCTCCATTCAGGAAGAAGTGATCCACCGCATAAGCGAGATAACGGTATTCGCCAAACGCATTTTCAGACAAATAGGAACCGAACAATTTGCGAAAATCATTGACACCTGTAATCAGCTCAGGCAATCCTGCAACGGGTCCTTTTTGGGCAAGCCCGATAAAGCCGGCTGTGCTCGTGCTCGCTCCCTCCATGGGAACGGGGCCACTATCAAATTCTTCGACATACACCCCTGGTGATAAGTACTCTGGCATCGTAACCTGATTGGAGAGTTCCGCGTGTATCAGCAGCAGAAACCTGCAATCAGTCCCTCCCTCCGATTAATTTCATCACTTGCTTTACCACTTACAAAAAAGCCGTTTTGATACGTGAGTCTTGCTCTATAATCAGGCAGCAGGATGTCATGGACCGACGCCAAGCAACTGCCGGATCACCCTATTTGGGTCTGTTCATTTGGATGATACCTATGGATTGGGTCGTACTGGCTTGAATGGAAAGCTCGGCAAAACCAACGGCTTCTTCCCGCCACACTTCAATTTTTATACGCGCATGAGTTTTTTCCAGAAACAACGGAAGGGCAACTACGAATTCTCCTCTGTCGTCACAGTTCGTTTCGAGCAGTGGGAGTAAGACAGTGCCTTTTGGGTAGGCAAAAGAAAGAGGTTCGGTCAAGGGATAAACTCGACCTTTTGGGGGACCTGCAAAACGAATGATCGTCCCTTTGCATGTGGGTGATTCGAGAAGAAAAGCGTCAGCCAAATCGACTTGACCCTTTTTACTGGCTACGATTAGCTCCGTGGCCTCTTTGGCAGCGTCCTCGGCCAATTTCACCGGGGCATCTCGCTCATATGAGATGACAGCCTGCACACAGGCACCACCAGCTGGAGAGCCATCCTCCACGCAAGCTCTCCCTCGAACAAGGGAGTCTCCTGCCCGAAATGGATAGGCTGGACTCGGATGCAAGGAAATGATTCGTTCGGAGTAAGAGGTGCTCCCAGTCGTCACGGAGAAAGTCACGGAGTGATCCATATACTCCCGGCTGCTTATATTGAGCTTGTATATCCCATCAGGCAAGTCAGAAAAGATATACCATCCATCCCCTTTGCATACAGGCACTTGTGGATGATTCGCCAAGCGAACAGACAAGCTCGAGCGAAAAGGGGCTCCCCTTGTATACATGTCCATCAGACGGACGGCATACGAGAAAACGGAACGAATGCGCACCTGGAAATGCTGATCCATTAACCATGACCTTCCCCTCGTATGCGAATATCCCGTTCCAGTACGCGCTTCGTTGAACGAACTCGGGTGGAATCGATATGAACCGGCCCTACCGAGTAGCCGATGGATAGCTTGTACGGAACATGTGGAAAGAGTTGGATGAGTTTATCAACGGGAGGCTGCTCCACGACGACACGAAGCTCTGTATCCATGTTGGCAAGGGAGCCTTGAAGCTGATCGCCACGCAAAATGGCGTTGTCGTAGAGAACCTGCATGGCACGCCCGAGGATGCGATGCTCGTCCAGCATGCGGGTATGCTGTTCTGCTGGGGAATGGGCAGTCAATATGTAGGATAGATTGACCGTCATTGGGGGATATCGCAACTGATCAGTACCTTCACTGATCATCATGTGCTGCCTCTCCTGACTTTCCCGGATTTCGTATAAAAACAAGGCTAACGCCAAATCTCCTGGCTGAGCAGGCGAGCTTAGACCAATCAACTCCGGTTGGCTAATCGGCTCCGGCGTCATCTCTTTTCGCAAAAGAGTGAGCAGTGTCTCTCCTACTTCAGCAATGGCGGTGTACTGGCTAATACCCGTTCACCTCGACATTATTAGACAGAATACACTTATCATAACATCCAAATTAATGGTTTTACATGAATTTTTATCTAATTTTGTAAAATTACACACTTTCTTCGACATGCTACCTGTTGGCATACTCCCCCAAATCCTCTTTCAATAGCAGCTTACCCGTCTTTTTTAATTCCTGCTTCGCAGCCTCAATCAAATGACGCATGGAAACGGGCGTGCCTTCCGATGCAGCCAAGAAAGAGGCAGCGAGCACCACATTTTTGATCCCGCCTCCCGCAATATGCAGCTTGGAAGCGAGAAACTCAAAATCGATGTCAGCAGCTCGTGGTGTATCGGCCGGGAACATGCTGCGCCATATTTCTTCGCGATAGTACGGTTCCGGAAAAGGAAACTTCACCACGTAGTTGATTCTGCGCATGAAGGCCTCGTCAAAATTTTGCAGGAGATTCGTCGCCAAAATGGAGACCCCCTCGTACTCCTCCATCTTTTGCAGCAAGTAGGCCGTTTCCACATTTGCGTATTTGTCGTGCGAATCTTTCACTTCTGAGCGTTTGCCAAAAAGGGCATCGGCTTCGTCAAAGAAGAGGATGGCATTGCCGATCTTCGCTTCCGAGAAGATATGGTGGAGGTTTTTTTCCGTCTCCCCAATGTACTTGCTGATCACCTGCGACAAGTCAATTTTAAAAAGCTCCAGACCCAGTTCTTTTGCTACGACTTCCGCCGACATCGTCTTGCCCGTACCCGGAGGACCTGCAAACAACATGCTGACGCCTTTCCCATAAGAAAGCTTTCTCCCAAAACCCCACTCTCCCAAAACAACATTTCGATAGGTGACCTGATTACAGGCGTTCCGCAACAAAGTCAGTTGCTCCTCAGGCAAAATCAGATCTTCCCAGCTGTATTTGGGTCTCAAGCGTGTGGCGTGCTTTTCTAGCGCATGTCTCATTTGCAGGAAGCAAGCTTCGTGGAGATGTGTTTTCGTAATGATCCCGTCTTTCGTCTGCATCGCCATCTCGTTTGCTCTGTGAAGCGCCTGATTGATTTGCCCGGCATTCAGCTTGAATTTCCCTGCTAAAACGCCTACGTCAATCTCTTGAGAAAAGCTCATGCCTACACGGCCTGTCTCCCATAATCGCCTCCTTTCCGTTTCATCTGGACTTGGCACCTCCATTTCCAGCCAAATCCGCTTCCCCAGTGCGTTTTCCGGCTTCCATTGACTTTTCGCCACAATGGCAATGGGACCAGAAAAGCTTTCGAGTTCATCCATCACCAGCTGCTTGCGCCCAACTGTTTGGACTTCTTCTGTCAGAAAAACCTCGAACTGATGCAAGCACAGCACACCCCGAAGCAGCTGCACCTCCCGCAATACCTGCTGTAATCTGCGCGAAAAAGCTTCCTCGCGGATCAAGCGCTCTGCATCGACGAACAACACCGGTCGCCTGACGCGGTGAAACAGATGCTTCACCCGATGCCTTTTTCCAACGCCAGTCGGACCATGCAAATGCAGGAGAAGCCGATTTGAATCTGCTCCTGCCGTTTCCCACAATGTGTCAAAGCGCTCCTGCAAATGAATCGCGCTCTCTCCTACCAACGGTTCCAGCCCTTGATCTGGCAAGCTCCAGGATAGCCAAGGCGGCAGACTGGCATCACCTCCATCCCTTGTCGTCAAAAAGTGCAGCAGTCGTTCATCCAGCTTTAACGGTCGAGAGAGCCAAGAGCCGCTGCCACCCATATCCCCCTCGGTAAAAAGCAGTAGTCGGCCCAGCTTGCTTTTTTGCGCAAACGTAGTCCAAACCTCTATCCTCTCGGTCGCTGTCCGGCAAAATAGCTGCATTGCCAATTCAGGAGTAGGTGACTTGCACGTAATATCATCGAGGAGGTAGCCAAACAGCTTTTCATACTTCCGATCCAGCTCGACTGACAGACAAAGAAATAAACACCCCAGCTCGAAGCGGTTGAGTGAAAAAGCGTCTGCCACTACCAAAATCGGTATGCTACCCGCTTCTTGTATGTGCAGGGCATGAAGTCGTTCCTCGCATGCTGCCAACCGCTCTGCGAAGGCGTCCCATAGCTGCGTTGCTGGCGGAGCTGCCTCGAGCAATTGCACGACTTCTTCCTCTGTGACAATCACCCCCCTCATTTGATCTAGCGGATAATCTTCCCCCTGCTGTGCTCGTACGGCCAGCAAGCGCATCAGATGAATATCTAGCCATCGAAGCATCTCTTCGTAATAGTTCCACTGGTTGTGATTCGGTTCGAAATTCGTCATTTCGCTTTTTCACCGCTCCTACGATATTTTCAACTCGCCAGACCAATTTTGTTCGGCCCCTTTTTGCGCGTATTCATCACATAAGTAGAAATACTGTCGCGCCGCCTGATCCCAGCGATTTTGCTTGATGACGGACAGAAAAGCGGATCGTGCATCGTGAAATCTCCCATTCTGATACATCACAATCGCTTGCTCAAACAATTCCTTCGTCTCATCCTTGTGCGTACGAATCTGGTCAGCGTCCCCCTCGTATACGTCGTACAAATGCATCGGCTGAGCCTCTCCCTCGATATGCACCCAGCCTAAATCACGATATCGATACGATGTACTCTCTCCCATCTCGGCAAACAGCGAATCGGACATCAGGATGCAGGCCCCGAGTGTTTCCGCCATCTTTTCCATTTTCTCCACCACGCGGACATGATCCGATATAATCGCAGCCTCCAGACGCGTCGCCTCGCCAATAATCCCCAACATCAGCGGACCGTGATGCAGCGCAACCCGCAATTCAATCGGATCGTATCCTTTTTCTGCCCGTTGCTCGTTATAGTCTGCTAACGTACGGCGCATCTGTACCGCCGCATCCAACGCGTCTTTTGCCTCTCTTGAATAAACAGCAAGCACCCCGGGATCGAGATATTCCGTAATCATCCCTTGATTCTCGTTTACAATCGGAGCAAACCGCTTGAGAAACGCATTGATGACGCGGAAGGTCGTCTCTGGTCGCAGACGATGGGAGATGGCATGAAACGATTGCAGACTCATCCGCATAACGGCCATTTCCCGCTCTACCTGATCACCCAGCTCTACGTCGAGTATGCTTTCCTTCCCGAGAAAATGGATAAACTGCTGCGGCACAAAGCGATTGTTGGCCTCGCTCATCCTCGTGATATTCGAAATGTACTGACGAATGCGCTTTGCCATTTGGTTGAAGCTTTCTGCCAGCTTTTGAATTTCATCCATGGAGCGAACCCTGGCCACCACACTGTAGTCGCCTTTTCCCATATGGGAGACGTTCGTTTGGAGATTGCGGATGTTTCGGTATGTCAGCCACGAGAAAAGGAAGAATAGACTCGCACAAATCGACCAGACCAGTGCAGCGCCACGGCCTAGCTCACGGGACATTTCGTTGTGCTGTATGCGGACCCCGTTCATTTCCCTGCCTAGCTCCAACACACCGGATAGCTTGCCTGAGGAGCTGTATATCGGGGCCATCGCGTACATCCAGTAGCCTGTCCGATCCTGAGCTTTACCCGAGACGATCTCCCGTTTCATGACCACACTGCGGAACTCGTCATCAATGGCCACATTCTCAAACACTTCTGCGCTGTCATTGTCATCCATCATGAGAAACAATTCGCCATCTGTGTATTTGTAAATCGTTTTATACAGCCCCCTGTTCACATTCACATCATCGGGGACCTCCAGTTTTTTCAGATTGGCCTGTACGGCTTGATAGTCCGCATTCATGTAATCAATCGCTCCATTGATTCCATCCAGCTTGTCCCCTTCGATCAGCGTAGAAATAACATAGGCTTGGAGACGAAGATCGGTTTGATTTTCCTGCTCCATAAACGAGAAGGTCAGCTTCGTTCCCTCCAGTTGAAGGAATACAGGGACAACAATGAGCGGAGCTATCACAATCGTTTGCTTGATAATCAACGGAATCCGGAAGAGGCGAAACAACAGAAACTGAATGACACAAAACAGGAGAATTGCCACGCCCAATCCTGTCCACCAGGTCCATTCCTTCAAGCGGTCTTTTTCGGATACAGACGGGGACGTGAGCTTGGTCATCACATTTCCTTGTTGATCCAGGAAAGCGAGTTGACTATCTGTGGCGACTACGATGTGATACTGGGGAGTTACAGCAAACGCCGTTAGGGCACTGCTATCGCTCGAGTTGATCTGCTCGAATGTTTTGGAAGGCACTATCAAGGCGATTTCATCTGGATGTGCGGGATCGAAGCGTTCAATGACATTTTGATCAGAATTGTAGAAAAGAAGACGACCTGCTGGCCCCACTTTGACATGATCGGGGACGGTACGATTCGTTTCCGAGCGTTCGGAGTGAATGTAGAGCGGACCTTTCACTTGAGCTTCCCCGCTTCCTTGGGGAACGTCGACCTGAAAAAACTCTCCACGCTTGGTAGTGACATAGGTATGACGCGGGTCTACTCCTGTGATTTCATTAACGTATACTTCATTAGGCAATTGGATTTGATAGAGTTGTGTGGGGGGTGAATCAGAGGGTACAAATTGATAGGCAATCACTTCAGGATGTTGATAAACATAAAAATAAAGACGATCTTTCGCAACTTGCAGGGAGCGTACCTTGCCAATTCGCTTGTACGGGCTGTTCGCTCCATAGGAATCTTCATACACGACTTGTTCGATTTCTCCATCTGGCGACATTCGCACGATTCTCTCGGATACGGTCCGCAAGCCAAAGCTATCAAGCTTTGTGATCAGCACGTACGCATGTCCTTCTTCGTCGATGGCTACCTCTGTGAAATTTTCCAAGCCTTCTTCTGGATTTTGCTCCAGGACTTGCTGGTACCGTAGCGTCCGATCGGGGTAAAGGCTAGTCAGCTTTTGGTGTCCATCCGTTATGAGGACGACATCCTTTTGACTATTGGCCGCGATGCTGTTGATCCCTTGAAACGGTTCGTCCTGCTTCCCGCTTCTATCCATGTTCCAAGCGAGCAGCAAGCCGATCCCAACAAATACAATCAGCAGTCCGGTCAACCAGGAATACTTCTTGTTATTTCCCATCGTTTGCGGTTCTCCCATCTCTCGAAAACGTATTTTCGAAAATGATACCAAGCAACATTATACTAAAAATTACAAATTTCGCTATACATCTTCTCTATTTGACATTTATACTACTATACAGATTGATTTTCAATATCTTACCAGATGACTTATGAAAAGGAGTTGGCTTCATGGGACAACTCGTCTGCGGAGGAGCCATGCTACAGTGCAGCTTTGGTGCTGCTCCCAGTTCACTCATGGTGCTCCCGGTGAATCGCGTCACAACCAGTATGCCGATCGCAAACATTATGGACAATAAACCGATGGTAAACGTCCTTCCATTCGGGATGTGCAATACGATGTCCAACCCTCAGGTCGCAGCAGCCACAGCGGCGAAGCTGGGCGTTTTCACTCCGGTCCCCTGCGTTCCTGTCACAGCCGCCCCTTGGGTTCCTGGCTCCCCTACTGTTCTCGTGGCCAACATGCCTGCCCTCAATCAAACCTCCAAGCTCATGTGCAGCTGGGGTGGCGTCATTTCGATCACGAACCCCGGACAAGCGACGATTCAGGTTCCCTGACAGGTAGGGAGGTTACGATATGGACAAACAACTCCAAAAACTAACGGAACAAACGATTGTCGACCCGCTCACCCAGCCGCTCAAAAAATGGGGGCAGGATTGGATAAAAAAAGGAGCCGCCCTCCCCAAGCAAGCCCTCGATTGGATCAAGAACGGCATTGCCGGCCTATTCACCCAAAAAGAAACTTCACTCAACGATTACGTGCATATCGGCCGTTTTTACATCGCCAAACGCTTTCTCATTTTGACAGGACTATTCCTCCTTGTCCTGGCCTACTTTCTGTTCATCAACCCTCCCGATGCCCTTAACCGCTTTTTGCAACGTCCCATCGTCATTCATTTAAAAACTCCCAATCAACAGATTTCCGACACCGGTCTGGCGATCATTTACAACCCGGAAGGCACGATGATCTATTCGGGCCAGCTCGTGGATGGTCTGTATGACGGAAAAGGCGAGCTCTATGACGACAATGGGAAGCTTCTATACAGCGGCGAGTTTAAAAGCGGCACTCCGCAAGGCTTCGGCAAAGGATACCGGAAAGGCGTTCTCGTCTATCAAGGCGGGTTTGAAAATGGGGTATACGCTGGTCAAGGAGCGTTGTTCAACGACAACCAGCAAGTTGTTTTTCAGGGAAATTTCAAAAATGGGAAGCTGGATGGAGCCGGTCAGGAATTGTACACAAATGGCGCAATCAAATACGAAGGCGCTTTTAAAAATGGGGTGTACAACGGAGCTGGCAGACTTTTTACGAAGGATGGAAAGCTACTCTACGACGGACTGTTTGACAATGGATTCTACGGCGGCGAAGGAACTGATTACTACGAAAACGGGCTCGCTCAGTATAAAGGTCAATTTGTGGACGGCAGATACAACGGGGCCGGGAGTCTTTTTGATCGGGATGGCAAGCTCGTGTATGAAGGTCATTTTCGAAACGGGCACTTCAATGGAGCCGGAACCAAATTCTCCACCAATGGCAGCATCATCTATCAAGGTGATTTTTTGCTGGGTGTGTATCACGGGCAGGGCGAGCTGAAAGATGCAAGTGGCATAACACTGTATAAAGGCGGCTTTGCCGAAGGGTATTATCACGGAACGGGAGAGCTTCGTTCTGCTGAAGACGCACTGTTGTATCAAGGGCAATTTCGGGCAGGTGCCTACGACGGCATCGGGGTACTCTACGACAAGGAAGGCTTGCCGTTGTACAAGGGGTACTTCCGCGAAGGGCGCATTGATTTGCCAGGATTCATTGGCATCTCCCGGAGCAAGCTGGAGGAAATCATGGGCAAGCCCGACGATGACACACCGAAGGAACTCGAAGGTGCTGCCCCTCTTCCTGCTGATCAAAAAGTACCCGAAGTTCCACCAGCGAAGGATACCACCTTATCACCGCAAAAACTTGCGTATCGTGAAATGAACATGGCTTTTACACTTGAACCAGCACCCGGACACCCTAGCAAGCAAATTGTCACTGCCGTCCACGTCTATCACCCACAGGTCATCTCGATCGTCAAAGAAGATCGGAACGAGCTCGACAGCAAAGCGGCCATTTTGCCCAAGACATCCTCCACGTACGCTAACCGCACTGGCGCTATCACGAGCTATTTGGTCGATCCGTATCTGTATCTCTATTTCTATCAAGCACAGCAAAAGGAACCCGTACAATTGGACGTGACAAAAGTAGAGGGGGTGTAATCATGCGACGCTATGAAACTAGCAAGCCGTCTATGGATGCGACCCATAAAAAACCGGGTGCACCTGTTTCCAGACCCATGCTCCAAATGAACCAGGTCCAAAGAAAGGCGAGTCACTCTTCCCACATCCTTTCTCTACAAAAGACTCTTGGCAATCAGGCTGTGCAGCGCATGTTAGCGAAGACTCCCTTGCAAAAATCGGAGAATCTCTCTTCCAGCAGCGGTCGCTCCCTCCCTGATTCCGTCCAAGCAAAAATGGAGAATGCTTTTCACACTGATTTTTCAGATGTACAGATTCATCCAGAATCGTCTGTTGCCTCACAAATCGGGGCGGTTGCCTTTGCCCAAGGGAATGACATTCACTTTGCCCCGGGGACGTATCAACCAGAGACGCAAAGCGGTCAGCAGCTACTCGGCCATGAGCTAACACACGTGGTTCAGCAACGACAAGGACGGGTAAAAGCGAACGTTCCTGATTCCAGCTTGCCCATCAATGATGATCCGGCTCTGGAAGCGGAAGCGGATCGCTATGGGTCACTGGCAGCTGTTGGTACCGTGACGGATGGTACAGGTACGGATGCTGGTAGTTCCGTATCATCTCCGATTATCCAAGGCACTTGGGACGAAGATGTAAAAGATGCACGCAGAATGTGGGACAAACATGTGGAAAAAACAAATAACCTGGATGAAGGAACGGTAAGTGAGCTTTTTGAGCAAGTGGGCGACGTAGATAACTACTTTGACAAAGTACGTTACGGTATCAGTCTGCACGCCAAAATTTCCGATATTTTCTCGGTTACGGGTGGGAATTATACAGAACTGGAAGAGGCACAGCGTCTATTCGGAGAAAATATCACGCCCTTTTTCGGAAAGGATAAGGACGACGATCCTGACATTGATTACACCTATTTGGAGGAGCAGCAAAACGACACGCCTAAGGAAGACCGCATGCTGGAGGAGGATGAGGATGATTCAACCGTTTCATACGAGGAAAAACGTGTGGCTATGGAGATCAAGACAATCAGCTCTCATGACGATTCCCAAATTGGCTCCCGGATTCATGAAGCGATCGGTCAATTAGATAAGCGGCGGGATACGAATCGATATAAAGAGTATGTCATTGTCATTCAAAAGTATCATCCTGAAAACCCTTGGCCGTACACCGCTGCCGAAAATAAGGCCAACGCCCCACTGGGTGATCTCAAGGCTAGACTGACCGCTAGATTGAGCAATATGAACAGTCTGCCAGGGTATGATATCAAGGTAATTTTCCGGGGCATTACAAAAGGAACCCCAACGGGGGGAACCGGAAACGTCGACCCGGTCTTCATAATCCCGGAACATATACGTTATTCGAACATGCCCTCTTATACAGTCGAATGCTATTACTGTGGCAGCTCCAATACTGGGTGGTTGGTAGGCGACCCTATCCCTGAATAAACCGAAAACGGCAGGCTCCACAACGAAATGGGAGAACTGCCGTTTTTCCTATGCTTAATACAATCGATTCGTATAGCTGTCTTGCAAGCCCTCTGCCACTTCTTTTGCCGTCACACCCGGAAGCTTTACATGATCCGCCAGCATTTGTGCGACATTAGGAGTCGTCCCCTCTGCCGGCCAGGACTCCGGCTTCCATAGACCAGAGCGCATAAATGCCTTCGCACAGTGGACGAAGCACTCCTCTACCTTTACTCCGATTCCGAGCGTTGGCGCCTTCCCGTTTACCGCCATCTTCGCCAGTATTTCTTCATCGCGAATAATGCATGCCTTGCCATTCACGCGGAACGTCTCTTCCAGCGTAGGAATCAAAAAGATAAGCCCAATATGCGGGTTGACCAAAATATTCGTAATAGAGTCCATCCGCTTGTTTCCTGGGCGCTCAGGGATGACCAGATGGTGATCATCGATGACATGCACAAAGCCAGGCGCATCTCCACGTGGCGAAGCATCGCAATGGCCATCTTTGTCTGCTGTGGCAATGATGAGAAATGGCGCTTGGGCAATGTAATTGCGGCTATGGTCATCCAGTTGGGGTATCGCCTTGTTCTGTACGAGACGGCTTGGCTCTCCGACCATTTCGCGCAGCTGCTGCTCTGACGTAATAACATCACGGAAAATTCCGAATCCTGACATGACTAGCCCCTCTTTCCTCTGCTTGTTCGAACCTGCCACCATCATACCATAATTGTCCGTTCGCTTTTTATGATTATGGCAGAAGAAAGAAAGCCAGTGGGGTAACAAACAGCAGCGTCAGGATCGTACGCTCTACCCAAATCACCAGAAGCTTTGGAATACTAATTGGAATCTCGGTAGACAAAATGCAAGGAATCGTCGCGGAAAAGAACAGGATAGAAGAAACCGAAACAACGGCAATGACAAACTTAGTGACCAGAGGCGCTTTTACCACTAGGAGTGCGGGTAAAAACATTTCGGCAATTTCGATCGCTGACGCCTTTGCCGCCAGCATTGGCTCTGGAATTTGCAAGAGCCATGTTAGTGGATAAAACAAGTAGCCTAACCAGTCAAACAAAGGGGTAAATTCGGCCAGCACCAACCCGAGCAAACCGACCGACATGATGGACGGAAGAATACTCATGGTCATGATAAAGCCATCCCGCAAGTTCTCCCAAATGTTCCGTGTAAGCGGCAGTGCTTTTCCCGCTGCATCCATCGCTTCCGTCCACGCCTGGCGCAGCCGTTTTTCCTTGATTACTTTTTCAGGATCGCCGTTGTCCTGGTAATACGCATCGCTCATGTTGGACAGCGGCCAAATACGCACAGTCACTGCGGTTACGAGAAACGTCACCACGAGCGACACCCAGAAGTAAAGATTCCAGTAATTCATCAAATCCAATGTTTTTGCAATCACGATCATAAATGTCGCAGAAACGGTGGAAAAGCCGGTTGCAATAATGGCTGCTTCTTTTATTGTATATTTGCCTTCTTTGAATACCCGGTTCGTGATCAAAAGACCGATCGAATAGCTTCCCACAAAGGATGCCACCGCATCTACTGCAGAACGGCCAGGTGTTTTCCAAATCGGGCGCATGATCGGTTGTACCAATACTCCAATAAACTCCAAAAGGCCGTAGCCAACCAGCAGAGCCAAGAACACGGAGCCGATCGGAACCACCATGCCTACGGGAATCACTAGCTTTTCGAAGAGAAATGGCCCCATATTCTTGTCCAGCAACCATGCAGGACCCGCCTGAAAATAAATCAACAGAGCGATAGGCACACCCAGTACTTTTAGCGCCGAAAAGACGAGGTTTACTTTGCTCTGCTTCCAACTGCCTGTCACAAACGGATAAATGGCCCCAAGCACAATCACAAGCAAAGCGTACACCGGTATTGCACCCGGCATGATTTGACGAACCCATGTCACGATATGATCGAGCATAATTGAGCTTGTGTCATTAACGGTAACAGGAATAAAAAAGACGAAAATACCAATGAGGCTAAAAACAAAAAACTTCCAAGCATGTGTGGTGGATACGGCTTGCTGACTAGGATGCGGCGCAAGATTGCTGTTCGAAATATTGCCCATACATGTCCCCCCATTTCAAAGACAAGCCGGTCTCCTCCACTTCTATCCGTTTTTTCTTTTGCTCTCTTTCGTATTACGCCAGTCTGCCCTCAGCAACGACAATCGTTCCGTTTTTGATGACCGTGTTTACGTGGTTGATCCCATACCGATATTGCAAGGTCATGAAATCAGGAACGTCAAAAATCGTGACATCCGCTTTTTTCCCCACCTCAAGGCTGCCGACTTCATGCGCGCAGCGGATTGCGTGAGCAGCATTGATGGTTGCTGCTGTCAGCACCTCGGCTGGCGTCATCCCCATTTTCAGGCAACCCAGATTCATGATGAGTGGGAGCGAAACCGTTGGAGACGAGCCCGGATTGCAATCCGTTGAAATCGCGACAGCCACGCCACGATCGATCATTTTCCTGCCATTTGCTGACTCTGCCATCAGGAAAAATGCCGTACCAGGCAGTAACACAGCGATGACGCCCGCTTCTGCCATCTGTTCAATCCCCTTGTCTGAGGCGCGCAACAAATGATCCGCAGATACCGCGCCAACCGAAGCTGCCAGCTCTGCCCCTTCATACGGTTCGATTTCGTCTGCATGAATCTTCGGCAATAGCCCATGACGGACCCCTGCTTCGAGAATGCGTCGGGATTGCTCCGGAGTGAACACACCTCTTTCGCAAAATACATCGTTAAAAACAGCCAGCTTGCGTCGAGCGACCTCCGGGATCATTTCCTCGATGACCATGTCTACAAACGCATCCGGATTCTCCTTGTATTCACGTGGCACAGCATGTGCACCCATAAAAGTACTGACGATGTCGATGGGATGTGCTTCGTTCAACTGCTTGGCGACCTCGAGCTGCTTTAGCTCATCTTCCAGTGTCAGGCCGTAGCCGCTTTTCGCCTCGACGGTTGTGACTCCATGCAACAAAAACTGGTCAAGACGCTGCTTGCTCTGGGCAAACAGCTCTTCATGGGTAGCTGCACGGGTCGCTGCGGTAGTCGAGTGAATCCCTCCGCCATTATTCATAATCTCCATATAGGTCGCACCATTTAGCCGCATGTTAAACTCGTTTTGCCGACTGCCCGCGTGCACTAGATGTGTATGCGGATCGATCAGCCCTGGCGTGACCAGCTTGCCCGAAGCATCGATGATTTGCGCCTCATGCGTACGGTCTCGATAGTGAAGCGCCAGATCTTCATCTGTTCCCACTCGCTGGATAACGCCGTCTTCCAGCCAGATGCTTCCGTCCTCGATGATCGACAATTCATTCATTTTCGCTCCTACTACCGGGGAAGAGGAGCCACCAGCCAGCGTGGCAAGCTGACTGGCGTGGCGAATCCATACAGGTTTTGTCATGGCTTTTACTCCTTCATCATCGGAATGTTGACGCCTTTTTCCTTGGCTGTTTGAATCGCGAGGTCGTAGCCTGCATCCACATGGCGGACGATGCCCATGCCTGGATCGGTCGTGAGGACACGCTCCAGACGACGTGCTGCTTCTGGAGTACCATCTGCCACGATGACCATTCCTGCGTGGAGAGAGTATCCCATGCCAACACCGCCTCCATGGTGTACAGATACCCAGCTCGCTCCGCCTACCGCATTGATCATGGCATTGAGAATCGGCCAGTCTGCAACCGCGTCGCTGCCATCCTTCATCGCTTCCGTCTCACGGTTTGGCGAAGCGACAGAACCGGAGTCCAGATGGTCACGCCCAATGACGATAGGGGCCGATAGCTCACCGCGTGCCACCATCTCATTGATGATTTGACCAAAACGCGCACGCTCGCCATAGCCTAACCAGCAAATGCGGGAAGGCAGTCCCTGGAACTGAATGCGCTCCTGTGCCATGCGAATCCAGTTGCACAGATGCGTGTTGTAGGAAAACTCGCGCAGGATGACTTCGTCTGTCTTGTAAATATCCTCAGGATCGCCAGACAGCGCTACCCAACGGAACGGCCCCTTGCCCTCGCAAAACTGCGGACGGATATAGGCTGGCACAAAACCAGGAAAGCGGAACGCATCCTCCACACCCTCGTTTTTTGCCACCTGCCTGATGTTGTTACCATAGTCGAAAGTGACGGCTCCTTTTTCCTGCATGGCGAGCATCGCGCGGACGTGCTCAGCGATGCTTGCTTTTGCCCGAGATTCGTACGCTTTCGGATCGCGTGTCCGTAGTTCAGCTGCTTCCTCCAGTGACATACCGATGGGAATGTAGCCATTGAGTGGATCATGCGAGGAGGTCTGGTCCGTCAGCACATCCGGGATAAAGTCGCGAGCCAGCATGGCATCCAGCACTTCGGGAGCATTGCCCAACAAACCGATGGAAATGCCTTTTTTGTCACGTTTCGCTTCTTCCGCCAAACGGATCGCTTCATCCAGACTAGCTGTCATTACATCCAGGTATTTCGTGTCCAGTCTGCGTTGGATACGGGTCGGGTCCACCTCGATATTGATGCTCACACCGCCATTGAGCGATACGGCCAATGGTTGCGCACCACCCATGCCGCCCAAGCCTGCTGTGACGGTAATCGTTCCAGTCAGCGTGCCTTCAAAATGCTGGCGTGCCAGCTCTGCAAACGTCTCATACGTTCCTTGTACGATGCCCTGGCTGCCAATGTAAATCCAGCTTCCTGCTGTCATTTGTCCGTACATCATCAAACCCTTTTTGTCCAGCTCGTGGAAATGCTCCCAATTCGCCCAGGCAGGCACCAGGTTCGAGTTTGCCAACAGCACACGCGGTGCATCGGTATGCGATTTGAATACAGCAACTGGCTTCCCAGACTGGATGAGGAGTGTTTCATCGCTCTCTAACGTTTGCAATGTTTTGACAATCGCATCGAAGCATTCCCAGTTCCGTGCCGCCTTGCCAATTCCGCCGTATACGACCAGATCCTCTGTACGCTCCGCTACATCAGGATTGAGGTTATTCAAAAGCATGCGCAGCGCAGCTTCCTGCACCCATCCCTTTGTATGTAATTGGGTACCGGAAAAGGCTTGGATCAATTGTTCAACGGATTGTGTCGTCGTCATCATTTCCACCTGCTTTTCTAAAAGGATGTACTTCTTAGCTCCATTGTAAAAAAGCACGGAAAGACAAAAAAGACACCGCGCTTTCGATTTGGTGCCTCTAATTTCGATTCACTTGCAACCGCATTCATGGTTTGACGAAAAAATCTGTCTTTTCTTTCGATTTCTATCTTTTCTTCTGATTTCGTAACAAACGTGGGGTTGTCCCTGTCTTTTCCTTAAAAATTTTACTGAAATAATTCGCGTTAATGAATCCACATCGCTCTGCCACCTCTTGGACAGACAAGGATGTTTCGAGAAGCAATCGACGTGCTTCTTTTACCCGCAAGGAAGTGAGAATCTGGCGGAAAGAGCTTCCTTGCTTTTGCGCGAGCAGCGTACTGAAATAGGATGGGCTCCGGTCGATATAGCGTGCGACTTCCTCCAGGCGCAGTGCCGGATCGGTATAACGTCCTTCTATATAGCGAATCGCCTGTTCCACGACATCCACACGTGATTCGTCGATGGGATGGTGAGCAGCATCAAGAAGCTGATTGATGAACAGCAGCAGTTCCACTACGATCCGATACAAGATCGGCGAGTACAGAATCGTTTCGAAAACCCGGTGATACTCTTCTTCCAAAGGTGCGGAGTCAAGACCACGTGATTTCATGTACCGTCTGACTTGGGCCAAAATACTCGTCAGCCGAATACGCAACAATCCCGGCTCTGGATAAGGCTCTTCCTTGTAAAAGAAGTGTGTATACAGCCACTGCTTCAACTCTTCCCGATTACCTTCATCCAGCATTTCTACCCAGGTGCGCTGTTCGGCGGGCGTCAAAAATGGGTCTATCATCGTCCAATTCACGGGATTGTCCATAACCGTCACTTGCCGATATCCTTTGAAAAAGCGCACTTGCAGGGCTTGGCTCGCCTCCGCATAATTTTCGTTCAAGCTCTGCTCATGGTTACTTGCGTCATACATGACCAAAAAGAGTGGCGCATCATTGTTTGCTTCCCAGTCCATCAGCAAACGCTTGCCCATTTGGTGGAGCGTAGAAGGCGAGACCGCAGCATCCATTGGAAAAACCCCCACAATGGTCTCCCCTAACGGCAAAAGATCAGGTTTGTCGCGAAACGGATATTCTTCAAAAAAGCGCAGCAGCTCAGGATGCCGCTTCGGGTCCTCCAATTGAGCCAGCATGAGCGAGTAAGACTTGGCTTGTACATGCCCGGGGAAAAACAGGTCTAGATACGAGACATCCCTGTGTTTGTCCGCTCCTGTTCCCTTCTCTTCGTTCACTCGCTTTCGATCCAAGCGCTCCTGACAGCATCTCGTCAGGATTCTCCTGATGTATTCCGGTGTCTGTGGCTTTAACCATAGATCGCGTGCAAAAAGTCCAATTCCCTGCATCGCGCGCTCAAATGTCGCCTCTGATGTGGTCACCACAACAGTCGGACGATATTGATCCACCAAAAGCTTCAGTCGGTCCCACTGCCCGCGCCCGATCATGTCTAGTTCAATACAGAGCACTTCCGGTGTATGCGCTTCCATCATTTCAAAAACGTCTTCCATGGTCCCGGCACTATGCACCTTGTCATACGGAATGGCATAGCTGTTGACGAGCCATCCGATCCCGATTCTTTCGTTCGAGTCTCGATCCGCTATCAAAATGCTGGGCATAAGCTGGCCTCCTTTTTAGAGCGATCAGAAAAGTGAGACATCTTTCCCTATGAAACAAAGGTTGCCCATAAATGGACAACCTTTTCTCCTTCACGGTCTTACTTCTTAAGAGGATTTTCGATCATGGTTCCCATCACATGATCCAGCGGAATAAAGCCAATATCGCGGGAATCTGTGCTGTGATTTCGGTTATCTCCCATGACAAAAATATGATCGGCTGGAACCGTGATCTTTCCGTCCGCTACATATTCCATCGTTTCTTTGATGTATGGTTCGTTCAATGCCTCACCGTTTCGATACACCTTGTTGTCTTTGAACTCCAGTACGTCGCCTGGTTTTCCAATGACGCGCTTGACATACATCGTGTGATCATCAGCTTGACCTGTGACCAGCGACACCAAGGGATGCCCCATGATATCGTCCATCAATGTACGGTTTCGTTCTACCCGACTGTCGATCACGACAATATCGCCGTAATCTGGCAAATAAGAAAACGTGTGTGATAGTTTAGACACATATATGCGCTGTTCGTCTTGTAAGGTAGGGTCCATGGAATGCCCATCAACCTTGAATGGTTGAAATACAAAAATTCCGAGGACAAGAGCGAAAACGACAGCAAAGGTTATCGATCGAATCCATCCTAATACTTCTCTCATTTCTTTTGGCACTCCTTCCTTTTACCACTCTACTTCCGGTATCGAAACCATCATACCACATTATCCGCTCAATCCCAAAAAATCGACCAGAAGTCGGATCAGGTGATACCGTACTCGCGCAGTTTCCGAAACAGCGTTGCCCGGCTTATACCTAATAGCGCAGCTGCTTCTTCTTTTCTTCCGTTTCTATCACGGATTTGTTGCATCGCGGTATCGATTGCCGCTCGTTCCAATTCTTTCAGCAGGAGTCCTTGCTTTTGCCAATCAAATGGCCCCTGACTTTCTTCTACGGAATGCGGAGAAGATTCACGTAGCCTTCCCGTTCGAATGGGCAAGCTCGCAGGCTGGACCCAAGAGGTTGCCTCCATATTGACCGCATATTCGATGACATTTTCCAACTCTCGGACGTTTCCTCTCCAGTCGTGATGGAACAGGATGTTTTGCGTCTCCTTGGAAAAACCGTGCAACCCCTTCCCCACCCGATTCGCATGCGCCAAAAGGATATCGTTTGCCAAAGGCAGGATATCCTCTCTTCGTTCTCGTAGCGAGGGCAAGTGGATGGGAATCACATGCAACCGATAGTACAGGTCCAGCCGAAACAGCCCCGCGTCTACCCGCTCCTGCAAATCCAGATGGGTCGCTGCAATGATCCTTGCCGCTAAGCGTATAGGCTTGCCGTTCCCTCCTATTCGGTACAGTTCCTTTTCTTGCAAGACGCGCAGCAGCTTGCTCTGTAAATGCATAGACATATCTCCGATTTCATCGAGGAACAGTGTGCCTTTACCTGCGACCTCAAACAAACCCGGTTTTCCACCTTTTCGTGCTCCTGTAAATGAGCCTTCCTCGTAACCGAACAACTCGCTTTCCATCAAATGCTCAGGGATTGCGGCGCAATTAATCGAAAGGAACGGCTCGTCACGGCGAGGGCTTGCCTGATGAATGGCTTTGGCAAAGAGCTCCTTTCCGGTTCCACTTTCACCTTGGAGCAGGACAGTCGAATCACTGGCCGCCACACGTCTTGCTACTTCCTTTGCCTGTACAATCGCAGGACTGTTACCACCAATCATCCGAAAAGGGTCGGGCTCCGAATATCCACTAACCTGCCTTGCGATTTGCACGACTTCCTGCACATCATCAAGCGTAATCACCCATTCTTTGACCGTTCCGGCCAGTAGAATGGGCTTGATGGCAAACAAAAATGTCTTATCTTCCTGCCCGACTGACAAAACGACCTGCTTTGGCGCTGACTGCGCAGCATCTGCAAGTCGGATGGCATCTATCCATTCTGCCGTTTGACTGTCGTCATGATCGAGCTGCAAATATTGACGGGCACGCTGGTTCGCCTGAATAATTCGATTGTCTTGATCGACGAGAAAGACTGCTTTATCCATTTCATCCATGACGACACGCAGCTTTTCTACCGTATGCAACTGCTCGACGTACAAGTAGTGCTCTTTTAGCTTAATGGCGATCAGCTCGGCCATTTTTTGCAAATAGGTCAATATCGCGTCCACATCTGCAAACAACCGCTCGCGCTGCTCCTCATCGAAAGCGAGTAGGCCGATCACCCCAATATTTTCATTGTCTAATTGTATCGGGCAGCAAATCTCTCCCGTCTCCGTACAATTTCCATAATGCATACAGGGTCGACACCGCTCATCCTGCCCCGGATTCATGATCACAACAGGATGTCCAGCGAGCAACGACTCCCGATATATATGATCCTCTCCTGCCATCGTCCGCAAAACGCCAGCCTCATTCTTCCCCGTCCCTGCGATCCGCAAAAACTGACTGTCCGCAATCTCTACCTCTACGCGCAAAACGGATGCAACAGCCGAAGCAATCTGTTGCACACTCTCTTGAATATCTCGCAAGGGCATCTGGCTTCCCCTCCCGTCAATCTCTTGCCTCCATTATAACGTATCATAGGAGAAGCCAGCCCTCTATGCCATTTTTACTGGCAAAAATCGCAAATCGTCTCCACCAAGATGGCACTCATGTCTACCAAGCTATCCACCTCTACATATTCGACTGCGGCATGCAAACCGGCTCCCACTGGTCCAAACAAGACAGTGGGGATTCCCGCTTCCTGCAACAAAGCTGCATCCGTCCATCCCGAGAATCCGCATACTTCGGGTATTTTTCCCATCACGCTCTTACACGCTGCCTGAAGAGCTAAATAAAGGGGTTCATCCAGCCCGAACTCAAATGGCTCTCGCAAAAATGACAGCTCAGCGCTTGCTTGAAACGTCTCATCTTCAGCGCGCAGCTTCTGTAGTAATGCTTCGATTTCATTGGCCACGTCTGCCTCTGTCTCGCCTGGCAGCGTCCTTCTCTCCCAATCGATGCGGCAATAGTCTGGGTAGGTCGACAGCTCCGTTCCACCCTGAATGATTGAAGCATGAACAGATGCCGCACCGAGTATCGGATGAACTGGCCCTTGAGCCAACCTGTCTGAAAGACGCTCCAGCTCTTGCAGGACCCTGCCCGCCCGAACGATTGCATCAATCCCTTCTGCTGGACGACTTCCGTGAGCTGCCTTGCCCAGCACCTCGCACTTGACCCAAGCAAAACCTCTGTGTACGACACCAATCGCCAGATCGGAAGGCTCACAGCATATCGCCGCATCTGCTTTGTACGCTTTTACCAGCTCCTCCGTGCCGATGCTTTTATATTCCTCGTCAGCGACAAAAGTCAAAATGACATCTCCTGCCAACGGAACCTTTACTTGTGCGATCGCCTCTACTGCGGCGATCATGGCCCCCAGACTTCCCTTCATGTCCTGACTGCCTCTGCCGAAAATTTTGTTGTCTGCAAGGGTAGGCTCAAACGGCGGAATCTCCATGCGCTTGGCACTTACGGTGTCCATATGTCCGTTGAGCATCAAGGATTTTCCACCGCCTGTTCCGCGTAAAATCCCGACGACATTGACCGCTGTGTCGTTAATCGGCGTGACGTGAACCTCCAGTCCTGCCGTCTGTAAACGATCTCGAATAAAAGCAGCCATCTCTTTTTCGCCCGGCCCATCCTCATCGAGGTATGGATTTACGGAGTCGATACGGATTAAGTTCTGCACCAATGAAATCAGTTCGTCTCGATTGATCGTCACGTTCATTTTGTCATTTCCCCCTCTTCCCGGCATGCGCCTTCCCAGATGATGCGTTTGTATATATCCTGATCCGTGTCCCCTTCCGTACTAAAGCACAGAACAACGGAATTTTCATGTAAGCCAAGCTGCTCACGCTGTTGATGATACATTGGTTTGCTCATCAAGGCAGCGAGTAGCCCTACGCCGACTGCTCCACTTTCCCCGCTCACAATAGAAGGGTCGCCTCCTGTCGGTGCTGCAAGTATACGCATGCCGTTTGCCGCCACGTAATCGGCACAACTGACGAAGAAGTCTGCATGTTCCTGCAAGATTTCCCATGCCAGCGGATTCGGCTCGCCACATGCCAGTCCTGCCATGATGGTTCCTAGCTCTCCTGTAGCAGCATGTGGTTGTCCGTCGTTCTCTTCTGCTGAGAGGACCATGCAATTGGCGCTATGCGGCTCGACGATCACGGTTGTTAGGTTTTTGTTTGCTTGCGCCGCTACGAAATATCCCAAGACTGCGGCAGCCATGGAACCGACACCTGCCTGCAAGAATAGATGCGTCGGCTGTTTGGCGTCCATGGTGGCTGAGAGTTGTTCCATCGCCTCTGCTGCCATCGTCGTATAGCCCTGCATGATCCATGTGGGAATGGTCGTGTAGCCTTCCCATGCCGTATCTTGAATCACTTGCCAACCACGTTCCTTGGCCATTTGTTCTGAGAGACGCACTGCTTCATCGTAGTTTCCATTGATGACGTGAGCTTGTGCGCCGGCCTCGCGGATCGCATCTACCCGTTGTTGGGCGGAGCCTTTGGGCAAGTATACAACGGCATGCTGTCCGAGCTCCTTAGCAGCCCAGGCAACGGCCCTTCCGTGATTGCCATCTGTCGCCGTGACGAAAGTGACTTCTCCGATTCGCTCTCTCACTTCTTGGGAGCACAGTGCCTCGAAGGTCATCTCTTCTGTCGATATGCCCAACTTCTCGCACAAGAAACGCGCCATCGCGTAAGAAGCACCCAGAACTTTGAAGGCATTGAGGCCGAAGCGTTTGGACTCATCTTTTACAAGTACTTGTCCTACTCCCAGCTCACGTGCTAACGCAGGCAATGTAACGAGAGGAGTCGGCTCGTAGTTTGCGAGAGATTGATGAAAGGCTTTGGCAAAACGGGATTCTATTGGGGTCAAATAAGCAGGAATGCGAGCACTCTCGTTATTTTTTCTCTTGTTTTTTACGACGTAGATTGGTGGTTGATTACCTTTATCCATTTGATGTGTACCTCCTCGGTTGGTTTCATCCTATTGAAAAAGCAAGGATCGTGCCAACGGTATGAGGCCGTGGATGGCTTATTGTTTTGGTGATAATCGTATCAAAATGAGATTTTGTTGTATCAATTTGATACTTTAAGTCTTGATTTGATACTTGCTATTCCTGCTGCTGTGGTGGGAGGAAACAGGAGAAAACGCTCCAGCTTCTTGGGTCACCAGCTAGGGGGATTCACTGCACGGCTCCATGGAAAAAGCGAAACCGCGTCCAAAGTAGAGGTTCAGGGATGCTTCTCAGAGGTGGACGCTTAAAGGCGTGTTTCGCCTTTTCCATTGCGCCTCGGTAGGTGCCCCAAAGATCTTCGCTTTTTTCTCCTGTTTCCTTGCGAGCTGTTGGGTTTTCAAGTGGGTTTTAAAGATTGAGTACAAACAATTAGCAACGTCAGAGAAGAATATTTCCAGTCCTAGCGACTTTCGAAGTCCAACCCAGCTTCGCAGTGATTTGCGGGCAAAAGAAATGCAACGTGCCCAAACGACGAAGCGGCTACCACTTTTGCATTTCCCCGCAAATCGCTGCGGAGCGGACAGTCTACACTTCCTAGCAGGACGTAGCCCGGAGCGTAGACTGGAAATATTCTTCTCTCCACCGCAGCAACTGGAACCTCGGCTTGGCTTTCTATGCTATATTTTTAGTAAGCCAAAAGGTATTGATATAGTGATACATAGCTGATAAGTCAGAAGTTAAGAAGGAAGGATGAAGGAAATGCCAATTCATAAGCAAGTTGGTTCTCCTGCTGGTTCTATTAGAGAGGATGGTCGTTATCCTATCGACCTGACTGGCCCTCACAGCCACACACTTGTTCTCAAGCCCGGCGTAGGCAGCCTCTCCATTGGACCGTCACAAGCGGGCAATAAAACAGACCTACACGTCGATCCCTATACACCCATTAATTGGAATGTATTCGATTCCTTCGCCACACCAGCTGGCTCGCCTTGGCCTCGAGTTCTGTACTACGCTGGGAGTGACACGAGCTTCTTCGACTGGGCCATAGAACGCCCCATTGAAGAAATGACGTGGGTTCCGATCCTGCCTAAAGACATAGTCGTGGACGCCAGCCAATCCAATTTGCACGGCTTACATATTGAACTGGACCAGTTTGAAAGCCGTTTGCACCTGAAGCTCCCGAAACGCCAGGTCTCTGAATATTTCCGTCTGAGTGTAGCTGGTGATCTATCGCGTTTTTCTGTCGCTGGCGACATGCCCTACTCTCTGACATTGAAGCCGCGCACCAGCCGCCGCAAGAATCATGAGCCCTTCTTGCTTCCCGATCTGGGCGCACTACACCAGGTCACGAACCTGACTCTTCGAAACGAACCGCTTGCGCAGCCTATCTCGCTTGCGTGTCTAGAGAGATTTCAAAATCTTACATCACTGAGTTTGTGGGGGAATTTCTGCGATTTGGAGCTGCTAGCTCATCAGGCCCAGTTAACGAATTTGGAGCTGCGCTTTATGCCTGATCTGGGTGATTTGCCGCCATTAAATGTATGGCCGTTGCTTGACAGATTTATCGCCTATAACGTGGAGGAGATTACGGGTAAGCGACTGAAGCAGCAAATGAAAGCGCGAGCTAAGACCCGTCCGTGGACTGGCTACGCTTCCGTGAGCCAATTACGTAAGCCCGAATGGTGGACAACCGAGTTTGGCCGCCCATTTTCGTCCTGGCCGAAACGTCTGGCCAAGCTGGCTAATGAAGCCTATGACGTTGCACAAGCGGCACTGGCACAAGCCCGCAGCCTTGCTGATGCCGAGGCAGCCATCACCGCCTTCACCGTGCGCTTTAACCCCCTCAAAGGTATCGAAACCACTGAACGAGAAGACTTGGGTGAAGCTGTATGGCAACTAAGCCAGTCTGACCACCAAATTGGCCAGCCTATTACGGAGGAAATGGCTCAAAGCTGGTTCGACGCAGCACGCGATTACTAAAGGCCATCCTTTGCGGAATGGCCTTTTTTGCGTTCACTGCTCTCATGTGATCACCAGATAACTGTAGTTATTCTATCTGGTCTGCATCCGGCAGACACCGTGGTTAAAAATGGAAACTTTCCCTTGACACACTCCATTTACATTTGTAATATTAACCCAACAGATTATATTTACATCTGTAAATCAAAAGATGAATGAGGAGGTGAGTACATGCCCAATATCCCAAAAATTTCGGAAGCAGAGTGGGAAATCATGAAGATCATTTGGAAGAACAATCCTATAAACGCTGAAAATATCGCACTCCTCTTGCCTGATGAAATCGAGTGGACCGATCAAACCGTTCGTACCTTCATCAACAGACTTTTGAAGAAAAAGGTGATCGGTTTTGAAAAATCGGGAAGGGGCTATAAGTATTTTCCATTGATTTCCGAAAAAGAATGCATCCGGGCAGAGAGCCAGTCGTTTTTGAAAAGAGTCTTTAGCGGGGCGGCAGACATGATGATGACCAATTTTTTAGAAGACGTCAAATTGTCCCAGAAGGACATCGAGCATCTTCAAAAGATTCTGAATGAAAAACAGAGAGACATGGGCAGCAGAGGCGATGACAGATGAGAAAAATGACAAAGCAGCAGATCTTACTGTAAAGAGGTAGAAGGCATGGATATGCTATGTGATATTTTTTTATGGGTTTTTGATGCCACCATTGGAGCTAGCCTCGTCGCTTCCATGGTGATAGCCATCAAGAAAATCTTTCATCACCGGATAAGCGCTCGGCTTCACCACGCGCTTTGGCTGATTGTGTTAATACGGCTTCTGTTTCCTTTTCTCCCAAACAGTTCGGTAAGCATCTTCAATATCTGGCAACTAGGTGTAGACAGCATAAAAAATGCTGTTTCCCCCCACTCCCCTGTTGCGAATGACGCGTCACAAAAAGAGAGAGAGCAAAACAGCAAACAAATAAACTCACCTCAAAATGATAAGACAAAACAGCCAGAAAATCAAAAACTTCTGGATCCCTCCATATCCAACCCAATCAAGATCGATCCAGACCCTGTCGAGGACACTCACACCCTTGGCGTAAAAATAGCAGCCATCGTCTGGCTAATCGGATGTATTTCCCTGCTTGGATTTATGTGTGCCTACCTGTTGCGGACCAGACGCAGAATGAGCAGCCTCAAAATCGTGACAGACCCGCAAGTCATTTCCATCATGGATGATTGCCGAAAAAGATTTGGCATCACCAAACCAATCCCTATCTATTCAGGAAGCTATAGAAAAAGCCCACATATCGCCGGGTTGATCCATCCATGGATTTACTGTCCCGAAGAGATATGCAAGGAATCGAACGCCTCTGCGCTTACCCACGTCTTCTCCCACGAGCTTGCCCACTACAAAAGAAAAGACATCGCGTGGAACCTACTGGGTCTACTTGCTCTGGCCATTCACTGGATGAACCCTTTTATTTGGATGTGTGTAAAACAGATGAAGGCCGACCGGGAGCTTGCGTGTGACGCTTATGTGTTGAACGTTCTGGGTGAAGCTGAGTCTGTGCCCTACGGGATGACGATTATTCAATTTTTGCAGCGTTTTTCTACCAACCGCCAGCAGCTTCACTTGCTTCCCTTTACCGAAGCAAATAACAGGAATCAAATGATAAGGAGAATTCAGATGATAAAAAGCTTTAAAACAGGATCTTACAAACTTTCGGTTGCTGCCGTTTTGAGCGTAGCTTTGATGAGTTCGGTGACCCTTACGAATGCCGCAGTGAAGGTAGAGAGTACCGTCAAGCCAGTCGCTTCCGATCAGGCTACTACAGAGCAAGAGGCTAGATTTTTGTTTGACTCAGATGAGCGAGCATACGACCGTTTGTCAAAAGGAATACAGACAACTGGTTTTGCCTTTAAAGTTCCTGATGTGCTTGCTATGGACTATGAGTTTAAAGGGATGTATATCGATCAGAAAAAGTTGCGTACCAATAAAGAAACTCACGTTTATATTGAATTTAGCAAAAAAGATCCCTCATCTGAATTTGTGCGTTTTTCTGCAAGTAGCGGACTACATGGATTGGAGGCGGCTTACAAAAAAATCGTGGATGAACAAACAAAGGGATATGGGGAACAAAAAATAGAGAAGCAAAATTTGAAGGTCCAAGCGCTAGATGTAATGAAAGTGACTTTTATTGGCGCAGATAACAACATTAACTCCGTTTACTATCTATGGCAAGATAACGGAATACAGTATAGCCTTAATAGTTTCGCAAGCGATCTTCAAGAAGACATTGTGAAAATAATCTCGAATGTGAAATACCCGGATCAAGCGATGAAAGAACGCTATGTAGGCTATTCCGTTTACGTCATGGGCTTATATGATACGGAAGATGTACAGCATGGCTCAAAAGCAATAGGGTTTACTCCCAAATTTCCTTTGGAACTGCCGGGACAGTTCAAAGGTACAGCAGCAGATATAAGCTCAAAGGTAAATTTCAGCATGCCTGCAAATGAGAAGGATTATAAGACCATGTACCTTGGGATTTACTACGATGTTGCTGAGAAAAACAAAAGATTGAACGGGGAAAATAGAATCTCATTTGATCAAATTAAAGACACGAAAATATACGAAGATATGAAAAAGAATGGGAATGTAGCCTTTTACCAATCTATGGACGAAGCGTACAAAGTTAAGGTAAACATGCTGAAAATCGCTGGAAATGAAGTGTTCAAGACGGAGAAATACAAACGTTACGGAGAGGCGAGCACCGCAGCGGATCCAACTCTCATCTCCTATTTCTGGAGAGAAAATGACGTTTGTTTCAAAGTCACGTTTACGGACGGAGTGTCCAATGAGGAAGAGATTGTTTCCTACCTGATGAGCCAAAAAGCGGTAGACTTTCAGAACTTGAAGTAGTAAAACGGGTCAATCAAAAACGCGAAGGGAGCTAGCAATGAGCAGCCCTTCCGCGTTTTTTTGCACGCTTAAGAGCGTGTTTCGCTTTTACCATGGAGCCTCGGTGGGCTGGTCATAGCCGCGTCAGAGAAGAATATTTCCAGTCCTAGCGACTTTCGAAGTCCAACCCAGCTTCGCAGTGATTTGCGGGCAAAAGAAATGCAACGTGCCCAAACGACGAAGCGGCTTCCACTTTTGCATTTCCCCGCAAATCGCTGCGGAGCGGACAGTTCCCACACCCTAGCAGGACGTAGCCCGGAGCGTAGACTGGAAATATTCTTCTCTCTACCGCTGCCCCGTTGATAAGAATAACCACCTGCATAACTTTCACAGGTGGCATTTATCGAATCGGATATCTCTATGCGTTTCTCTCTTCATCCTCAGCAGAAGGCCAGCCACCCCATAGGTGGTTCAAGTGCCCATCTGGATCACGAAATCGAAAGCTGTAGCCTCCGCCTCGCTTGTACGTCATTTCACTTACTTCGATTCCTTTACTTTTCAGCTCCTCATAGACCTCATGGATTTGGTCTACCTGCAAGGAGATGATCGGCTGGGCTTGTCCTGCCATATTGGTAAAGTCCAAACGAGGAACTTCCGGACAACGAATGAGCCCGAGACCTACTCCGCCTACGTTCAACCACGCTTCATTGTCTCCAGGTGAAAATTCGAAGGTAAACGGAATGCCGAGCACATCGCGATACCACTTTATCGATACCTCCAAGTTTTTGACGGGCAGCTGTACAACCGCAAAATTACGCACATGGATACTCATTTGTGTTCGCTCCTTTATTTCAAATATGTACTTTCATCCTCTTAAACGAAAGAAAAGAACAAAAAGAAACGGGTGCTTCTACCACTTCTGAAAAAAATGCAGCAAATGTCCATCCGGGTCACGAACAGCAAAGAAAAGGCGATCGCCTGCTACCGAAACCTTTTCCACGCTCATGCCCTGATCGGCGAGACGCAGGTACGTTTGACAAATCGCATAGGCATCTCCCGCACGAAAGGCAGCCAAAAATTGCTCAAACCCTTCTTTTGATACAAATCCGGACGAATCACGATGTCCAGCTTTGTCAATTTTCTTTTTGTTGGACGGGCTTTCATCCTGTCTGGATTGCTCTGCTAACACGAACAAGCGCTGGCGTGCCCTCTTCACCCCTTCCTTCACTGCCCCTACGGTCGTATGCAGTAATGTGGCTGTTTCCTGCGCCGTAAACGAAAAAATGTCCATCATGAGAATCAGCACCATCTGTCTGGCATTTAGACGATCAGCCAGTTGCTCGAACACCTCTCTTTGCACAAACGCATCGGATACGCTGGACTGGTGCAGATAGATCGCTTCATCAAACAGGGCGGGATGCTCATTCGCCTTTCCCTTCCTGCAATGATCGATCCAAGCATTCGTAGCAATTTGCCTCAAAAATGCCTTGGTTAGTTCTCTGTCTGGGGCCTTCTGCAAGGAACGATATACCTTCGTCAATGTTTCTTGCAGGAGATCCTCCGCATCCCAGTCGTTTTTCGTGAGGGACAAGCAATGCTTTTGGATATCCGCTAGAAAAGGTTTTACGCGCAAAAAGGAAGCCTTATCCTGATCAGCCCCCATACTATCCCTCCAAGACTTTTCCGAGTATTCATACTTATTTTCAAAAAAAGAAAGAACGCTGTCAACAAAGACCATGTAAAAATAGGAAAGCGACCGTCCAGAACGAATTTTCCCGCTCAGGACAGTCGCTGTTTTATTTCCTGCCAATCAACACAACCAAGTCTATCGTCATATCCATTCCAGCCAAGTTTGACACCCGTTCCAACTGCTCAGGTGTCGCCCCCCATGCCAACGGCGTCATCTGAAGCAGGGAAGCTAGACCCTCTTCATCCAGTCGGAACTGATACTGAACCCGTTCCTTACCGATTAGTTGAAAGCTGGTTTTGAAGTGGTCGATCGTACGATGATTTTCATATTGTGTTTTGGGTGTCTCTTGATACAAGACTTCCCGTAGCTCTCGCAAGTAGTTCGCCTCTGGTATGACTTTGATCATTCGTCCTTCATCAGCCAGAAGTCTATGAAACTCATCCGAATTGGATGGAGATAACAGATTGAGAATGTAAGGAAACTGTCTATCCACAAACGGTGCATTCGTCAAATCACCGACGCACCAAACTATTTCTGAATCATTCTTCGCCGCAAGCATAACTCCCTCTTTAGCGAGATCGACACCCACTCCAATAATGGGGACTTGGCTTGCTTGCATCACTCTCTGCCGAACCTGCGTCAAATGATAGCCTTCGCCGCATCCTGCATCCAGCACGTACGTCCGGTTTTCCTCAGGTTCTGTCGTTTGCAGGATGACTTCGCTCAACACGTCATACAATGGATCAAAAAAACCTTGCTCCATGATCGCCCTTCTTGCTGCAAACAATTGCTTGTCATACTTTGTTTTGTAGGTTCGCGTAGCCAAATGAACGTAGCCGTGCTTGGATAAATCAAAGCAATGATGATTGTTGCATACCAAGCTGGTCGCAGGTACGTTACGCATAGCTGCCTGGCAAATTGGACAACGAAAAATCCCCACATGTTGGGAGATAGCTGTAGACATCAAAAAGCACCCCATTCATTCGTATTTCGGTGAATGAAAAAAGGCACAGTCAAATAAACCCCAAGCATTTTCAAAAAAATGCGGGATTACGTTGATCTGTACCTCACATTACCGTAGACGAATGAACTGGATGATCATGGTGTGTAACACTCCTGCTTTTTGATAAAGTAGGCATCGCGATAGACGCCCAAGTAAAATTGTAGCACATTTCAGGAATATACAGGCACTTCCATTACGGGAACGGGAGTCTTAGGGGGCAGGTACGCCGTCTATGTCTTGTTTTTGCTTCCTGCCCATGCCCTGCTCCTGAAAAATATTTTTGCGCTCACTCCAACAGCATGACCTCATCGTATTTCATCAGGATGCTTCCTTCCTTGTACTCCCCCACTTTTGGCACATTCACCAAACCCTTTATGTTTTGGAGAAGCGCACGAACGATGTTCACTCCGCTTTCGTGAGCATGCGGATACCCGCCGCCAAAACGGGGATTGATCTCCGACACAACGTACTGATCTCCGACCAAAAAACAATCGATGTCAATGGGTCCACGCGGCTCTAGGACACGGATGAGTTCCTTCGCAAGTGATAGCAGACGCGGATCTTTTACCGCGAGGGAGCGATCCGTCTCCCCTGCCCGCATTCGCAGCTTTTTGCGGGTGAAAAGTGTCACCAGCTCCCCCGAGATCAGATCCACATAACCATCCACTCCGTACTCCTCTGCCTGTAGGAACGGTTGAATGACGACATCCTCCATTTTTCCCATGAGCACGGACCATTCTTGGTCATTCTCCACACGTGTGATGCCCAAACTGGCACTTCCATACCGCGGCTTGACGATCAATGGATACGTAATCTGCCCTGCAAAAAGCGCTGCTTGTACCTCGTCCATTTTGGTAAAGGTGGGAATGGCGGGAATCTGATGCGCGGACAAAAAATCATACGTTGCCCTCTTATCCAAGCACATCTGGATTACATCCCGGCTGGACACGATCACCTCGATGCCCTGCATGTAGAAACGATCAGCATGCGCTGCCAACAACGTCAGCTCAGGGTCTATTAAAGAGAGGATTGCCTTGATCTCGTATCGTTGGCACATGTGCAGAAGGGCATCGAGATAACCAGGATCATCGATACGCGGCACCTGCTCGTGATGATGAGCAGCGTACAAGGCCGGGGCCGTCGGATCGCAGTCTACTGCTATGATTCTGCCAGTGTCCCCCCATTCGCGTACAAAATAGTGGAGCAGCTTAACTCGTCTGCCTACACTGGTCACAAGTACGTTCATTCAGTTCACTACCTCCTGCTTGTCAACGTGAAAACGATAAACCGATTCGGGAATGAATTGTTGAAGAGTCTCTTTTCCCCTAACAATGAACGCTTCATTTCCATCGATGGCAAGAACAGGCGGCCTCTCCCGAATAAATGGTGGATTAAAGACGAGCGTATAAGCTCCCACGTGCCCGAAGACAAAATAATCCCCGATATCAGGCAGTGGCCCCGTGTAGCCTTGAAGCAAATAATCTTTTTCCATGCACGTATACCCGACAACATGATAGGTCGCTTCGGGAACTGGCTTGCGGTTGCACACAAGTCGGGCTGGCAAGAGGTGAGAATGCATCGTCGGCTTGACATTGTGAATACTTCCATCCACGAGAACAAATCGCTCGCCTTTGTTTTCTTTTACATCGATGACTCGGCAAACAAAATCAACGGCATCTGCCACAAGGGAAATTCCCGGCTCGAGAATCAGCAATGGCGCATGATCCAGCTCTGCCAGCTCCTCCTTCACAACTGATGTAATCGCTTCGGCGTACTCCTCAAAGGTTGGAGCAGCCGTCATCCCAAATGAGGTCGGGAGCTCGCCAAAAAATCCGCCTCCTATATCGATAAAAGCAAGCCGCTCTCCCAAATGCTGCTTCCCCAAACGGCATAGATGGCGCGTAATTTGGCGATACACGCCGACACTGCGATTGGTTGAAAAGTGTCCATGCAATCCGACTACATGCACATTCGGGGCGACAGCTAACTGACTCAGGGCTTTTTCCAAATTGCCGTTTTCGACGCAAAAACCAAATCGGCTGACCTCGTACCCATTTTGCAGAGGACTCACTCCACCCCTGGCCAAATCCACATTGATCCGTAGCCCAATCCGAAACGTCTGCTCGGGATACTGCATGGCGTAGGCCACCACCCACGGGATTTCCGAAAAAGAATCCAGATTGATCAGACTCCCCTGCTCCAAGGCAAAGTGAATGTCGTCTTCCGTTTTGAGCGGGCCGTTAAATATGATGGAGGCAGGATCGACGCCGAGCTTCCGGGCCAATTCGTACTCCAATCGAGAGACGACTTCCGCATGCGCCCCTAACTGATGCAGCTTTTGGCATAAAAACGGCAAGTAATTGGTCTTATACGAATACGCGACGACTACATGCTCATAGCGCCGAGTAAACGCTCGTTGGAAACGACGATAGTTGTCAGAGAGCTTCTCTGTGTCCAATACGTAAAAAGAAGACGAGCAAAGACTACGCCATTTTTCTAGCTGCTCATAACTATACATGGCGCACCCCCTGTTCCTGATTCAGGAGGCTACTCGTGATCACACCGATGACTCGCTCCTGCTGTTCGGCGGTTAAGCTGGAACCAGACGGCAAGCAAACACCTTGGGCAAATAGCCGATCTGAAATACTCTCATCTGGTTGGTGTGGATAGTATTGGCACTGTGCGAACAACGGTTGAAGATGCATCGGCTTCCACACGGGACGGGCTTCGATATTTTCTTTGCCCAGTTCATCGATCAGTTGTGCAGCTGAGAGGGTTGTATCCGCTGGATTCAGTGTCATCACCGTCAGCCATCGTGTGGATCGCCCTGTCGTCGGCTCGGGCATGAACGAAATACCAGGCAATTGTCCGAGGGCTTGTTCATAACGATTGAAAATCCCTCGCCTTGCCTCGATTCGCTCCTCCAAAACGTGCAGTTGGCCCCGGCCAATTGCAGCCAGCACGTTGCTCAACCGATAATTGTAGCCCATCTCTTCATGCTGGTAATGCTTGGCTGGCTCCTTCGCCTGCGTCGACCAGAAGCGCGCCTTTTCGATTGCCTCAACATCATCGGAGACGAGCATTCCCCCACCTGAAGTCGTCATGATTTTATTGCCATTAAATGAAAAGGTCCCAACATGACCAAAGGCGCCGCTCATTCTCCCTTTGTATACAGCCCCCAACGATTCGGCTGCATCTTCCACCACGCGAACCCCATACTGCTCACAAAGCGCCATCAACGGTCCCATATCGGCGCTCTGTCCATATAAATTGACGATGACGACCGCCTTGGGCAACTTGTCCGCTGCTGCCGCTTCCCGCAGGGCACGCTCTAATGCCAACGGAGACATATTCCAAGACCCGGCCTCGGAATCAATGAATACAGGAGTCGCTCCCTGGTACAAAATCGGATTGGCACTGGCGACGAAGGTGAGACTGGAGCAAAACACCGTGTCACCCGGAGCGACATCCGCTAGCCGAAGCCCGAGATGGATAGCAGCCGTACCAGAGGACACAGCCAGTGCAGCTTTTACGCCCACATACTGGGCAATCTCTCGCTCAAAGGCATCGACGTGTTCCCCCAATGGTGCAATCCAATTGGAGGCAAAGGCGTCTGCCACCAACTCCCGCTCATCCTCCCCCATATGTGGCGGTGATAAAAATATCCGCTGCTTCGCACTCATTACGACGTCCCCCCATTGCGATAGGCAGGAAAAAAATCTTGCTCGCCAGCCTGATCGACCTGTAGTTTTTGGCACAAAGCCAGATACACTTCCTCATCGTGAACTTTTTTGCCCATCCAGTAAGGAAAATGATTGCCGTTTGCAAACGAGGACTTGAAACGGAACAAGCCATCTCCATCCAGATTTCCTCCTCCAAGGAGAAGTAGCTGTGCTCCATCCTGCTTTGCCTGCTGGATCATGGCGTCGAAGAGGAGGTGGTTGACGCCAAGCGCCATGTCTTCCGTATGGGATGCCCCTAGCTGATAATGGGCGAATTGTTTTCCACTGAGCAAAAGCACTCCCGCCACCGGGCGATCCTCATGCATGGCGAGCAGAAGCCGCGGCTTGCACAGCGCTGTTTTTTTCATGAGTCCCCCAAAAAATTCAGGAGCATAGTAATAGTGCGCCGCGGCATGGTTACGGTCCATCGTCTCCCGATGCAGCTGGATAAAAGAATGCAACCGATCGATTCCGCCCAATGTAACCCGGACGTCGTTTGCCGCGGCCTTCCTCATATTTCTTCCTACGTTTTGTGTATAGTGGGCGCGGATGAAGGCAAGGGTGGGGCGTAAATCGACCGCCGTTACCATCCTCACCAGATCCAGTTGCATTTGATCCGCGAACAGCTCCGCATTCCCCAGCAACGGATGAAAGCGAACCGTTTCTGTCAGATAGTTTTTGTACCGACAGTAGACGTGGAATTGCTCCTGGAACAATCGGGCAGCCGTCTGTCCTCCCACGACAAATGGCCCTCCGTATCCAATCGAAACCAAATCAGCATAGCCGGGAATCCACCCATCCAGACGTCTGACCAAATAGGGATAGAAAACCTCGTTCTCCCCACTCTTGAAAAAAACAGCTTCTGGCGTGCCCTGCTCCATTTTGGCGTATAGCTGCACAAATTCTTTCGTGTAGGACACGTCTAACTTTAAAAATCGTCGCAAATATTCGGTCCAATCATCCTGTTCCGACAGTACGATCAGGCTCACATGCTCCCCTCCCAGCGCGCTCTGTGTTTTCACTCCCTCTGAAGTCTTCTACCGTGACGCTGCCCTGCTGATTTATGCCTGTCGATTGAAAAACATGCTTGATCGTCAGACCGATAATCCGCATATCCAGAAAAAAGCTGCTATTTTCTACATACCAGACGTCCAGCTCGAACTTTTGCTCCCAGTCAATTGCATTTCTCCCATTGACCTGCGCCCAGCCTGTAATCCCCGGCTTTACATCGTGTCGCTTCAACTGCCGCGGCGTGTACAGCGGCAGGTACTCCATCAGCAGCGGTCTCGGCCCTACGAGACTCATTTCACCACGGAGCACATTCCATAATTGCGGCAGTTCATCCAAGCTATACTTGCGCAAAAGCGTTCCGAATGAACCTAATCTCTGCTCATCAGAGAGAAGCACTCCACTCTCATCACGCTCATTGGTCATCGTGCGAAATTTGTAAATGAAAAACGATTTTCCGTGCAAACCTGGTCGCTCTTGTACAAACAAAACCGGAGACCCCAGCTTCCAGCGGATGAGAAGACTCACCAGCAAGATCAGTGGGGACAGTATGACGAGCATCAGGAAGGATACGCAACGATCAAACAAGGACTTCATGTCGCACCTCCTGATGATTCCACTTCGCTGCCGCTTCCTCCATACTGAGGCTCTGCATGCCGTACCTATCGCGTAACATGGAATAATGCTGGAGTATTTCCTCCAAAAAGGAGAGATTCTCTTCCATGTGGTTCCCGAAGTTCTCCGGATGCCACCATAGATGGTACAAACGATTGTGCTCTGCCGTGTGAGTCAGGTCGCATTTGATTCTTTTCATGCGCCATTTTTCCAACCTCTGTAGTCGAGGATGATAAGGACGCAAAAACCGGCTGGATGGAACATCGATCATTCCATCTGGACTACGCTGCAATGAAACATAGTTGTTATGGCCGGAGAGATTCACATACGCATCCATCAGCCGCATGGCTCTTTTGAACAATGTCTCTTCGGCAGCCCCTCTTGTGTGGTACATCCAAGACTGCTCGTTGCCGCGATAGGAACAGAATCCCTTTTTCTTGCACAAAGATAAATAAGCGGACTGCACCTGATTTCGCGGAAAAACAATGCTGGATGGGGCGTATCCTTTTTTGCGAGTTAATCTATGAAAAGAATCAAGGTCAGCAGCAAAAGCTTCGGGAGTCTGTCCCGGCTCTAGACAATAGTAGTGGGAAAGGGTGTGGCTTCCGATGAATTGATGCGGGTAAGAGGATATCAGCTTGATTAAGGAAGGAGCAAAATGATACGGGTCGACTTGCTCATGCTCTCCTATCGCATCTGTCTCCATATAGGGATAGGGTGACAGCTTTTCATCGGAATACGCCGGGAGATGCCGTGGGACGACACTTGCCAACTCCTTGCGCGACTCGCAAAACAAAAAACCGACAGTAGCCCAGGTGACGTGCATTTCATACTTGGCAAACAGCTCCAAAAGTGCGGGGATCACTCGACGAACGCCTAACAAATTTTGCTCATAGGATGGAATGGTTCTCTTGTCTCGGACGCCCCAGTAAAGTTCAAAGTCTAGGGAAATGACGAATGCTCCCGTCTTGTCCAATCTTCTCCGCTGCCTCCTTTCTCCTGCTCTCTTTCTTCTCGCAGCTGACCAGTCAGTTGGGCAAATAACGCCGCCTGCTTCGCAAGGACTGTCCGCTCATCGAAGTGCTCAAGCGCGATGCTGCGGCTATTCTGTCCGAATGCTTCTCTGAGTCTCGAATCCACTACGAGCTTTTTTAAGGCTGCATACAAGGGACTTACTTGTTTTGGTTCTACTAAAAATCCGTTCACACCGTCCCTGACTTCTTCCCGACATCCACGGATATTCGTAGCGACGATCGGTTTTGCCATCGCCATCGCCTCAATGATGGATCGAGGCAGCCCTTCGCGATGAGAGGGAAGAACAAAAATATCGCTTGTGGCCATCAGCTCCGGGATGTCTGTGCGGAACCCAGCCAAAATGATTTGCGGATGCTGTCGACAAAGCTCCACGAAGTTTTGCCCCCGCTGATCGCGTTCACTGGAAGATACGTCCCCCACCAACAAGAGGCGCAGACGCGGAAATTCGCCCGCCAGCTTGCGAAAGGCTTCCAACAGCTCAAAAATCCCTTTTTCCGAGACCATACGTCCCACATAGGTAATCACCACATGATCATCCTGCAGCCCGAGTGAGGACTTGATAGACTGGACCTTTTCTCTCGTAACGTGTCGTGGTTGAAAGCGTTCTGTGAGATCAACACCGTTGCCAATGTGCAGAATCCGCTCCGTCTTGGAGGAGAAGCCATCCTGCACGCTCAACTCGTAATCCTCTCGACTCTGAAGCAAAAGATAGTCGGTCATATGCCTGGCAAACCATTTTTCTAGCGTGTAGTACATCTGATACGTACTTTTGCTCATTCCCTCATGAAAGAAGTAGCCATGCGCTGTGTAAATGACATGCGACACTCCTGCCAGCCTTGCTGCCACACGCCCGAGAACAGCGGCAATTGGCGTATGGACATGCACGACATCATATTTCTCCCGTTTCATCAGCCGATACAAGGCTCCAATTGTGCCCAAATTGGAAATCGGGTCGATCTTTCGCTTAATGGGGATACTTCGAAGCGTCAATCCCTTTGCTGTTAGCACATCAAAGCGTCCTGTATCCGAACACGCAGTATGCACCTCATAGCCTTCATCCATCAGCTTTTCAATCAGGGGATACAGCAAGCTTTCTACAGAGCGGTCAATTGCGCATACTTGCAAGATTTTTTTCAAGCAGATCACCGCCATTTTTGATCTGACGCGTATTGATTTCGGCTGTCACGAAATACAGCGCGAGCAAGATCCAGAAAAACGTTTCGCGAATTCCGTTATGCGTGAGTCCATACAAAACTTGGAAGACAAGCGGATACCAAGCAACCAATCGATGCCCACGGACCGCCCCATAAATCATGAGAATAAACAACACCGTGCCTATTACGCCGTAGGAAAAGAACAGATTGGCTAAGGTAGAATGCAGCTCCAACGAAATGCTGCTGTTAAATCGCTCGTACATCCCTTCCCCTGCTCCGAACAAAATGTACTGCGGATGGTTGGCAATCCGGTCATACCCCCGCGCTGCCAAATTGTCATCCGAATCTTCGCCGAGTGTTACCATTCGTTCTTCGATTTGTGTGTAAATAGATGCGTCGCTCAGCACGTTTTCGTTGGTGTACAAATAGATGAAGAAGACAGTGAAGGACGAGACGAGCACGCAAAGCAGATTTATCCAAAACAAGCCCGTTCGTTCTTTGATGGAGAGGAGCAAAAAAACGAGGTACATCCCTACGGCACTAATGATCGCTGCTTTCGACAGGGACGCTGCAATGATGCTAAACGCCGTGCCTATCGAAATAAAGAGAGGAATGGTCTTTACAGACACGAAGCGAGCACACAGTAGGCATATTCCCATGCACAAGAGCCCAAAATAGCCGAGCTGGTTCGGATTGTTAAAGAACAACGATTGCCTGAACTCTCCGCTATCCGGTGACAAACCTGACACGAGAAGGAATGCCTGAACGAGCAAGGAAGTGGATGTAGCCAGGAAGATCCATTTGACGTACTCTTGCGGATTGCGCCTGAACAAAATAATCAGGGCAAACATCACGGCTCCGTTGTACATGTACCACTTGGTCGAGCTGAATACATCCATTTCCCCGCCCAGTGCAATCGCCCATATGCCATTCACCATCATAATGTCGTACAAAAACAGAAGGGTAAGGAAGAGAAACAATCCGAGTCTGCGATTGACCCGCCCCAGGCGAAACAAGAAGCTGTAGGCGATCAAAATCAGCATAAGAAAATCGGCGATTTGCGGATTGCCACTTGGGAAGAAGTAGAAGGGCTTAAGCACCACATATAGCAAAAGAAGGATCTTGTCCGGGGAGAGCTTTTCCTTGATCATCATTTACCTGTGTGCCAGATGGTTAGTGAATTCCAGGATTCGCCGATAATCCTCCCACGTATCAACCTCTGCCCAAAACAATCCCGGTGGTATTTGTGCGACATACACATTCTTTTCGCCCAAAAAAGAATAGAGGACATTTTCCCACCATAAATCATACTGCTTCTCCTGAATCAACCTTTGCAATCGACGCAAAAATATCGGCAGAAAGCTCTCTTGAAGTTTGGCAATTCCAACGTATTCGCCAGTTGTCTCTTCCAGAGAGAGTCCCTTTCCGTGGCGAAGCAGCAGTCCGTTTTCATAACCAAATTTATAATCTCCCTCATAGCGACGGACTGGATCAGCAAACATGACGGGACATGTGGTCTCTTGCAACACGACTTCCAGCACCTTTGATTCAAAGTAAACGTCGGCGTTCAATAGCAAGCAATCGCTCCCTTGCAAAAAATCGCGGGCGAACCAGAGGGACACGATACTATTTGTCCGATCATAAAAAGGATTGTGGTAAAAACGGATAGGTTCATCTCTGAGCTGCTTGATAATCACGTTGGCTTGATAGCCCACCACCATCGCGATCTCTTCAATTCCGTTGCGCTTAAGCTCCGTTATCGTATTTTCAATGAGCGTTTGGTTCCCGATATCCACGGTACACTTGGGAATACCGTCAATTTGCTCGTTGATTCGTGACCCGAGACCTGCCGCCATGAGCAGTGCCTTCATCCGACTCCCCTCCTTCTCTCAGAGATGGCATGACGTATTTGATGTTCAGCTTCAGCTTGTACATCGATCTGGCCAGTCCGACGAACAGGTGGTAGAAGGTCCATAGGAGCAAAAATAGCATCTGCCCGCTGATTGCCCACAGAAACGCGGTAACGAACACGCCCAACTGATAGCCCGTTTGGGTAAGAAAAAGGAAGACAAAAGCATCGATCCATTTGCTGCGCTTTCTCATAGAGACTGTTTCGTGAGAGATTTTCCCTTGGCTAAAGACGAGATCGGAACCATTGGTCGCCAAAATCTCGGCAAAAATCGAGAGCAAAATCAAATAGAGTAGCCACGGATCAAACATCGCGTGATGATCCGTGATTCCGTAAATCACACCGAATGACACTAGGTAGAGTGCATAGTTGAGCCCGATGTCCAGCCATTCTCCTCCCTTGCTCTTCTGATTACGCATGCGGGCTACTTCCCCGTCGACGCAATCCGCCAAGTAGCACAATTGACAGAAGAAGCAGCCGAGTAGAAAGGATGCTGCCGTTCCGTACATAAATGCCGCAGCGCTAAGGAGTCCGGCGACAATCCCTCCCATTGTAATCGCGTTGGGTGATATTTGTGTTTTTCGGGTCAGCAATAAGCTCACATAGATGGAGATGCGACGAATGAAGTAGTACGACCAAAATTCTTCCCTGCTCCACGGCTTCTGCACCTGCACACGGCAATGGCGTGTCTCTTCACTATCCCAAAACATAGACGGATACAGCTCATCCTTCACGGTAAGCCACCTTCTTCATGACCTCGTCTCCTGGAGCGAGACGGAATATTTTTCGGACAAAAACGGGATGTACCATGTGCGAAAGCCAAAATATTTGGATGCCCAATACGAAGCACAAAGATCTCGACAGATCAGGCTGATTGAAGTTGCAATGGCCGCCCCGATAATTCCATACAGCGGAATGAGACAAGCGTTTCCGATTATGTTTAGTGCAGCTGAACAAACAAGAATATTGCGGGCCGTTTTTTGATGCCCGGTCATTGTCAATAAAGGGATAACACTGCCTGTGCAAAAATTGACAAACTGCCCCATGCACAAAATCACAAGGACGAGACTCTCACTCGCAAACTCTTCGCCAAAGAAAGTGAGCAACGGAACGGCGAATATCGCCACCAGCAGATTGAGAGGAGCAGAGGTGAAGAAAATGAGCCGATTGGCAAACGCAATCATCTTTTTCAAGCCATCTATATCATTACGTGCGTACAGCTCAGAAAACTTGGGAGAGAGGATCGTATTGATGGAAATCAGCGCAAAGCCCGTCACCATTGCCAGACGAATGACCACACTGTATACTCCGACAGTTTTGGCATCCGTAAAAATACCCAGCATGATCATATCTGTCCACGTCATGATCAATTCCATCGACGCACTCAGATACATCGGGAGTGCCACTGCAATAATTTCCCTCAACCCAACACCAGGCTCTCCCCCAGTCGGCTGTACACTGTTACGGAATCCTCGGCTTGTCACATACCACTGCCCCATCCCATAGACAGCATTCAAGAAAACAGCAGCTGCGAGCAGTTGAATCAAGAGCATCGTACTGGGTTCGAAAAAAGGAATGGCGATAAAGAGAAACGCCAAGTGCAGAAAACGCATACCGACAATATCGACAGTGATCGAGATGACAACCCGATGTAGCGCCCGAAATGCAGATGCATACAGCCTTGCGAGCGACACAAACGGAAGCATCCACGCGACGACTCGCAGTGCCTCTGCTGGCAGCTCCCCTGCAAACACGTAGGCAGACATCTGCTCTGAGAACACATACAAAAGTACCCCAAGCACAATCGAAATCAACGTCGCCCACAGCACTACTTTGTTGAATACTTCAGAAATCTGATAAAGCGAGCCTTTCGCACGAAACTCCGAGAGAAAGCGGATGATGGCTGTATCCGTCCCCAAAACGGCCAGCACCATTCCGATGTTCATCAGGGTGAGCGTCAGCGAATAGATGCCCAGGCTCTCGGCTCCATACTCTCTGGCAATGTAGAACTGCAAGAGATAGAGCAGTACGAAGCCAAGGAGCCGAAACAAAAACGTGAAGGCCGAGCCGCGAATCACTTCGTGAACATCGCGATCTTTATTGAGACGGCCCCATTGTCGTTGCCAAGCTAATTTGAGGGCATGCATGCCTACAAACGCCCCGCTTTCTGCTATGCGTTGTACCCATATCCGTAGTAGCCTTCTCTCTTCCCTACCTTTTTGTTGTTGAGAACAACACCAAGCAGATTGGCTCCTGCTGCTTTTAATTGCTCTACCGCCTTGACAGCAGAATCCCGCTTCGTCTTGCTAGCATCCACCACCATGACACAGCCGTCCATTTCCCTCGCCAGCACCATTGCGTCGCTTACGATTAATGGCGGGCTATCGACAATGACAAAATCATAGCTGTGGCGCAGATAGTCCATCAATTCCAAGAGCCGTGGCGTCCCGAGCATTTCCGCTGGATTATGCGGGATTGGCCCTGCCGTAATGATCGACAGCTCTGACACCCCAGACGGTTGGATGATATCGGGAATCTGGCACATATCCGAAAAGTAAGAACTGATCCCATACAGATTGGGCATATCAAAAGTGAAATGTACCCGCGGATTGCGCAAGTCAAAATCAAGCAGCACCGTTTTCTTGTGATCCTTTGCCATCATCAAGGACAGGTTGGCAGCGGTGATCGTTTTTCCCTCAGAAGCCCCTGGACTGGTGACTAAAATCGTTTGCATCAGCTTGTCGCCCATGGAAAACTGAATGTTTAAGCGAAGGGTACGGTAGCCCTCTACCAGCGGAGACAGCGGCTCCCAATGGGCGATCAGCTTTTGGTAACGATCATCAGGCTTCTGCCTTCTCATACTCATTCCTCACTTCCTCCACCTTGGGCTGGCGAAATGCCTTCCGCGTTTTTTTATCAATCACCGCAATGGTTGCCAGTACAGGTAAGCCTAAATACTCCTCCACTTCTTTTTCCGATTGAAGTCGGGTATCCATCTGCACGAGTAAGAAGACGACGACCATAGACGTTGCCAACCCGAGGACAAAAGCGATTACCGAATTGAGGATCGGCTTTGGACTCACGGGAATGGCCGCCGGATTGTTTCGGGCTTCCGCCAAAATATGCACGTTGTTCATGCTGAGCATTTTGACGACTTCTTCCTGAAAGGTTTTCGCGATTGTATTGGCGATGAGCACAGCTCTGCCCTGATCCGGGTCTTCTACCGTAATGGAAATGACCTGCGAGTCCTTGACTGGCTCTACCTTTGTTTGAAGCAGCAGCTCCTCCATCGTAGAACCCGCCCCGATCACTTCGAGCACACGCTCCATCACCCGCGGACTTTCAATAATGACGCGATAGGTCTCAATCAATTTCAGATTGGAATCAATTTCTGCGACGGATAGCATGCTCTCTACGGTTGAATCCAGCGAGCGATTCACTAATATTTCCGTCTTCGCCTGATAAATCGGTGTCAGCAAATAGAAGCTCACGAGCGCTGTTCCGATAGTGCATAAAGAGGTAATCAAAAGGATCAGCTTCCATCGCTTCAACAACATCAGGAGTATTTCACGAAGATTAAGCTCCTCATTCATCCTGCTTCCCCCTTTGCCCCGCTATGCTGTCACTTCCTTCTTTTGGCAGTTGTACGGGAGGTTCGATTTGTTTTTGAAAAGTTGAAAGACTCTCGGTCAACCTCTCGCGCTCTTGCGGGCTGACAACATAGTAGTAGATTCCATTGATCATTTGACCCTTTCCTTCCAAACGAATCGTCTCAACGGAGGTAACTGCCGTACTGTAGCTTAGGGCAAGCTGTTTCATCACATCAAACGTCATGTTCGTTTTCACGTATTTCCCCATCGTCGTAAGGACATCATTCAATCGAGTAGGCGATGCAAGGGTTACCCCTTTGTCCAGCAATGCCTTGATGATTTCCTGCTGTCTTTCGTTGCGCCCGAGGTCGCCTCTCGGATCTTCGTAGCGCATCCGAGCATAGACCAAGGCTTGCTTCCCGTCTAGCTGGATGGGACCGACCGGAAAGGTGTAATCGGCATAAGTAAAGGCAAGCTTGTTGTTGACTTCTACTCCGCCCAGCGCATCGATCACACCTGCGAACCCTTCCATATTCGCGGTCACCACGTAATCAACGGGTAATTGGAGAAACTGCTCGACGGTGTCTACTGCCTGCTGCACGCCGCCGAATGCATAGGCGTGATTGATCTTATCCTGGGTACCTTTGTGAGCGATAACGGTTCGTGTATCACGCGGTATACTGATGAGCAACGCAGATTTCGTTTTCGGGTTGACGGAGAGTACGAGGATGACATCTGAGCGCCCCTTGTCATTCTCTCGTTCATCAACGCCAAGAAGCAGTAGAGTGATCGGTTCTTTGGGCAAGATAGCGGAGTTCTCCACTTCAGCCGCAGGCGGTGTAGCTCCTTCTGGGGGATTCATGGTCGACGTTTGTCTCACAGATGCTGGTTCAGTCGCTACAGGTATCTCGACAGATTTCTGCGTTCGAACAGGGAGGTACATTTTGCTGGCCGTTTCTTTTAACGAAAGATAGACATACACACCATAACCACTCAGGCTGATGAGACAAATCAATCCTCCCCATGCTAGCAGCCGCTTCCACTTGATCGTGGCGATCTTTTCCTTCCATTTGCTGACGCTCATCCGATCGCCACTGGATAAGGGACTGGCGTAGACTCTTCCTTCACGTAAGAAGTGGATTGATAGCCTGGCACGATCCCTTGCAAAATCTCGATGATGGATTGTTTATCCTCCATCGTCGCTCCCTTGTCTGCAATTTGCTCCAACCGGGCGATCCCTGCCAAGAGCTCATTCCAGGAAAAATCGAGCGGCTTCCCAATGAAGATGCGATTATGGCAAGTAGACGACAAGCCTTCTTCCGCCGTCAAAATTTCTTCGTACAGCTTCTCACCCGAACGAATTCCCGTGAATACGATCGAAATATCCTTCCCGGGCTCCAAGCCTGCCAAGCGAATCAGGTCGAGGGCCATATCGACAATCTTGACCGGTTTCCCCATATCGAGAATGAATATTTCCCCTCCCTGAGCGAGTGCTCCCGCCTGGATAACAAGCTGGGCAGCCTCAGGAATGGTCATAAAGAATCTCTCCATATCTGGATGCGTAATGGTAATCGGTCCACCTGCCCGTATTTGATTGAGAAAAACGGGAACGACGCTCCCCCTGCTCCCCAGGACATTTCCAAAGCGAACAGCCGCAAACCGGGTAAGTCCGAAATGGTTATAACCCTGGATCAGTAGCTCAGCGATCCTTTTCGTGGCTCCCATCACACTGGTTGGATTCACTGCCTTGTCCGTCGAGATAAGGATGAAATGAGAGACGCTGGTTTCCAGCGCGCATTCCGCCACGTTTTTCGTACCCAGAATGTTATTTTTTAATGCCTCACACGGGTTGTTCTCCATTAACGGCACATGCTTGTGGGCTGCCGCATGAAAAACAACGGCGGGACAATATTCATGCATAATCGAAGAAATTCTTTGTCTGTCACGAATATCTGCAATCAAGCTGACTGTCTCCTGCTCAGGAAACAAACGCGAGAGCTCCAGGCCCATTTCAAAAATACCGTTCTCTTCGTTCCCCAAGAGAAGAAGTTTCCTTGGGCCAAATCTAGCTATTTGTCTGCAAAGCTCAGACCCAATCGAGCCGCCCGCTCCTGTCACAAGTACGACTTGCTGCCGCAAGTACCCCGTAATCTCTTCCAGATTGACTTGAACAGGCTCTCTTCCCAATAAATCCTCCAACGCTACATCCCGAATCATGTTCATCGTGATTTTTCCGCTGATGATATCTGCTACATGCGGCAAAATTTTGACGCTTGCTCTCGTCGTTTTGCAAATATCGAAGATCTCCTTAATCGTCTGTCGAGAAGCAGATGGCATGGCAATCACGATGTCTGAGATGGAAAGTCGTTGAACGACACGGACAACGTCAGCCCGATTCCCTACAACGGGCAGGCCGTACACACGCAGATTTTGTTTACTGGGCTCATCGTCGATAAAAGCCACTGGACGCAGCTCCGACAAAGGCGAGGTTTTCATCTCTCTGGCTACGAGCACTCCTGCACTACCTGCCCCGATAATTAATGTGCGCCTGCGATCCTGCGTTCTTTTCTCCCGCTCTTCATACCACCACTTCCATACAAACCGAGAGCCTGTGATCCCAAGCAAAACAAAGGCTAGTGTCATGAGAAAGAGTGAGGTGGGAAATCGGACGGACCAACCAAGCAGGTACGTCATTTTTAGTACCAGATAGAGAGCCAAAACAGAAAAGCTCGTGGCAAAAATGATCGAGACCAGTTCGCGAACACTGACATAGCGAAAAACAGGTCGATAGAGCTGAGCAAAGTGCATGCCTGTCACGACGAACAGTACGTGGCCAATCATTAAATACATAGGTTGATAGTCGCTTATCTCCGTGAAAGAAAAATCAAATCGAACCAGGCAGGCCAACCAGACAGCCAAGCTGATAATTCCTGCGTCCGATAAGCTTAACCAGAATCTTCTCTTCCGGTAGCTCATATTCATCCGCTCCAGGTGATCGTTATTCAAAAAATGGTCATCATAAACGCCACAGGCTAATTTCTGCCGGGCATGTTTCGCGATTGAGCACGCTTTTCACATCTGCGATAACACCTTGCCCCTGATACAAGAGCCCTGCAAGCTCCTCCCATCCCAGGTGCAGATATCGCTCATGAGGTACAGCCAATACGATTCCGTGGGCAGGCTGCAGGTCTTCCCATTCCCGCAATTGAATGCCGTATTCCTCTCTCGTCCGCTCTGGACAAGCCAATTCATCTGTCACTTGGACCTCTACTCCGAACTCCTTTAATTCCTGAATAATGTCGATGACCCGACTATTGCGAATGTCGGACACGTTTTCTTTAAAGGTGATGCCCATAATCGTAATCCGCGAGCCTTGAATCGCAATATTTTGCCAGATCATTTGTTTCACGAGTGAGGTCGCGACGAACTTGCCCATGCCGTCATTGATCCGGCGTCCAGCCAGTATGACCTGTGGATGATAACCAACACTCTCCGCCTTGTATGTCAAATAGTACGGATCGACGCCAATACAATGACCACCGACGAGTCCTGGAGAGAACGGAAGGAAATTCCATTTGGTCCGTGCGGCTTGGAGCACATCTGCCGTAGAAATGCCCAAGCGGTCAAAAATAATCGAGAGCTCGTTGATTAAGGCGATGTTGATGTCGCGTTGCGTGTTCTCAATCACTTTGGCTGCCTCAGCCACCTGAATCGAGGGCGCTTTGTGAATACCCGCCTCTACAATCAACCCGTACATCTCGGCAATCGTTTCACACGTCTGGCGATCTTGCCCTGAAACGACCTTGACGATCTGAGACAATCTCCGTTCCCGATCCCCAGGATTAATTCGTTCAGGTGAGTAGCCGACGAAAAAATCAATTCCCGCCAGCTTTCCAGACGCTTTTTCCAATACAGGAATACAAATTTCTTCTGTTGCCCCTGGATACACGGTCGATTCATAGACAACGATGGTCCCTGAAGTCAGATATTGCCCAACGCTTTCAGACGCGAGAGTGAGTGCGCGCATATCGGGTCGTTTCGCAGAATCGACAGGTGTGGGTACCGTGATGATGATAAAATCACACGTTGCGAGACTTGCGGGGTCATCTGTATACGTGATGTTGGCTCGCATCAGCTCTTCTGTAGACATCTCTCCGGTTTCATCCATTCCGCTCTCCAGACTGCGTATGCGTCTTTCGTCAATGTCAAAACCCACTACTGGAAGCACTTGGCTAAAAGCAATCGCGACAGGCAGTCCTACATATCCTAGACCTACTACTCCCACTTTTTTACGCATGAGCGACACCATAATAGCTGACGTACCAGTCTACAAAGCGGGATATTCCCACATCGACTGGTGTTTTTGGGCGAAAGCCTGTCGCCTCATACAGAGCTTCTACTGATGCATAGGTAGCAGGAACATCCCCCGGCTGGATGGGCAAATAGTCGCGAACAGCCTTTTTCCCCAGCTTCTCTTCCAAGATCGAGAGAAACGTAAGTAAATCGATCGGCTGGTGATTCCCGATGTTGAAAACCTCATGCGGCGCCTTATCCCCTTCCCTTTGGGGGATTCGATTCATCAGTCGCAGCATCCCTTCGACGATATCGTCCACATACGTAAAGTCCCTTGTCATGTTGCCGTAGTTGAAGATACGGACAGGCTCTCCCGACAAAATCGCCTTGGTAAACGTATAGAGCGCCATATCGGGTCGGCCCCACGGCCCATATACCGTAAAGAAGCGCAGTCCCGTCGCAGGCAAGCCGTATAAATGACTATAGGTATAGGCCATCAGTTCATTGGCTTTTTTCGTTGCTGCGTACAAGCTGACCGGCTCATCTACGGGATCGTACTCCGCAAAGGGTAGCTTTGTATTCCCTCCGTAGACGGAGCTAGAGGATGCGTAGAGCAAATGCTTGACCCTCGACCGTCGGCATCCTTCCAAAATGTTTAGAAACCCGGTGATATTGGAAGTCGTATAGGCATGAGGATTTTCCAGACTGTACCTGACGCCCGCCTGAGCGGCCAAGTGAATGACAGTCTCCGGCTCCATTTCTCGGAACAACTCGTCCATCTTGCTCTGATCTGCAATATCCGCTTTGACAAAACGAAATAATGGATACGCTTGGAGGATTTCCAGTCGGTTGCTCTTCAAGACCGGGTCGTAATACTCATTGCAATTATCTACCCCCCACACCGTCTGTCCTTGTTCCAAAAGCCGTCGTGCTACATGAAAACCGATAAATCCAGCTGCACCTGTCACCAAAATCGACATACTATCCACCTCTTTGCTTATTCATACGGAGGTTCTAGGACAAATATGCCAGTCGTGGCCCAAAGTTTATGGAACACATTTTTATGGAGCCCATGCCCTTTTTACTAAATGGTTGTCAACTTTTGAGAAATGGTTGAATGAAATGAAAAGAAGACAATCTTGTCTACCCATTTTTTGGAGGGGAATGCTTTTATGTGGATTGATGTAAAAACGTACGGAGCAAAGGGGGATGGGGTGACCGACGATACCCAAGCAATCCAGACTGCATTAACTGCTGCTCTGAACCTGCAAATTCCATTGTTTTTCCCTGCTGGCACCTATATCATTGAGCCAAACAGATTGGAGGTTATCCTAGGAGCAGGAAAAAGCCTAGTGATGCAGGGAATCGGTCCTTTTTCCGTAATAAAAAGGAAAGCGAATTCAACTGCCGCAGATTGGCGCTGGCTGTTCTCGATTACGTCCGCGGGTGGGGATGCTGATTCTTTTGTGGTCGCCAACCTGAAGATCGATTCCAATGCGAGAGCAAACCCGCTGCCACCCGACCCTTACGATTACGAGCATAGCACCGATTTCTACATTCGTGGTGGCGGTCCTAGCAGCTATATCAATTACGTAGCGCTACAACAAGTATGGTGTACGGATGGAGTCGCCGACCATTTTTACTTTGCCGGGGAAAAAAACTGCTATGTCCGCACTGTGCAAATTACCGATTTTTACAGCGACAACCGCAAGCGTACACGCTCAGACATTACCGTGACGGGTGGCCTAGAGCGGCTGAATGCAGCGAATGTAGCGTGTGATCGTTTTGAGGTCGAGCTCAATCAAGGGTACGACGGAGCTACACCCATGTTCGTAAACCTGACCAATATCTCTTGCCGTCAACAGCTCGACTTGGAAGGAGATTTGTCCTCCCCAATGGTCGTGCAAGGTAGTCATCTTGTTTCGCTCGCTAGCTTCAGTCTTACTGGCATGACAGGCTGTATCAGCTCCTCGGTATTTTATACGGCACCTGAACAGAAAAATCGGGTGAACTTTATGAAAAACATGACGTTCAGCAATTGTCGCTGGGTATTGCATACGACCACGCAAGGAAGCACCAAGACAGTTGGTACCGGTCTCACCGTGGATTATTCAGATGTAGGACTTGTATTTGATGGCTGTAGCTTCGAGGCCAATGATACAGCGACTTCCATCGGCGGCTACGCCTTGAGTTTGGAGCCATGGGAAGTGCTCGCCGAGAGACAAGTTACTGTCAGAAACTGTTCGTTTGACCCTCGACTGACCCAAAACATCTCTTTGAACCGCTGCGGAAATGTCTCCCTCATAAACAACCGTTACTCCGGGTCCGATCACGCCATCATGCTCTACGGCACCGGAACGTACCCATTGGTAGTCACCGTGGATGGTGGCGACTTCAGCCAGGTTACTGGAAAAATGTTTTATCACAAGTCTTCGGATAAAATAACCCTCTCCATGAAAAACCTCCCTGTTCCTGTTTCCCTCACAAGCGGCTACAAATCCGAAAACTCTTCCTTTACCCCAATTGTTTCCATCAACGAACGTGTTGTGTATGTCGCAACAGCCCCCAGCGCCTCCGTCAAATATGGCGGTATCAAAGGCGATACTCTGCGCTTGATCACTCCTGTAAACAATCAACCCTGTGAATGGATTGCGACTACGACAAATAAGACAGCCTGCACCTGGTTAGTAACCAAAACGGCCAAAAGCTAAGGGGAATGAAAAACATCCATCTGACCCCTCGTTGTGGGATAGATGGATGTTTGTTATTAGGCAATACGCTCCAAATCCGGATTGTACCGTTTCACATAGGTATAAATTTCTTCCCCAAGCAATTGCGTTCTTACTAGCCCATCTGCCTGCTCACTCAAATGCTGGGTGAGTTGATTGGTTCCATTTTCGATGCGTCTTTTGGCAGCCTCAGGCAGTGTCAATACATGCGGTACGAGCAATTGCAGGTACCAAACGCCCTTGTCTTCCTCAGAGACATCGATCTCCAGTTCCATGTCCGGACTGTCGAAATCGTACAGCTGGTTAAAGAGCGACTCCCTTTTTTCCAGCGTCAATGCGGTAATGTCGATTTTCTCCACGCTCAAATAATACTCTTCATTGAACAAGACAACTTTGTCGTCAATTTCCTGAAACTTTTTCGCCAGCGGATTCATCGTCATCGTTCCTTTCCATTTCACATCTATTTTATAGCATACTACCTTACTGAATATTTAGGCAACTCGTCCGTATAGAAAGGGCCTTGCTCCATGCAAGACCCTCGTATTTTACAGGAGAGTCGATCCCTCCACTACGGCTTGGGCGTCCTCCTTGGAAATAAGGACGGCGCGAGCCTTACCGCCGCTTTGTCCTGCGACGTACCCATCTGCCTCCATCATTTCGATGAGACGGGCAGCACGGTTATATCCGACGCGGAAACGGCGTTGCAATCCAGATGCAGAAGCTTGGCCCTGCTCAGCCACGAACACAAGGGCTTCCTGATACAACGGATCATCTCCGCTGTCAAACGATGCAACCTGCTGCTCCAAATCTTCTTTGCTGAAAATGTACGCAGGCTTTCTTTGCTTTTTGATCATCTGCGTGATTCGCTCGATCTCGTCATCCGAGACGAAGTTCCCTTGCAGACGAACCGGAGTCGTACCGCTCTCAAGAAACAGCATGTCCCCTCTACCCAACAGTCGTTCTGCCCCAGATTGATCGAGAATCGTACGCGAATCAACTTGGGAGAACACGGCGAAAGCAAGACGAGTCGGTACGTTTGCCTTGATGTTTCCGGTAATGACATCCACGGATGGGCGCTGTGTCGCCAAAAGCAAATGAATACCGCAAGCACGTGCCTTCTGAGCGATCCGGATAATGCAATCCTCCACATCCTGCGGCGAAACCATCATCAGGTCAGCCAACTCATCGATGACGATCACGATATAAGGAAGCTGATCATCTGTCGTCTGATTGTAGCGGTCAATATCGCGAACACCCGCATCTACGAACAACGCATAGCGCTTCTCCATTTCTTCCACAGCCCACTTGAGAGATGCCGTTGCCTGCTTGGCCTCTGTCACGACAGGCGTAACCAGATGCGGCAAATGATTATAAGGGGCGAGCTCTACCATTTTCGGGTCAATCAAGAGCAATCGCACCTGCTCAGGAGTCGCCTTGTACAGCAGACTGACGATGATCGAGTTGATGCAGACACTTTTACCCGAGCCTGTCGAGCCGGCAATCAAACCGTGCGGCATCTTTTTAATATCCGCAATAATCGGCTCGCCGCCGATGTCCATACCAAGTGCGACTGCCAACGGAGAGGAATGCTCCTGAAACTTGTCTGAACTGATGATCTTCTCGATTAATACAGGTTGGCTGGACATATTCGGGACTTCGATTCCGATGGCATTGCGTCCTGGAATCGGTGCCTCGATACGAATATCTTTGGCAGCTAAATTCAGCTTGATATCGTCGACCAATCCCGTAATCTTGTTCACTTTTACGCCCGGAGCCGGTTGCAACTCAAAGCGTGTCACGGATGGGCCTTTGACAATCCCTACTACTTGAGCGCTGACATTGAAATTCACGAGCGTCTCTTCCAATAATAGCTTTTGAATTTGCGTATGCTCATCGTCGTCATCACTGACCGGTGGGCTTGGATTCAGCAGTCCCAAATCCGGCAAGGCGTATGGCGGCTGTGCGGACTCTGCTCCTTGGTCCGCTTCATTGGACGAGTCTTTTACCGGAGCTGACGCAGGCTGCATCGACTTGGATGCCTGAGACAGGTTCACGGACTGTGTAGCGGATGAAGCAGGGACTGGTACGGTGGTTTCAGGTACAGTTTCAGGTACGGTTTCAGCAACTGGTTCTTCAATAGGTTCCACAACGGATTCCACAATTGGTTGAGCAATAGATTCAGGCTCACTTGGTTCTGCTGGTTCTACGTGCTCAGGCGACTCTTCGGAACCTGAACCCACTCCTATTGAACTGAGCTCCTGTGGTGAATCTATTTCTGCTCTCTCTAGCAAACGGCTGATAGCAGATGCATAGGCAGGCTCTTCGACATCATCGCTCTCTAGCTCCGTATCGACTGCTTGATTCTCCTCCCCCACGGAAGGAGGCTGCACGGTATCGCCATCATTCTCGCTCTCCACCTGCACAACCCCACTAAATGTAGGAATCAGTCTATGCTCGGCTTCCTCATCGGCTAGTCGCTCTTCCATCGTTTGAGACTCCAATACCTCTTCTTCCGCATCCACGCTCGCCATTGGTTCTACGAGTTCGCTCACTTCTATTTGTACCTCTTCTTCCTGATGCACTTCAGCCACCGTCTCTTCGGCTTTTGGCTCGAGTGCATCAGAATCTTGCAGATCCGTAGCTAGCAACCCCATATCCACCAGCGTTTTTTCTTCTATTTCTTCTACTACTGTCTCTTCCACTTGTTCGGAAGCAGCAACCTCTCGTTCTGAATCAAGAGCTTCTGCCACGACAGTCTTTGCAACAGTATTTTCTTCTTCGTTATGTACAGAATCATTCGCAACAACAACATACTGCGGTTCATTTTGCTCAAAAGAAGCAGACTCTTGCTCCTCCGGAAAATATCGCTCGCTGATCTCTTGTTCCCACTGCTTCATCTGCTGCAAATGCTCTTCTTGCTCCTGACGCGGATAAATGATTCCCGCAGTCGTATGAATCCGATGCTCTGCCTCACGCGTCGCCGGGGTTATTTTCCCATAAACAGGAGAAACGATTTCAGACGGCTGGTAGGCACGCTTTTCTTCTGTAGAAAAAACGGGTCTCGTTACTTTTTCCACTTCTTTTTGCGGCGCACGGTTTGGACGCTGCGGTATCTCGATGTTGTTTTTAACAAGCTCAGGCTTCTTTTTCTCGAAAACGGGCTCTATCTTTGCTTCCAATCCGCGATCATTTACTGGTCGCATCGTTTCACGCTTGGGTTCGAATCGCTCACGAGGTGCCTGCTGGCGACTGCGATCATTCGATTCGGCAGGATTCTCGCTACGATTGCGCTTCTTCTCCAAATAGTCATCCGGGACGACTGGAAAACGAAATTGACGCTCTCTTCTTTGACGCACATTGTCTTCTATATCTCGAGTGTCTACCCGTTCTTTTGGGTATATGCTTTTTGTTCTCGCTTGAGGCTGAGGCTGACGGGGAACAGGATTATCTGCTTGGTTACCGCTACCTGCTGGACGGCCTTCTTCCTCTATCTCTTCTTCTCTTTCTCCCTGAAAAAAGTTCATCAGCTTTTGAAGCCACGACCACATGTTGCAACGCCCTTTCTTCACTAACCATCTTTTCCCCTTCATTTTACCATGAAAGTGGGACAGAATTAGCCGGATTGTGATTTTTTTCCGTTTTTGCGAAACCTTTTCTCTATTTGTGCGTAGAACAAAGGGGGAATAAAAAATAATATACATAGGGGAGGAACACATCATGTGGAAAAAAGGTAGCGCTCTTCTGGTAGCAGGTACGGTACTGCTCACCGGTTGTGCAGGCGAGGCATCCCTGGTGCGTGATTCTATCGTAGCGACAATTGACAAGCCAAACTATGATTTTGAAGGCTCCTTGAAGCTGACAGGCGACGTTGAGAAATTGCCTGAAGCATTCGGAGAACCGGCTGACAAAGAAGGGAAAGCGTTGTTGTCTGCTTTGAAAGCAGGCGTAACAGTAAAAGGCTCCCAGCTGGATATGGACACAGTGAAGTTTGAAGTAGAAGTAAAAGACGACAAGCTCCTGCGCGACAACAAGCTCTGGACAGGTGACAAAAAAGCATCCGTAGAAACAATCGTTGACGAAGATAAAGTCTACGTGAAGTCTCCACTGGACAGCAAGTACTTGGTACTCGATTCGAACGTATCCAATCCTTTCATGGCTGAGTTTGGCGGCTCCGATGCTGCTAACGCTGCGAAGCTGAAAGAATACCAAGACAAAATGAACGACCTTACTTTCAACTTTGTGAAAAAGTATGTAAGTAAATATGGCTACACATTGGCAGACGCAAAGAACCATGGCAAACAATCCGTTACATTGCCAAACGGTGATAAAGTAGAAGCAACTCATGTAACTGTAAAAATCGACGCAAAAGAATTGGTAAAAATGTTCTTCTTCACAGCTAACGATGCAGTAGCTAGCAAAGAAGTAAAAGATTTTGCGATCGATATGATGGTACTGACCACTTCCATGACAGAAGATCTGTATCCGGAAATGGGCAAGAAAACCACAGAAGCTGAAAAGCGTGCAAATGCAGAAGCAATGGTAAACGAAGGCATGGCTGAAGCGAAAAAATGGCTGGATGAAACAGGTAAAGCATACACACCTGAAAAAATCGTAGAAGAAATGAAAAAAGAAGGCTTCCACAAGCTCGCTTGGAACCTCGACTTCTACATCGACAGCAACAAAATGCCTGTAAAACAAACAAGCGATCTAAGCGTAACTTTCCAAGCGCCAGAAATGAAGCAACCTGTAACAATTGGTCTGTCTGCTGATCAATATGCATACAACTTCGGAAAAGCAACCAAGTTCAGTGCGCCAGCAAAAGATGCTAGTCTGACTGTAGAACAACTGGTGAAAGATGAAAAAGCAATCAACAGCTTTAGCGACAAAGGCTTTGTTCGTCCAATCGCTGAAAACATGGTTGATCAACAAAAATGGATGGAAGAATGGGCTGAGGATCTGGAAGCTGAAGAACCAGCGACCACTACGAAGTAATATTTTTCCTCACGAAGAAAAGCACGGCGCCTCTCGCGTCGTGCTTTTTTTTACCTATCCATAGAACTAGAGAATCTTGAGCTCTTCCAGGTATGTAAGGACCATCTGGACAGATTCTTCAATCGTCTGCTTGTCGCTCTCAATGACCAACTCCGCTCGAAGAGGCTCTTCATACGGTGCTGAAATCCCCGTAAACTGACCAATCTCTCCACTTCTCGCTTTTCGGTATAGTCCCTTCACATCCCGGCGCTCACACTCATCCAATGAACACTTTACATATACCTCGATGAATTCTCCCGCCTCTACCAGATTACGCGCAAGCTCCCGGTCTTCCCGATACGGAGAGATAAACGCGGTCAAGGTAATCACGCCTGCGTCCACGAATAGCTTCGCGACTTCGCCAATTCGGCGAATATTTTCTTGTCTGTCCTCTGCCCCAAACCCCAATCCGCGATTTAAGCCGTGGCGTATATTGTCACCATCCAGCACGTAACTGGCTAGCCCTCTTTGATGCAGTTCGTGTTCGACTGCATTGGCCAACGACGATTTGCCAGCACCAGACAGCCCCGTAAACCATAAGACACAGCTTTTGTGGCCTGCACGCTTCTGACGGTCTTGTTTGGTTATCGTCGTCGGATGCCATACGATATTCGCGGTGCCCTCTCTACTCATCGTCTCTCTCCTCTCTATCAACCGCTTTCTTCTCGCCGATTAAACGGACACAGGTCGCAGCCCTTCGATCAATACCCGCGCAACCTCAGGACGGCTAAATTCAGGTGGTGGAGCCTCTCCGCGCGACAGCATTTCCCTCACCTTCGTCCCGGACAGTGCGACATGATGCTCGCTATCATGCGGACACGTTTTGGTAGAGGCCATGTTTCCGCAGCTCTTGCAATAAAAGCTGTTCTCGAAAAATAATGGCGTAATCCCTAGCTCCTCCGGCTGGAATTGGCGGAAAATATGCTGGGCATCGTACGTCCCGTAGTAGTTGCCAACACCAGCGTGGTCCCGACCTACAATAAAATGTGTGCAGCCGTAATTTTTCCTCACCAAAGCATGAAAAATCGCTTCCCGTGGTCCCGCATAACGCATGGCAGCCGGGAAAACAGCCAACTCTACCCGGGTAGCCGGATAGTATTTTTCCAGCAATACCTGATAGCTGTTCATCCGCACATCAGCAGGGATGTCATCTGCCTTCGTTTCGCCCACAAGAGGATTCAAAAACAGACCATCGACGATTTCGAGAGCTGACTTCTGGATGTATTCATGCGCACGGTGGACTGGGTTGCGTGTCTGAAAGCCGACAATCGTTTTCCAGCCCTTCTCGGCAAATCTTTCTCTCGTTTGTGCCGGATCGAAGTGATAGCTGGCAAAACGCCCTTTTTCGGTGCGCTTTACCAGCGTAATCGGGCCAGCCAAATAAACAGCGGGACGCTCCAGCAGCTTTTTCACTCCGGGATGATTCGTATCGTCGGTACCATAGACGAGCCGGGCTTCTCGCTCCTTGTCAGGTGAATAAATATCAGTGATTTCAAGAATGCCGTAGACTAAGCCTTGATGGCTCAATCGCACCTTGTCTTTGATCTGCAAGGCTCCTGCGACAGTGGTCGAGACCGGAAGTGTAATTGGAATGCTCCAAACGGTACCATCTGCCAGCCGCATCTGCTCAACGACGGATATATAATCCTCCCGATTCAAAAATCCGGTAAGCGGACTATAGCCCCCAATTCCGATTAACTCCAGATCTGCGAGTGCAAATGCATCTATCTCCACTTCATGCGTAGTCACCGACAGGTCTGCCTGTGGATCAAAACGGTTTACCAGCTCTCCCCCGTGAGGTTTCCCACTCATACAAAAGCCCCTCCTATCCTTGGTTTGTTCTTCTCTTTCGCTACCTTGCGAGATGCAGGCCGCATTCCGTTTTCCCTGCTTGCGCCCAGCGTCCTGCCCTCGAATCCTCGCCCTCTTTTACAGGACGTGTACAAGGAGCGCAGCCGATGCTCGGATAGCTCTGGTCGTGAAGCGGATTGTACGGCAATTCAAATGCTCGGATGTATTGCCACACTTCTTCCGACTTCCAATGGATGAGCGGGCAAATTTTTAGTGACTGGAATTTTTCATCGCGGTTGATAAACCCGACATTCGCTCTCGTGGCAGACTGCTCTCTGCGTAGTCCTGACATCCAGGCAACCGCTCCGGTCAGCACATCTTCCATCGGCTGTACCTTGCGGATATGGCAGCACATATCCGGTTGCCTACTCCACAATTCTTCGCCATGGAGGTCTGCCTGCTGGGCCAGCGTGATGTCCGGCTGCTTGACCGTTATCCTCAGCGCGGGATACCTCGCTCTCACTCGCTCAATCAAGCTGTACGTCTCGAAAAAGTGGAGATTGGTATCCAAAAAGGTGACCTTGGCATCCTTTTTCACATCGCTGATCATATCGAGCAGCACCATAGCTTCGGCCCCAAAGCTACACGAATAAATCAAATCATCCGAAAACGTCTTGTATGCCCATTTGATGACGTCTATGGTGTCGCCCTTTGCGAGATGATTATTGATAGTAGCGAGTTGTTCCTCTGTCGCTGACGCAAAATTCAGTTGGCTCATGTGCCCCCTCCTTGATCATTCAGCGTACGATCATCCTTCAGCTCGTTTATATTGATCGCGTGATCTTCATGACTGCTCACGGATTGCCAGCCCATTTCTCTCGCTGCAACTGCTGTTTCCTTTCCGACACATACAATCGGTGTCTTTGACCAGGCATCGCCAGCGAATTGCGCCAGCGCTGACAGCGTATAGACATCATCCGTCGCTAGCGAGTCAAATGAGCATCCATCCTTTTTCGCACTAAGCTCCTTCCCATCCCATACGAGCGTGCCGGCTTGGATCACGTGAATCGCCTTGCCGTGGTCCAGCGTGATTTTTTGCGGCTTCCGCTCCCCTGCGTAAAGCACTTGCTCTTCTTTTTCCAAGGCAAGCAGGTCAGGGAGTGCCAGCAGAGATGTATTTTCATCCAGCATCAAGTCCGGATAAATCCCCTGTTTCTCGAAAGCCTCAGAAGCCCGTTGTCCACAAACAGCCAGCTTGCTCGTCAAGCGCCGTACATCATAACGCTGTTGTCGCAAAACAGAAGTAAAAAAGGATACTTGCTGCTCATTCTCGAAGACGAGCCAACGATAAGTGGCAAGCTCCGTCAATGGTGTGTCAAACGTGCAGTGCTCGACCAAAGGAATCGGCATGACTTCGGCGCCCAACTGCTCCAAGGCAATCACGAGCTCGCTATTTCCTTCATCACTCACTCTTCTTGCAACCGCTACCCGTTGACCGAACAAGGGGCGTGATTCGTACCAGTTCAGCGATTCCCGCAGACGGACGACCTCACCTATGATAATGATGGCAGGTGCGGCAAAACGGGCCTGCTCGACTTCCTTATCTATCGTCCCAAGCTTGCCGATCAACGTCTCCTGCTCACGCACCGACCCCCAGCGCACGAGAGCAACGGGCGTATGGGCGTCTTTTCCATGCGCAAGAAGGCGCTCCCTGATGCGAGGCAGATTTTTCACACCCATGTAGATGACCAACGTTTCCATCGAAGCGAGGGCTGCCCAGTCCGGCTCCTTTCCTGCATTTTTTTCACACAGGTGACCGGTGACAAAAGCGACGGAAGAGTTGTAGTCACGATGCGTCAGCGGAATACCTGCGTAGAGCGGAGCCGCCATCCCGGAAGTAATCCCTGGGACGATCTCAAACGGAATCGAATAGTCGCGGCACATCTGCGCTTCCTCTCCTACCCGCCCGAACATGCTCGGATCGCCGCCTTTCAGACGAACGACGTATTTCCCTTTTTGGGCTTCCTGGATGAGCAGAAGGTTGATCTCTTCTTGCGGCAAGGTATGATGATCGGCCTCTTTCCCGCAATAGATGAGGGTGGCTCCCTTTTTTGCGTACGAGAGAAGCTGCTGGTTTGCTAGACGATCGTACACAATCACATCCGCTAGACGAAGAGACTCCATGCCACGAATCGTCAGCAGCTTTGGGTCACCAGGCCCTGCTCCGACAAAAACGACTCTGCCTGTGTTCATTGCGAATCCGTCCTCCTTGCTGCATTGTTCCTTCACAGGAAGAGTCTTGGCCGTTTTAAGTTAAACGTAGAGGTTTCCACTACGAACCCGACTCATTGGCGTCCGAGCGGCTTCTTTTCCAATCAGCAGCCCACTTCCACTGCTTTCTCTCTGCCATGCTCGTACATGCTCCTTTGTGTAAAGATGTCCGTTAGTAATGCCATTCGAATCGATTGGCTCATCCAGTCCGCAATCAGTGGATGGGGCAAGTACGCACTGCCCTCATAGCGATAAGCCAAGCCCGCGAGCCGTTTCGGGATTGCTTGTCGCGTGAAGTAGCCCTGGCTGACGAACAAAGGAAGCACGAGGACATCCCCTTTTTGTGCCAGTGAACAGGCTTGTTCGTACAATGTATCGGGCCTCAGTGTCGCATATCCGGCAGCAGCAAATGCATAGCGGTTTTGCAAGCGGAATGTCAGACGCAAGAGCAGCTTTTCCCAGCGCTCATGACATCCAGGCAAGTCACTGCCGTGCCCGACGAGCAACAAAGCCTCCCGACTAGGCACGCGCGATAGACTTGCGATTCGCTCTGCCACGATCTGCTCGACGTTTCCGTGATCCTCCAATGGCGGACACCAGAGAATTCTTGCCTGAACCGGAACGCGAATCAGGTCTGTCTCTCCTGTAGGCCATGGGTCTAGTCCAAGCATCGCGCGGATTTCCCCTACGTGATTGCTTCCTGCCGTGGCGAATAGGGGAACGACGACAATTGTTGTGGCTCCTGATGCTTCCAGACGATTCACTTCATCGCTGATGCTTCGTCCTTCCACTCCTCCCAAGTAAGCTACCCGAATTGGCAAATCAGTGCGGCACTGCCATACGGCTGATTCCACCAACGCTAACCAGTCAGGATCGGGTGAACCGTGAGCAATTACCAAAACCGCTATTTTCGCCATCGGATGACCCCTTTATCCAACCTTATTTTTGTAATTCATATATGTTTACTCGGAATTATAGTTGGGATGGATTGCCTCGTCAATAACAAAATCATATTTCACTTGAACATAGTGGTTCGGGACGATGCTGTTGTGGAGGGAAGAAGTTCATTTCCAGTCTACGCTTCGGCCTACGCCCCGCTAGGGGGATTGACTGTCCGCTTCGGAATAAATGGCGGGAGCGCTTCGAACGTCGAAGTTTCGAAGAAGGATTTCATAAGCGAAGCTGAAAACCCCCGCCATTTATTCCTACGCTTGGTCGGGCTCCAGAGGCGCTTGGACTGGAAATGAACTTCTTCCTACGCAGCTTTTTAAAACATTATGAAAGTGATTCAAAATGGAGAAGAAAAAAGCTGCCAGGCCTGATGCCTGACAGCTCTTCGCTTATTCCTCACTCTTTTTCCTCGTTCGACGGTACAGCAAATCCATACTTTCTTTGAGCGTCTCATACTCGCGCTCGGTCAAGTTTTCGATCTGTCGGATATTTGTGATCGTCTGCTTTTTAATCTCTTCGGTCAAGCGATCTTTCTCATCTGGGCTTTTGCTTTCATGTGTCTCTGTCCAATGCGTAGCAAAGTTTGCCGTCAAGGCTCCCAGCATTCCGATCCCCGTAATCATCAAGATCGCGGCCATGATTCTTCCACCTGAGGTCACAGGCGAAATATCACCGTAGCCGACTGTCGTGGTTGTCACAATCGACCACCACAACGCATCCGGAAAGCTTTTGATATTCTCGTTTACACCGTATTCGAGCAAATAAATCGCAGTCGAGCTCCACAGCATGATAATCGTGACGACGCCAAATACTTGACGCATCGGACCTGAACGAATGATTCCCAACAAAAACGGTGAAGCGCGCACGATGCGCACCAGCCGAAGCACGCGCATGATTCTGGCTAAATACAAATAAGAGTCCAATGGAATCATTGCAACCAGATCGAACCAGTTGGCCAAGACGAATTTCCGCTTGTCTTTCGCCCTCCATAGCCGGACCAAATACTCGACAATCAGCATGATGATCAGCCAAGTGTCTACCTTGTCCATCAGTTCATCCGTCAAGAGTGGATGATTAGAGAAGTCTGCGAACAACAGGATCGCATACGTAATCACTAACATAATGATAAAAATCTCATACATGACGCGCCAGAACAAAAAGACTCCTCCCTGTGCTCATAAGTGCCTATTCAAAATATGATCGGTTCCGCATCGAAAAAGAGGCGGGAACCTGAAGCGGGAGGAGCCAAATGTAGAGAACCTACATGAGCACCAGACTTCGAAGGTGAACGCCTCTTTCCATGCTTAGTAACTGATCAGCGCAGCCATCAACAAGCCCGCGGCAATACTCAACCGCGAAGCGAAAATACCGACGGATACGTTTCCGTTCGGAATTTCAGACACGACTTTAAATGGTGTGATCCATTCGAACAAATAAAAAACGATGACTTGAAATACCATTCCTACAATACCCCAGATGACCAAATCCCACAAGTTAACCGAGTGGTATACAGCCGAAGCGAGGACGATTGCCAAACCGATGATTTTCCCTCCCAAATCGTGCGAGGCTGCTTTTGCCGCTGCCATTTTCTTCGGATCATCAGTCTGTGCTCCCTGCTTGATCAGATCAAACTCCTTGTAAGGAGTCGTAATCGTAAACACAAAAATCCCTACAGCCAATATGGGAATGGTCACTGCCAAATACGCTAAAAAGTTTACTACGTAATCCAATTGTCCCAACATGTACGTTGTCCTCTCCTTTCGCTACTTGTCTATGCCGACCGGCAAATAATAGGATAGGTTGTTTGTTATCGGTCCCCCGACACGAGCTACAATGGCCGATGCCTCTGTGCCGATCCAAAAGGACCCCCAGAGCAGCCGTCCAGCATATATTCCCTTCATCGTCTGAACCGTTATCTCTGGAAGCTCCACCCGTTTCTGATAAATCATCGGCTGCTCCCAGTAAAACTCTTCCTGATCCTTCTCTTGCAGTGTACCATCTGATGCAAACAGCATGACACCGCCACCTTCCCGCCCAAAAATCGGCTTCGTGACGTAGTCCTCCCTGCCTGCAAACCGATTTTCAAAATAAGTCGGCAGCATGTAAGCTTCGATGATCGCGTGCTCTTCTTCGGTGAAAAACTCACTCGCATCATGCAAGTTCCAGATGAGCGCCTGCAAAGCCTTCGTCTGAATGAGGAACGCAGAAGGAGGATTAATAATGGCCAGCTTTTTGAGGGCAATCAGCGAGAGCACATGCTCACCTGTCGGATAACCATCTTCATCCTGTTCTACCGCCAGTTTTTCCAAAGCATGCAGGCGGTACAGCACATCGACTGGCAATAGCTCCTCATTTTCCTTTACATAAAGACGATCTTGCCAAACTCGCAAATGCTCCAAAGCAGCAAACCGGGCAGGCAGACCTGATTGGTCCAGTAAGTACAACGTCGTTCCCTTGTCTTCCTCATGCCAGTCGAGCGAGCTAAACCAGATAGAATCTGTATCATAGCCTTGCGCCCGATAGGCGTCGAACACCTTACTGAATGCCGAACGCAACTGCCGCTCCATCCCTTCATTCGGGTCCTCACGCAGGAAATGGCGACAAGCGCGACCATTCACATAAAAAGCCTCGACGATTCCGGTAGGGGTATCGCTGTTGCACTCGAGCATCTTCAATCCTTCTGTCGTCTGGGCAAAATCAAAGCGTCCAATCACAGTCGGCACCGTTTGGGAAACGACGATCCTGACTGCCTGTAATGCCTGCATTGGCACTCCTAGTTCTAACAACAGGGAGTCCTCTGCACGCTGCAATACGGGAACGACCTTGGTAAAGATTTGCCCAAGCCGCTCGGTTGCCATCGCGATTTCTTCTCGAAAAGCGGGAGAGATCAGGTGGATATCATATAGCGCATACTCCTCGCCATACATCCAATCCCAGGTAAATACGCCCTCTTCCCGCATCGGGCCGTACAGCGCCTCACGTTCTCGTTGGTTATGGTCTTCCACTTCCCTCACCTCACCCGGAGCTGGAATAGCCCGAGCTGCCAATACCGCCCTTGGAGCTGCTCGTGCTTATCCCACTCGATACTCCGGATTTGCTCTTGTAAGACCTGTAAGTAGAGCTCGAACCTCCACTGCTGCTATCGTCACAATAGCCGTCATTATCGTTATCGTAGCAATCATCATAGTCGTCCCCGGAAGAACAACCGCTGACCGCAAGTGCAGCTGCGACGAACAGACCGACTACTTTCTTCGATTTCGTTTGTGCCATTTTTTTCCTCCTACACTGGCTTCGCGTAGTAAACATAAACCTGCCGATCTTCATCCACCTCGGCCGATGTCTTCTCCCATTCGCGTCCATTCACATACAAGTAGTCACTTTGCAAATGCAAGAGAGCATCGTCATCGTCCTTGAAATAAAACGAGTGTACGAGCGGATAAACGCTTGCATTTTCTTGATATTCACGCATTTCGATCTGGATGCTGCCCCAGCGTGCTGACACAGACTCCGCATAGTCGACAGCTTGCTCTTCTGTTGAGCGCTTGACGTAAATGACATACGTGCCGTTTTCGATTGCACAGGACGTCTTTTCATAAACGACATGCCCCTTCACCAAATAATCGCAAGCAAAACGCAAGGAGACCTCATCTTTGTCCACGTTGTCATAGTAAAACTGAACAGGGAATCCCCTCGCCTCATCCAGCAGCCGATATTCCAACCGTGCCATTTTTCTCACCTCTTTTACCTATCCCAGAATAACAAATCATTCGCAACTTTTTTATACGTGAGCCGAAACATTTGGTTGCACGACATAAGTCCTGCTTCTTTTGTTCCCGTTACTGTCGAATCATACCGCGAATGGTTTCATGCAAATGTCCGTTGCTCGCCACTAATGAAGGAGTGTGATCTTGTTGGAATGGTTCATGCTGATACGGCTTTCCAGACCAGTCCGTAATCGTTGCCCCCGCCTCCTGGGCGATAACAATTCCGGCGGCCACATCCATAATATTGGAGCGTTGCATCACGATATAATCGAGCCATCCGTTTGCCAGCAAGCACCAGTCCAGTGCAGGCGCAATATTTCGCATGAGACGCTTGGTCTGGAATACAAACGGTTCCGTAAAAGCCATCTCTTCTTCCTTCGTTACCGTGTTGCGTCCACGGATGTATGTCCCGACTGCACGTGTGAGGTCTTGGCGGTTATTGACGTTCAATCGTTTTCCGTTCAAATAGGCTCCTTTTCCTTTTTCCGCCCAAAACATTTGACCTGCTACCGGATTGTAGACGACGCCCAGCACCAGCTCGCCCTTGTGCTGCAACGCAATCGAAATCGAGAAATACGGATAGCCGATAAAATAGTTATTCGTTCCATCTAAAGGATCGATAATCCACAGATACTCTTCCTCACGGGAAACCATTCCGACCTCTTCAGAAAAAATAGTATGTGTCGGGAAGTGGCGATGCAGTACCTCGATGATGCGCTGTTCACTGCCTTTATCCTCTGGCAGCTTCACGTCGTTATGCAATTCCTCATCGGGCACGAGCTGTTCGAGAAAACGTTCCTTCAAAAACGCACCCGCGACACTTGCTGCTTCTTTTGCAATTTCGATCATGACATTTCGCTCCTTTATAACATTGGGAACAATTTTTTTGAACAACCTTCCACTTGCACTTGTATAGGAAAGATTACTATCATAGAGAGATACCCGAAGGAGGGGGATAAACATGAACACCGACTTCATTCGGCTAAAAAATATGGAAGGTGAACTCAAATTCACCCAAATGAACAATAGCTACGGCTTCTCTGTCACCACAAAGGAGCTCGTTTTTTTCAAGCCACACACGACCTACCATTTGTTTTTGCAGGATATCATCAGCATGGTCCCGATGAAGCTGGACACAAGCCCAGTCACGTTTCGGCATCGGAGTGAGACGGTTCACGCCTCGTTTGGTTCCGATTACTACAAGCTGACCGCCAAGTGGGCGCGGATAGTTTCACGATCCGGTATCGCAGAAAAAGAAGACATGGAGTTTATCGTGCCGCTTTCCACCAAAATGCTCACCTATATCTCGGAATACAGCGGTCTCGTTGTCATTAAATAACGCCGTCACCCCTCGCTCCCACCTTTTTGATGGGAAGCGAGGTTCTTTTTATTTCCGTCCATTTCTCGTGAGAACAATGAACGTTCCTGTACCGTGGGCGACCCGCCTATCCCGATCATCGTAAACACTGCCCTCCATGACGACCAATGTGTGTCCGCGATGCAAAAAGCTCGCTTCAGCGCGCAGCCGCTCCCCTTTTCCCGGAAGCAAATAATTAAGCTTTAGCTCTGTCGTCACTGCATACTGATCGGGTGGCAAGGACCGATTGATCAAGGAGCCCATCGCCGAATCGATCAAGATCGCAAGAATTCCTCCATGAACAACTCCCCCTGAATTGTGCATAAAAGGGGTCAGAGGCAATTCAAAGCGATATGACTGTCTTTCTTCGTCTATGAACTCTCCCTTTAATCCGAGAAACCCAGAGATAAACGCGCTATTCCGTTCCCGCTTTTGATGAATGGCAGCAACAGCCAGCTCGAGAATGCGGCGCTCCTCTTCATTCCCGTCCGACCAGATGTTTTTTAACTCATCTAACATTTTGTTCACTCCAAACGAAATAGAGTCGATTCTTCTATTTTATCCCAAACAAGCTGATTTCGCTATGATTCCTAAACGTATGCCAATCGAGAGCAGCTCTCCGAACCACCCGGGGCTGAGCGAATGTTCAGACTTTTACGGTTGTTTCTGTAATTAAAAATTGATAAGATAGTTCAAAACATAAGACAGGCATGATCCGTATTGGAAGGGAGTTTTTCAAATTGGCCAGACAACGAAGTGATATGATCAAAAAAGGATTCGACCGCGCACCACACCGCAGCTTGCTTCGTGCAGCAGGTGTAAAGGATGAGGATTTCGATAAACCGTTTATCGCTATTTGCAACTCGTACATCGACATTATTCCAGGTCACGTGCACTTGCAGGAGTTTGGAAAACTGGTCAAGGAAGCCGTTCGCGCTGCTGGCATGGTTCCATTCGAATTCAATACGATTGGTGTTGACGACGGAATCGCTATGGGACATATCGGGATGCGCTACTCCCTCCCGAGCCGCGAGATCATCGCAGACAGCTTGGAAACCGTTGTCGCTGCTCACTGGTTTGATGGCATGATCTGTATTCCAAACTGTGACAAGATCACGCCTGGGATGATCATGGGTGCGCTTCGTGTCAACATTCCAACCGTATTTGTAACCGGCGGTCCTATGAAAGCCGGAAAAACGAGTGATGGCCGCTCCATCTCGCTTTCCTCCGTATTCGAGGGCGTCGGCGCTCACCAAGCAGGCCTGATCAACGACCAGCAACTCGAAGAGCTGGAGCAATATGGATGCCCGACTTGCGGTTCCTGTTCCGGTATGTTTACAGCGAACTCGATGAACTGTCTGCTCGAAGCCATCGGATTGGCTCTGCCAGGCAACGGTACCGTACTCGCTGTCTCTCCTGAACGTCGCGAGCTGGTACAAGCATCTGCTGAAAAACTGAAAAATCTGATTGAACGCGACATCAAGCCACGCGACATCGTGACACTCGAGGCAATCGACGATGCATTCGCTCTCGACATGGCGATGGGCGGGTCAACCAATACAGTTCTTCATACACTGGCTATCGCACAAGAAGCAGGTATCGAATACCCAATCGAGCGCATCAACGAAGTAGCGAAGCGCATTCCACATATTTGCAAGCTGGCTCCTTCCTCCGACTATCATATCGAGGATTGCCACGAGGCTGGCGGCGTATCTGCGGTTCTGAAAGAAATCGCGAAAAAAGCAGGCGCGATCCATCCGGACCGTATCACAGTCACGGGCAAAACCCTTGGCGAAAACATCGCTGACGCTGAAATCAAAAACGATCAAGTCATTCGTCGCCTTGATAACCCGTACAGCGCTTCTGGCGGTCTCGCTGTTCTGTTCGGTAACCTGGCGGAACAAGGCTCGATCATCAAAACAGGCGGTGTCGATCCTTCTATTAAAAAGCACGAAGGTCCAGCCATCTGCTTCGACTCCCAAGAGGAAGCTCTGGCAGGAATCGCTGCTGGCAAAATCAAATCTGGTCATGTTGTCGTCATCCGCTATGAGGGTCCTAAAGGCGGACCAGGTATGCCAGAAATGTTGGCTCCTACCTCGCAAATCGTGGGTATGGGTCTCGGTAAAGAAGTCGCGCTCGTTACAGACGGACGCTTCTCCGGTGCTTCTCGCGGAATCAGTATCGGTCACGTGTCTCCAGAAGCCGCAGAAGGCGGTCCAATTGCCTTCGTACAGGACGGAGATATCATCTCGATTGACCTTGAGGAGCGCACGATGCAACTGCTCGTGGATGAAGCCGAGCTGGCTCGCCGCAAGGAAGGCTGGAAAGAATTCGAGCCGAAGGTAAAAACAGGCTATCTGGCTCGTTACTCCAAGCTGGTAACGAATGCGAGCATGGGTGGTATTTTGAAAATCTAGTGTTGCAAGTAAAGCCAAAACCCTTCCTTTGTGAATCACCGTCACTCAGGAAGGGTTTTTGTATTGACTTTTCCATATATCCCCTCATACAATCAAGTTAATAAATTTTAACTGGTTAAAAGGATTGTGATGCATATTGGAGCAAAAGTCGATTTTTATCATCGAAAACTACGATCAGCTAAAAGTGATCAGTGACCCGTTACGCACGAAAATGCTAATGCATCTGGTGGAAAAGCCGCACACGGGGCAACAGCTTTCCCAGCTTTTTGGACTGTCTCGTGCGAAGATCCTGTACCACCTGCGTGAGTTGGAGAAGCATGGCATCATCCAGTTGGTTAAAAAGGAAGAGAAGGGCGGCAACATTCTCAAATACTATCAGGCGGTGGCAAGAGGCTTCATACCCGCTGATCATCTGCTCACGTATACGGAGTCGAAGGAGGCTACCAGACAATCCTATGTCGAAGTGTTGCAACGGGCGAAAACAAGAGCGCTCAGTGCTCCTGAAGAAGCCTTTGCACTGACATCAACGGAAGTCGAGAAATGGCCGCGCATCTCCCTACAGTCTGAAGTCAGAGTCAGTGAGCAAGCGTTTGTGTCCTTTTTGCAAAAATACCGGAGCCTACTCCACGAATTGCAGCAAAGCTCCCTAGATGCCCCCTCTTCGAAGCAGGATTACTACCTGATGATTACGGGATTTCAAATTGATGAACCGTTATTTAAAAAGGATGGACAGGAGTAACAAAGGAACATGTAATCCGATAAGTCCACATGTGTATGAAAAGCCTATTCGAGTAGGTTTTTCTTTCAGACATGCGGTTAATATTTTTTAACCGGTTAATAATAAGGAGAGTGAATTTCCATGGAAGCTGTCCCCAAGCAATCTAGCCTTCCCTCAGCGGATACATCCCGCTTGTTTACGAAACCTTTTACCCTTCTTTGGATGTCCGCCCTTTGTTCCGGACTCAGTATCTCTCTCTTTCTTTTCTCGCAAACCTGGTATATCATCCAGGTTTTATCTCAGGAGGCCTCATTAGGCATCGTATTTATGGCGGCAACCATTCCCAGGATCGGCTTCATGCTGATAGGCGGAACGCTCGCTGATCGGATGAGCAAAAAGAGAATCCTGTCAATCACAAGCATGTTGAAAGCATTTTTGATGCTGTTGCTTGGGGGAATCATCTGGTGGGGGTATTCCTCGCTGGCGCTATTTATTTGGTTTGCTCTCTTCTTCGGTACCATTGATGCCTTTTATTGGCCAGCTCAAAATTCGTTCATTCCGTCAATCGTACCCTCTTCCTCCCTTTTGCGAGCGAATTCTGTGCTACAAACGACAAACCAAACCTCACAACTGCTTGGTCCTGTTCTTGCCGGTTTTGTAATTGAGTGGGGAAGTTACCCCCTTTTATACGGCTTTGTTGGCTTGCTTCTGCTGGTTGCAAGTGTATCTGCATGGTGCATGCCGAAACAGGAACCAGACGTTCTTTCCAAACCACAGCAACGGCTCAAGGAATCTATAGAGGAAAGCTTCTACTATGTCAAGCAATCGGATTTCCTTCCCTTGCTATTGACCTCCATCATCTGCTTGAACGTATTTTTGATGGGCCCCTTATATATCGGCTTGCCGATTTTTGTAGATCAGGTGCTAGCTGGTTCTACGCTGCAGTACAGCTTTTTGGAAGGGGCACTCGCTTTTGGCATGCTTGCTGGGGCAATCGTGCTCACACTCACGACACTAGGCCAAAACAGGTTGCAGATCGCCTTTCTTTTTATGATCATGCAAGCACTTGTCTTTTTTGCTTTTAGTCTCACCCAACAGTTCTGGCTCAGCTTGCTTATTCTATTTACGCTCGGCGTCACGTTTTCTCTCATTAATGTTCCGATTCTCTCTTTTGTTCAGGAAAAGGTGCCACAAGCCTCGTTGGGGAAAGTCATGAGTTTGGTTTCGCTCTCCTCTTTAGGCTTGCAGCCGATTTCACAGGCAATAACGAGTCTATTGATCGCATGCGGACTTACGGCCAAGGAAGTGATGCTGCTTGCCTCCATCCCCCTCTTTCTTGCTTCCTGTTTCTTTTATTGGCGGCAAAAGTATGCTCGGCCTGCAAAGAGATCCGATTGAGTTTCGCGCGACAGCAAAAAGGGATGATCTGCAATGGATCATCCCTTTTCCCTATCCTATTTACAAAACTTGCCTATTCGCTCGTCGCAACTTTACCGCGTGCGAGACGTATTAGTAAGTAGAGAGCCAGACGGGTAGATTACAAGACTCGCCGTGCCGAAACGAAGCGTTTCTCCCAGGACGTGCCCTTAAAGGTCGAATACGTCACTCCTGGTTTTCCATATGTATGAAGGAGTTTGTTGTTACCTGCATAGATCGCCACGTGTGTGATCCGTTTGGACGTCGTCGTTTTACTCGCCTTGAAGAACACCAGGTCTCCTTTTTTCAGGTTCGACTTGGACACACTCGTTCCTACCTTGGCTTGATCGCGAGAAGTGCGTGGCAAGCTCTTGCCGACTGCGACTTTAAATACGCGCTTTGTAAAGGAAGAGCAATCAAAAACGGCTGTGGTATTGCTGCTCGCACCGAATTTATAAGGAGTACCCATATACTTTCTTCCCGTGGCAATGACTTTGTCCGCCTTGGATTGCGTCCATGCCGCCTCAGCTACATTTTTCTCTCCTGGCAACGGAGCGACAATCGCTGTGACTCCCAATGCTACTCCCATTACGATTCCTATGAGGGCTTTATGTAATTTCATGCTGTTCATCCTCCCTTTTCTTTTGAAAAAGATCCCTGCTCAACAGGGGACCATTTTATGCAAAGTTTGGCTGACCTCTCACTTGTTCTCTACTTTACCAAAGCCCACACACTATGAAATTACCAAAAACTTGCCAAAAATGATTTTTTCAACTGGACACGATTACCGCTTGACGCCTTCGCGCTTGATTTAACAGGCATTCCTCAAATTTTCAGTCTATTTTCCTACCAGAATGTCCCTCTCAAATTGGCAAAATTTATCCAGCCATCCTATGTTAAAATCCGCGCTGTATGCGACTTTCGTCCTAGTACCTTTTACAAAAAACCCCTTTTCGCTCCTTTCTCACGTAATCTGTCTCCGGAATCTCACTTCTCTTTCTTCTCTCTCTACTTGCAACTAGCAGGGAGTCATCGTAAAGTAGATAGGAGTTCGTTTTGAAGGAGGCACATATGCGACTGCGTAACATTCCAGGTGCCGAAGCGGCCCTGAGAGAATATCCGACGTTCGTAGACAATCCCCTTTTCTATAAAGGGAATTGGAAGGAACGCTTCGGGAATAACAATCCGATTCACGTGGAGATCGGCTGTGGAAAAGGACGTTTCATTAATACATTGGCCGAGCGTCACCCTGACATCAATTTTATTGCGGTTGAACTGAAGGCAGAGGTCGTTCTGCGCGCTGTCCAGCGTACGGAGTACAAGGCTATTCCGAATCTGGCTTTTGTTCAGTACGACGCTTCCAAGTTGACCGAGTTGTTTGCCGATCATGAAATTTCTCGCATCTATCTGAACTTTAGTGATCCGTGGCCAAAAACCCGTCATGCGAAACGCCGTCTTACTTACAAAAGCTTCTTGAACACGTATCGTCAGGTGCTTGTGGCAGACGGTGAGCTTCATATGAAGACAGACAATGAGAACCTTTTTGAGTTTTCACTCAACCAATTCGCTGCGGAGCGTTTCCAGATGCGCAATATCACCTTTGATCTGCACCAGTCCAAACTGGCAGCGGATAATGTGATGACGGAGTACGAGGAGCGCTTTTCTTCTCGTGGGCAGCGTATTTATCGGGTGGAAGCGAGCTGTGTGATTAAGTAGAACCGGGTTTGAGTCAACATAGGGGAGGAGAAGAAAAAGCACAGTTCTCTTCGACTCTGACACGCCCGCAAGGGGATTTTACTGTCCGTCTCCACTTCAAAAAAGGGCCCGTCGAGCCAAAGCCACCCTACGGGCGGAAGTTTCTCAGGGAAGAAGTGTTCGACAAGCGTGGTCCCCTTTTTGAAGTTCCGACTGGGTAGGCGTTGTCAAGGTCTGCGAGCCCTGCGCTTTTTCTTCTCGCCAGCTTTTGTTGGTTCATCGGAACCTTCTAAATACTTGTCAAAAATCATATGTACAAAAAAAGACCCTCCACGCTCTCAAGTAAGCTTTGGAACTTACTTGATTGCACGGAGGGTTTTTTTATTATTTTTGCCGCCCGACGCTTTTGTACACGCGTTCTGGACGTCCGACAACACCGTACGAAAGGTCTGCGATGGCGTCTCCTTTGGCTACCAAATATTCGAGGTATCGCCTTGCTGTTGAACGGCTGATGCCTGTTTCTTTGCTGACTAAATCCGTTGTGGCCTCCTGTGTCTGCATGAGAAAGCCAGAGATCTTGTCCAGCGTAATTTGATCAATTCCTTTGACTGCTTTTGTCTCGGGTGTCTTCTTTTGGCCTGTCCGGGCAATGAGTTCATCGATTTGGGTTTGACTGATCTGATCGGTGTCTTTTTTCCAATCACTGACCTTTTGCCTGAACTCCTGGTAATTCCGTAACGTTTGTTGCAGGCGTGCAAAGATAAGCGGCTTGGTAATAAAATCGAATACGCCGTAGCGGATCGCCTCTACAACCGCATCCACTTCTTTGGCAGCTGTCAGCATGATGACATCCGTTGTAGGGAACTGCTCCTTTATGATCGACAAAAAATCGAGGCCGTCCATATCCGGAAAATAAATGTCGAGCAACACGAGATCGGGCTGCAAAATTTCCATTTGGTCTTTGGCCTCTTGTCCATTCGTGGCAATGCCAATCACCTCGTACCCCTCCACTTTTTCCACGAAGCGTCGGTTCACCTCTGCGATTCTCAGGTCGTCCTCAATAATGAGTACCCGTATCATCTAGTACGGCCTCCTTCCGTTCTGCCGTGTGTGCATCCTTTGGTATCGTCACAGTAAAAATTGTTCCACCTACCGGATTACCTGTATGCGTAATATTGCCATGTACATGAATAACAGCTTGTTTGACTAAGTACAGTCCGTAGCCATGATTCGGCTGTTTTTTGGTAGAGAAGCCCAACTCAAAGATTCGTTCAGCATTTTCTTCGGAGATGCCTGGCCCTCTATCCTCTACCTCGATGAGCAGGACCTCTTCCATATTGAGCAAAAAGATCGTGATTTCTGGTGCAAATGCACCCGGAGCTTTTACAGCGTCCATCGCATTATCTATCAAATTGCCAAGAATGACAATCAGCTGTGAGCGATCAATCGAGGCAGGAATGTCACGGAAGTTGCTTTCTGGATCAATTTTCAATTCCACTTTGCGTTCGTTGGCTTGATTCAGTTTCCCGAGCAATAAGCCACCTATCAGTGGGTCGGGGACTTCTTGCATAATAAACGTCGTATTGTGGACATGTACATTCAACTCAGAAGAGATCGTTTCAATGGCTTCCTGATACGATTCGAGCTGGATGAGTCCTGATATGAGGTGCAGTTTGTTGGAATACTCGTGCGTCTGGGAACGAAGGACTTCCGCATACTCCTTCACTCGTGACAGCTCCTGTGTGACCTCGAACAGCTCGGACCGATTGCGAAAGCTCGCTACCGCACCCAAAACATGGCGCTCCTTATCCATAATCGGTACCCGGTTCACCACTAATATGTGCTCGTCCACTTTCGTTTCGCGGTCAAATTCGGCTTTCCCTGTCTCAATCACCTCATGAAGGCCCAACGACCGAACCAGCTCGTCCTGTTTGTCCATGATCCTGTCATTATCCTTCGCTTGCCCCAGCATATGGAGAGCGGTCTGATTCGCGAGTGTGATCGCTCCATCCTTATTGACCGCCACAATGCCTTCGCGAATCGATTCCAGCACGGCTTGATTTTCCTGATACAATCGCCCGATTTGTTCAGGCTCCAAACCAAATATGGCTTTTTTTACATTTTGTGAAAGAATGAGCGTAGCCACCACACCCAAGAGCAAGGTGACGATGCCGATGACGAAGATTCGATTGCGATACGATTCGATCGTCTCATTTATATCCTCAAACAAGAAGCCGACCGAAACGACCCCCATCACCTTTCCTTCCTCATCATAGATCGGTGTCTTTCCTCTGAGTCCAGGTCCAAGCGAGCCGACTGTCTCAGAGATGATAGATTGCCCTTTAAATACTGCCTCATTGTCGCCTCCCACCATCTTTTTGCCAATCTGCTCTGGATCAGGATGGGAATAGCGAATGCTTTGCAAATTTCCTACTGTGATAAAAGCCGCATTTGTGTCCACGCGTATTTTTTCCACGATTGGATTGATAATCTTGGCGGGATCTTCTGTGTCAAACGCCCGTTTGATCTCGGACATCTGCGCGACGGTCTTGGCGGTATGCAGTGCACGCGTCCCGATCTCATGCTCCAATACGCCCGCCAGCATCTGCTCAAACATTGTACCGAGTATGACCGTCACACCAAAAAGGAGCGAACAAATAATCAACATCAGCTTGCTGTGAAAACGCACATCGTTCCCTCCTCTTCTTCTCATTGTATCTCATTTCGCTCGATGACGAAAAAGAGGCCATGAGCAGGCCTCTTTTTCCTTTCTTCCTTCTTATCTTTGACTAAAATGAGATGACTCCGGTAAGAAGAGCAAGCGCAATCATCACGATCGATGTTCCAAACGCCCATTTCAGGATGAACTTTTGGGTTTCTGCATAATCGACCCCAACCATTCCGATCAGCAGGTACTGTGCTGCAAACAACGGGCTGAGTACATGCAGCGGTTGACCCAGGATGGAAGCGCGACCAATTTCCGCCGGATCGATTCCGTAAGCGGCTGCTGCATTCGCCAGGATGGGAACGATCCCGAAGTAATACGCATCGTTCGACATGAAATACGTGAATGGCATGCTTGTCAGCGCTACGAGTAAAGGCATATGAGAACCAAGTGAATCCGGAATCCAGGAAACGAGTGTGCTCGCCATCGCATCGATCATTTTCGTTTCAGTCAGGATGCCTGTAAAGATACCCGCCGCGAAAACCATGGACACGGTAGCCAGTGCGTTAGCTGCGTGGGCGGCAATTCGCTCTTTCTGATCTTGCATTTTCGGATAGTTCACAAACAGGGCAATGGCAAAAGCGAGCATGAACAACGTCGGCAGTGGCAAAAAGCTCGTAATCAGGCCGACCATCAGGGCTGCGGTTAACAACAGATTGAACCAGATCAAGCGCGGACGTTTCAGTGCAGCGGTCTCATCCGTCGCCGCCACCTCTTGTCCTGCAAGCGATTTCAAATCTTCATCTGGTATCTCAATAATCCCCAGACGCTTACGCTCTTGTTTGCCCAGAATACAGGCTACGATCATCACCCACGCAATTCCGCCAATCATCATAGGAATCACAGGGACAAAAATCTCGGAAACATCCATATGGAGTACACTCATAACACGTGCTGTCGGTCCACCCCAAGGCGTCATGTTCATGACACCGAGTGAGAGCATCGCCATGGCTGCCAAAATCATCGGTCTGATACCCAGCCTGCGATACAAAGGCAGCATCGCGGTAACGGTAATCATATAAGTCGTGGTTCCATCTCCATCCAGTGCGACCAAGGTAGCGAGAATCGCTGTACCTACAATCACCTTCAGTGGGTCACCCTTCACCATTTTTACGATTTTTTTAATTAATGGATCAAACAGACCTGCATCCATCATGACTCCAAAGTACAGAATGGCAAACAACAGCATGATTCCCGTAGGCGCAATTTTCTTGATACCTGCAAGCATCATGTCGCCAATTTCTGTACCAAATCCGCTAATCAACGCAAATACAACAGGAACAACAATCAAAGCAACCAATGCCGAGAGCCGTTTCGACATAATCAAGTACATAAAAATGGCTACCATGAGAAATCCAAGTAATGCCAGCATACGCGAGTTCCCCCTTGCAAGAATGCGCTTTCATATCGTGCTGTCATTATAGCAATGTTCGTAAAAATCCGAATAGAATATGCGCATAAACTGTTTTAACCGCATTTCCTCTATTAACTTCATAAAAATTACGAAATGCGCATACGGTGTTCGGAGCATGCAACACCTTCGTAAGTAAGCCTAACGGACCGTTTCGTGATAAGAAAGCAATTCATAAGAAATACCCATTTTTCATATTTGCTATGATGGAATCAACACCCATTTACAAACGGAAAGCAGGGGGGTACGTATGAAGAGTTTAGGATCTAGGAATGTGGATGTCATCACGCTGTTTGTGGAGGATTTTCAGCAGGTGAAGGCGTTCTATCAGGAAGTATTCGGCTTTCAAGCCGTATATGAAGACGAGGTCTCTTCGGTGTTTCGTTTCGGGAATATGAGCGTGAACCTCTTGGATATTTCCGAGTCACACGATTTAATGAAACCGGGAACAGTCGCAACACGTGAATCAGGATCCCGCTTCCTGCTCACCATGTGGGTCGATGACGTAGATGAAGTCTGCGAAGAATTGAAAAACCGGGGAGTTGCTCTACTTAACGGTCCGATCGACCGGCCATGGGGAGTGCGAACGGCGTCCTTCATCGATCCGGCAGGACATGCCTGGGAGATCGCGAAACAATTGGCATAGGAACAGATTGAAAAATATGGAAAAGAAAAAGAACGGCACGGAATCAGCCGTTCTTTCTTGTATTTTATACATCCCGCTTTTGAAACACCCGGATGGACAACCCCAACGCCACGATGCCATAGAGAATGGTGTAGATGAGCATGGCAGTACTCGGTGGAGAAGTCGTCCCGAAAATTCCTTGTGAAGCAAAGGACAACGGATCGTCTGCCGTGTCAAATAGTGAGAGCGTCGTTTGCCTGAATAACGAATCCGTTGGAAAAACCAGACTGGAAATAATCCCGATGTTCGTGAGTGAGCTGTTGCTAAAGGCAACACCAAGCTGCTCGATAAAGCCACCGATGAAGCTGATCCCGTAAAGAATGATCAGGATAATACCGCCTGTTACTGTTGTAGTTATACTGCTCAAGAGCATGGCTACACAGACAAGAATGATCGGCATACTTACGAAGAAAGCTGCTGCTTTCAGGATTTGGGCTCCACTTACCTGAACAGCCAACGCACCGCCACCCACCCATTGGTTGATCGCCAAAAGTCCGGCAAACATCAGGAGTGCGTAAAGCCCCAACATACTTGCCAACCCGAAAAATTTCCCCAATACATATTTGTAGCGAGGAAGGGCGCGGGCGAGCCACGTGTCGATTTGGTGGCTCTCGATTTCAGATGCAATACTCCCGACACTGCTCAAAATCGCCAGGAGTGCCGTAATGACGGAGCCAAAGTACAAGCCCATTCCCAAGAGCTGCGTGGAAAAGAAGTTTTTTTGCAGCAAAGCTTCTGGACCTGCGCCCCCAAATGAGTCCTTCATTTCCTTGACGGCATAGCCTGTGGCAAGTCCAAACAGCAGCAAGAAGGCCAGCGACATGATCAGCGTAATCGTGAAAATACGCTTGGAAATCATTTCTCTATACGTGATTTTGATGATCGGCCACATGTCGTTCTCCCTCCTTTCTCTGCACCCAATACAGGAATACATCTTCCAGTGATTGCTGCTTGCGGACGACTTCATGTACCCCAGCCCCGGATGCGATCAACTGTTGCAACAGAGCGGGTACCCGATTGTCCTGATCCAGCGTCAATAACCATGTATCACGGTCTTCCTCTTGTCTAACGAGACGACTCTCTGTGACGAAAGAAGGAAGCTCGTTATGAAAGCCAGCGCTATCCTTTTCCACAGTCAATTCAATTTGTGGTTGGACGCTGCTCAGCTTGCGCCAGTCGCCATGTACGACCAGCTCACTGCGGTGAATGATCCCAACGTGATTGCACACGCTCTCCATTTCGCTCAGTAAATGGCTGTTGAGAAAAACCGTCTTTCCCTGGTCACGCAGTCGAGCGATTAGCTCGCGTACTTCTTTTCGCCCGATTGGGTCCAGCGCGGAGGTCGGCTCATCGAGAAAGATTAGCTCTGGATCGGATAAGAGGGCGCAGGCAATCCCGATACGCTGCTGCATGCCTTTGGAATAGCCCCGGATGCGTTCACGCTCGCGTCCAGCCATTCCGACCAGCTCAACGACATTTTTTATGACTGTTTTGCTCTCGCGATGTGTTAATCCACACAACTCGGCATGATGCTCTAAAAGCTGTTGACCTGTCAACCAATCCGGATAGCGGAATAGCTCTGGCAAGTACCCTACCTTTTTTCGCGATTCTACACTTCCAATCGGCTCCCCAAGCATAACCGCTTTGCCATTCGTTGGGTGCAATAACCCGAGCATCGTCCTGACAAAGGTACTTTTACCCGCTCCATTTTGCCCGAGGAATCCAAATACGGAGCCGCGTGGTACTTGTAGCGTAATATTTTTGCAGCCGGCCTTGCCGTTATATTGCTTGGTCAAGTCCCAGGTCTCAATCACATAATCTGACATCGCTTACCTCACTTTCTCCATGACAAACGGGACAAAGCAGAGCCCTCCCTTTTCAGGAAAACTCCGCCAATGCCCGACTATTTGTTTCCTTATTTCAGCTGATTGGCAAAATCCAACAGCCCATCAGGGTTCTTTTCGCTGCCTTCCAGCATGTGAATGTGTCCATCCTGCTGCCACATCAGATGCACATTGTATTTACCTGTGATCAGCATTCCCTTTTGACCGTTCACTTTTACTTCCTTCATCTTACTCTCGCCGTCTGCCATGTATGGTACAGGGAGGGTATGTTGCCAGTCTTCGATGCTAATCATCTGCTTTTTCACTTGATCAGGAATGAACGGCAGGGCCAAGATTGTCTCGCGAAGCTGTGCCAGATCGACTCCCTCAGGAGCAGTTAGCTCAGGTGCGTCCATGACAGAGTAGCCATAGCTTTCTTTTCCTGCGGTCATCCAAACGTTCTGCATCTGTGGAATCTTCAAGGAGAAGCGTTTACCACTCAGCTTTTCATCAAAACGCGCCTCTACCTGTAATTGTGCCAATAGCTTGTTTGCACGATCTGCATCGATTTCCATGTACATGGTGTAAGGAGAAGTGACGTTTACGCTATCCACCGTGACATCTTTCGGCAGCTCAGGCAGCTTGACTCCAGCCTTTACAGCAGCTTCTTTGCTGTTGTAATAATGGTTTCTTTGTTCGAGCTTCTCTTGATCGTTTTCGTCAATCCAGATTTTTCCGATCCCTTTCAGTTCCATCTCGCCCACATTGCCGTTAGCGATCCATTGTTCCACCTCTCGCAGATCCTCTTGCGTCACTTTGACAAACTCTACTTTATCCATGCGGAAAATGGACAGAAAATCGTTCGCTGCTGCTTGTACTTGGGGGAAAGACAGGGACACAGCCAATACTGCTACTGCCGAAGCACCTGTTACCCATCTTTTTGTTTGCTTGTTCATCTGATTCCAGCTCCTTCTCATTGTTGCTCGATTGGTTATCGTTTGTCGCTCTTGTGCATAGGTGTCTGTCGTTTTCTCGATGGATTGCGAAAATCGCTGCCACGCTGCTTCCGTATTGACCTTCCCACCGTTTGTCTCGGAAAAAGCATGCTCCATCTTCTCACGAGTCCAGCTATCCAACGCGGACAGTTCGTTCAGCTGTGTGCGGCAGGTTTCACAGTACTCCAGATGAAGCAGGAATTGCTTACTTTCTTTTGAGCTGCATTCCCCATCCAAGAACGCCTGGATAAAGCCTGTATCGGCGCATTTCATTCCTCTTCCCCCCTCATCCGGCCATATATGGTACGAAATTTACTTTTCGCTCTCGCAAGGAGTGTTCCCACTGAGCTGATCTGCGTGCCAGTCGCTTTCGCCAACTCCGCATAAGGAAATCCGGAATATTTCATGACCAGCAAGGTTCGTTCCCGCTCGTCTAGCTCCTCTAGCACATCGCGAACGATACTCTGGGACTCTTTTGCAAGCCACATCTCTTCTGAAGAAGGGCTGACGTGTTCTTGCTCGGATGCACTTCGCTCTTGTCTTGCGTACCTGCGTTTTTCTGAACGAAGAAAATTGTACGCTGCGTAGAGCGCGGACTTGGACAACCATGCCGGGATATGTTCGATCACCGTGCGATCGGTATGGTAAAAGGAGAGAAATACATCCTGTGCAATGTCTTCTGCGGTTTGCTGATCTTTCACAATTCGCATGATCTGTCGGACTACAAACGGATAATAAGTCGTAAACAATTCTTGAAAGGAATCTGTATGATCCTCTACTCGAGCATGGTTCATCACCAGGTTTGCTTGCACCTCCACTGGATTCCTCCTTCCCGCGTGCGCCATTAACGAATGCCTCTACTGCTTCGTTCATCTAATAGAAACCGCCAAGGCGAGTTTTGTGACAGGAAGAATGAAAATTATTTTTCATCTAAAAATAGATCTGGCTTCTCCAGGAAACGGCGCGTCAATTGATAGTGCTCCGTATCGCGATAATTCACCTCTTGTACCGGCGATTCGTCAAAATTAAGGATAGTCGCTCCGGGATAGCCCAATAGAATCGGCGAGTGCGACGCAATGATAAATTGTGCGCCTTCTTCTACCAAATCACGCATCATGTACAAAAAAGCGATTTGACGCTTCGGTGAAAGAGCAGCCTCGGGCTCATCCAGCAGATAGATTCCCCTGCCGTTGAAGCGATTGGCAAACAACGAGAAAAAAGATTCTCCGTGCGACTGCTCATGCAGCGAGCGTCCGCCGTAATGATGATAGCTTTTCGGACCCATCTCATCGATATGGCTGGCAAACTGATAGAAGCTCTCCGCTCGTAGGAAAAAGCCATTCGTTATTTTAGGCAGCCAGGAAAGGCGTATGTAGTCACCCAGAATCGCCTCCGAGCGATGCACCTCATAAAAGTTGTGACGCGATCCTCCAGCTGTGTGAAAACCGCATTGATAGGCAATGGATTCCAATAAGGTCGATTTACCCGAGCCATTCTCTCCTACAAAAAAAGTGACACTGCTCGCAAGCTCAATCTCTTCCAGCTTGCGCAAGGAAGGCAAGTGAAATGGATATTCTTTCGTGTTGGGAAATTTCTCCCGCAGCAGCTTGATCGTTCGTAAGTAAACCATTTTTGACCTCCACTCTCATTATTTTCCCGACTCCCGCCGATACATCCTAATAAGGGCGCCTTTTTAAACGCTCATTTATTTGGGGGAGAAGCATCCGTGGACAAGGTTTCCTTTCTTCAGGAAAAAAGTACCTTTCATATGAAATATCCGGATCAGAGCGACCTCGCCTTTTACCGGTGGTATACGGCTCAGTATCCAAACGAAGCCATTGGGTGGTTTCACCTTGGCAAAGAACGAGAAGCACAAGGAAACTCGGAACAAGCTCTCGAAGCGTATAGGCGTGGCCTGGTATCCAAGCAAGGCCCGTATGACAACGAGACGCGTGACGCTTATCACAGACTGCTGCGTGAGCGACAGCGCAGCTCCTTGGGCAGTCGAACACGTTTACTCTTGGCTTCCCTTTTGTTTCTCTATTTTCAATTCGCTTTTTCGCCCGGACCGTTGAGAGATGGGTCATCCGAGACAATACCGCAGGCTGCCAAACAGCCCGTACCGACACCTGGGCAAACACAGCCACATGTAGAGGTCATTGCCGTCCCTCCTACACTCAGTGCCCGTGAGCTATCTGAACAGGTCCGGCGGTATGTTGAGTCCCGGCGTCCAGCTCTGACACAGCCTTTTACAGTGATGGTTGTCCCAGAAGTACCTGGTTCGCCGTTGTTCCGTCCCTTGCTGTTTTATCAGCCGCGCGAAGTCCGAGGCATCTTGCGTTACAATCCGACGAGTCGAACTGTTATCAGTGAAAAATGGTGGGATAAACCCGTGCAACTGGAACGAGAACCGACACTTGCTTCAGTAAAGGCAGAACTCACGGATGAGCAGCTAACCCTTCAGCATGTACTGATCTTGCGAAACGCCTTGTATCGCTACTATCAGCAAACGGGTACGTTGCCTGCCCAGCTGTCTGATCTGGCTGGCGCTTATCCAGGCAATTATTTGCCGCAAATTCCAGTACCGCCAAAGAGACTTTTGTTAAAAAGCTATCCGTATCATCCCAAAGCCTTCTTGCCAGAGTCCGCATGGGACAGCTTGCGCAATGTACTGCCGCTTCCCGGCTATCCGGAGCCAGTCGCGCCTTTCGAACCGTTACAGCTTCAATTGACTACATCGACACATACGTTGAAGCTCATCAGCGGTTCTCATCTCGTACGCAGCTATCCCGTCGCGATAGGCAAAAACGATTCTACACCCGAAGGCTACTATACCATTCAACAAAAAATCAATCAGCCTCGCGGACATGACAATATTTATGGTACGAGGGGTATGGTCTTTCAGGAGAACGGATATGCCCTCCATGGGACGAACCATCCCGAAAGCATCGGCTCATCTGTTTCACTCGGCTGTGTTCGCTTGTACAATGCCGCTGTTGAGGAGCTGTACAGCTTTGTTTCATTGGGGACAGAATTCATGATCTCCAATGCCCCGTCCCCTGCCCAGCCTTGGAGCAATCCTGCTCCATTCGTCCTCCCGGCTGGTCCTGAGGAAGAGACGCCACAAGTCATTTACAATTGGCTCCATTGATTCTTTACGCTACGTAAAGAAAAGACGTGCAGAACGTCATAGCGTTACGCGCTGATTTTTACCAGACGCTTATCAAACGAAAAAAAGCCCTTCTATCCTTTTTAAAAAGGGGGTAGAAAGGGCTTTGCTTCCTATAAATGGGGAGGTTACTCAGCGTTCACGATAGCTTTGTACGGAATCTTCGTGTTGTTAGTGTTGTAGACTAACAAGTAGTATTTTCCTGGTTTTGCCTCAAATTCTCCAGTCAGTTTCTTACCTGTGGTTTTGGGGTAGGCGAAATATGTTTTGAGATCATCTTCATGGAACACCACCCAGTTTAAGCCTTCGTCCTTCTCGCTACTTACCGTAACTTGAATGACTCCTTCCTCTTCAACCTGAATCATGTACGTGTCCTTGTCATCTGTACGATCGGTTTGCCCACTTATCTCTTTGCCCAACTGTAGTGTATTAGCGTCATCAAATGAATTGTTCGGTTCCACTTCGGTCGGTTCTGTATTTTCTTCTGGCCATTCCGCGGTTACTTTGTATGGAATGGTTTCACCGTTAAAGTTGTACACGGACAAATAATAGGTGCCCGGAGTTGCTTCAAACTCACCAGAGAGCGTTTTGCCTGAGGTTTTGGGGTAAGCGAGGTAATTATTCAGATCATCCTCGTGGTGAACGACCCAGTTCAAACCAGTATCATGCTCACTCGTTACGTTGATTTTGACCGTTCCGTTGCCCAATACCTTCAAGGCAAAAATGTCCTTGTCGTCCTGTTTACTTGTTTGACCACTCAGCTCCACGTTGCTTTTCAACGGATTTGCCTCTGAAAAGCTGTTGTTTGGCTCTTGTTCCTTTTCCCCAATTTCTCCACCCTGCTCCTCGATCGTGATCGTCATCGATTTCGCAGTAACCGCTCCTTTGTCATCCGTTACTCGCAGTTTCACGGTATATTCTCCCTGATTTTCGTAGACATGCGTAGGATTGGCATCACTGCTGCTTGTGCCATCTCCAAATTCCCACAGATAGGATACGATGCTCCCATCCGGATCGGAGCTTCCGTTACTACTGAATGCAACCTCCTCGTTTACAGCTGCTTTTGACGGTCCGTTCATGACAATAACAGGCGGCTTGTTCTCACCATCTCCTTGTTCTGGAAGTACTCCGTGGAACGTAACATCATACTCAAACTGATTGGACGCATTTACTCTATAGTTGGTAAAGTAGGCGGTTACGGTTTTGTAGCCGTTCCACGGGTGGGAAGTAAGTGTAGTTAGAAACTCGTCAGTCATGCGACTCATCGTTTCCCAGTCTTGCTTCTCCCCTTGTGCCTGCGTACCCGTGTACGTCCCGGTTAACGTAAAGGTTTGGAAAAACTCTGAATGATGCCTGTTTGTAGACACATTTTGCAATCCAGCGACATCCTCAATTTCTTGGTAGATTTCTGCACTTGCTTTGGGGGCTGGTGTTACCAAATAATCATCAGACACCAAGGGCACGGTCAGATCAGGATAGCTGTCCACCAACGATTCCATGGTTCGGTGGTAATCCCGATTTAGCTCTGAATCATTGCTGAGCGTACGGATGAACTGGTCATAACCATCCACGTTATTGGCCTCTATGTAATCCATGATGTCATCGAGCTTGTTCCAGTCCTCTTTCATCATGTGATACTGCAAGGCGTATGAATACGTATAAAAATCCCACGTGCCGTAGCGTGCGTGCAAAGTTTGAGAGGCTGTATACCAATTATTTTGTCCAAAGCGAATCAGATTGTTGACCATGGATTTTCGAGGCAGAACACCTGTTGTTCGCGTGGAGCCTGCAAACAGTTCCGCTCCTCCTTCTTCAAACCACGACAATCTCTCGTCTCTGTAAATCGGTCCTTCATTCCACAAGCCAGGTATGGCATAGCGCCCTTGCAAATAGTGCGTGAATTCATGGCGGAATAATTCTTCCAGTGTGTACGTGCTCTGCTGCGGTGTTCGTTCGTAGGTGAAGAAAGTTCCTTTTCCCTCGATATACATGCCCCCGTTGTTCGTCTCATAGCCAAACAGGGGGTTGTTCATCTTGTACTCTGAAGGACTATTGTAAAGGACCATGGTTAAAATATCGTCGGGGTTCCCTTTCTCCATCGGTTCATCTCGCCCTGCCATACGATGAAACTGCGCTTTTACCTCTTTTGCCGCCCAGTATAACCGTTTGACTTTTTCTTCTGTGACATCCCCTCCTGTTTTCATGACGATGCTTCCGTCATCAAATGTGTATTCTTTGGGCAAATACTTTTCCATGGCATCCTCACGAATCTTGTTGAACTGGATGTCCCTTCCCTTAGCGTCTTTTCCGCCATAGACCGTCTGGATCAGCTTCGCTACCTGCATATACTGCAGTCCCACATACGGATAAAGCTCTAACGCTTCTGTGAGGACCTCGTTGCCCTTATTCGGATTGGAGTGGTATTCTCCCAAATGCGCACTATGATAAAACCCATTGTCGAGGACCCATTCCTTCGCTTCATCCGTATCGCCATGCAACGCGAGTTTTCCCAACTCGTTCAGATACGTATCGATTTTGCCGTAAAACTCCTGTTTCTTGGTTGGTTCATCCACTTTCCACATCAGAATATAGCTAAACTGGCTCATGATGCGGAATACAGCATCTCCCGCACTCCGCTGCGTGATGAACGTATCCATTTGTTCTTCGTATTGACGGATGATCGGTGCAGCTTTCTCCACAAGGGAAGCGCTTACAAACGTGTTTCCAATAAGTCCACCAAATGCACCTACCACCTCATTTTGGACATCTGTCCCTAATTTGAAATTCGGATTGTCGGCAATGGCTTGTAGAGCAGGGAACACTTTTTCATGCTCGCTTCTCTGATTGAGATAGGATAATTCCTGATGGTAGTAGCCGAGGTAATATCCAGAGCGAAGAACCTCTACCAAGGTGTCTATTCCTTTGGAATCGCTGCTGGAGTATTGTGTGCCTCTGACTTGCAATGCGTCAATGATGGCCTGAACGCGCTGCCGATCATTGTAAAAGGCGTACGAATCGGGGGTAAAATCGAATAATTCAGGAATCTGCTCCCAGCTGACCGTCACCAGTATATTAACTAATTCGTCATAACTGAGCTTGTTCAAATCGGCCATCGCGTACTTTTCGGCATTTGCCTTTATGCTCCGCTGCTGTTCGTTCGAAGACTCTTGCTCCTCTACACGCCGGGACGGCTCCACTGGATGCGGATATTCCTCTGCTTTGTCACTGGATTGATGCTGAAACGAGGTGACTGGGTCCAGCCTTCCCTCTACATATTTCCCAGAAGGCGGAACGTTTTGATGTGCATCCCTTCCGATCGCACTCGAGTAATCCTTGACTGCCAAGGCTTGGGCAGGAGTACCAACTGTCCCCAATAGAAAGGATGTTGAGAGAAGAACACCAGCCATCATGCGGCTTGTGTGTACCGTGTGGCGCTTTTTCTTCATGAATGAGCAAACCTCCTTTGAATGGTAACGGATTGAGATAAATGACACGCTGTTAGAAATTGCAAGTATGGTGCCAATGCATATAACAGAAAAGAAGAGCAAAGATGTATACATTTTTTTACAAAAGTACATAAACATGTATGTAATATTAGACACTATTCCTTTCAAAAGTGAGCCTACTTCGCGCACGCAAAAAAGCGCGTTCCCGCAATGGGAACGCGTCATCTTTTTACGATCACATTTATTTTTCTTCTTCCAATTCCCTCATCGATTCTTCTTGTTCTTCTTCTGGGTTCCAATAATCGAGCACTTTTCCTTGCAGAACCTTGCCTTGAATGAATTCTACCTGCTGCTCACTGAAATCCTCTGTCCACTCAATACCCAATTGTTCAGCTAGACGTACGACTGTCAACAGTTCTGACCAAGCCACGTAACGTTTGTACCAGAAGAACTGTGGCTGTTCGTTCATGTATGGGTAAAGATCATCGAAATCGGTGTGTTTACAGTCAAGTGCTCGCTCAAAATTCACCTTGGTTTGGCGTAACTGTTCTTTGAAAAATGTGGGTAGATCCCTTTGTGCGTAGCTAGACATGGACTGTCCCCCCTGTCTCCCGATTTAATGGTATTGTACCACGCGAAAGAAGCTGTGCAAATAGTCGAATCGGTTTTGAATCGTTCTTGCTGGGCTAATCTTTAGCCGTTTGAAGCATCTGGGGACTGGTTCTGCCCATCCTCTTGTGGAGGTGGTGGTAATTGAATTTCATTGGAAGAACCATTTGTCTGACCAGGCACTGGATTCATGATGTCCGGTGGAACCTCACCTGTTCCCGGATTTGGCGGTTGGCTACTGCCTCCATTATTAGTATGCTCACCAGTTTCTCCGGTACCTTGGTCAGGTGGAATTTCCCCGTTGCCATTTCCCGTACCATCCGGATTTTGTCCCTGATTGTTGCCTTCCTCGTTATGACCTGGATCTTGATTGATAATATTCTCCAGCTTCTTGGAATCGATTGGGACTGTTTTGGAAGGTGTGCCTTCCTCGCCTTGTGCATTTCGTGGAACGACTTGATACTGATACTGTTTCGGACTATCCAACACATCTACATAAGAGGTTTCCTTCATACCCGCAGAGATGAGTTTCCTTTCGCCGCTTTCACTAATGCGGTAAAGATCGTACGTATCGCCGTCAGAGCCACCAATCCAGCTAAGCACGACCATCAATTTATTCGTATTTGTGTCCAATGTCATGTCTGCAGCCAATTGGATTTCCGGTTCAACTTCTTCTTGTTTATGCTGTACGGCGCCTTCTGGTCGAACGAAGTCCGATGACGGCACACCTTTTAAGGCGGTTCCCATCACTTTGGAGAACATTTGCGCCGTCATGCTACTTCCTTGGTGCATCAAATGCTGTTTGTCCTCCGGATCGAAGCCCATCCAAACGGCACCGACATATTCCGGAGTATAGCCCACAAACCAAGCATCCTTGTTTGCTTTGCTGTCGCCTGCTATCGATTGGGTCGTACCGGTTTTACCCGCAACATGGCGGCCAGAGATACGCGCTGCCTTCCCTGTCCCTTCCTGAACCGCTTTCTCCAGCATGGTGTGAATCTCCCAAGCTGCTTCCGGCTTCAGTGCCTCTGATTGTTTTGGCTGGTATTCACGGACGACACCCTCATCCTTATTCTCGACCTTGCTAATCGAGTGCGCCTCGGAAACTACCCCTGCATTCACAAAAGGTGTATAGGCCTGAGCCATTTGCTTCGGGGATATACCTTGATTCAATCCCCCGAGAGCAATCGCCAGGTTTCGGTCATTCGGTGTCAGCTCTATGCCGACTTTCTTGAGGTATGCCAAGCTTTCTGATACCCCAATTTCATTTAACAGCCAAACAGGCGGGATATTTGCAGAGTCGATCATCGCCCGGCTCATACTGACTGTTTCCGTGTAGCGGTTATTGTAGTTGCGCGGCTCATAGCCATTAAAGCTCTGCCTTTTGTTACTCAGTTGCGAATTCGCGTTCCATTTGTTGATATCTTTATTGACTGCTGGAGCGAACACGGCAATCGGTTTAAAGCTGGAGCCCGGCTGACGCTTCATGTCTGTCGCATAGTTAAAGCCTTTTGGCGCATAGTTGCGTCCGCCAATCATCCCGGCAATTCCGCCTGTTTTCGCGTCGATGACAATCATCGATGATTCTACACCGCGCTTGGCGCCGTCTTTCGGGAAGTTTTTGGCATTGGCATATTCCTCTACCATGGCATCCTGCACTTTCGGATCAAAGGTGGTGTAAATGTCCCAGCCTCCGCGGTACAGTTCTTCTTCCGTTACACCAAACTCTGCTTCGGACTCTTTTAACATATTGTCAAAAAACGCGCGATAGCCTTTTTTCAAGCTTCCACCGGCCACTTCATGCGGTTTGGTCGGCAACGCCTCTGCTTGAGCTGCATCCTTTTGTTCATTAGTAATAATGCCTTGCTCAGACATTAGACGTATAACGGTGTCTCGACGTAGCTTGGCTTTTTCCGGATTGTTAAATGGTGAATAGGTGCTCGGTGCTTTTGGAATCGCCGCCAGCATCGCTGCTTCTGCAACGGTAACATTACTTACCGACTTGCCGAAGTAATACTGGGCAGCATCCTCTACCCCAAATTCCCCTTCGCCCAAATAAACGCGGTTCAAGTACATCTCTAAAATTTGATCCTTGGAGTACTTACGCTCCAAGCCAATCGCAATACTCATTTCTTTTGTTTTGCGCCAGAATGTTTGATCTAGGGTGAGAAAGACGTTTCTTGCCAACTGTTGGGTAATCGTACTTCCCCCTTCAGCCAGCGATCCTTTTTTGATGTCATTGACTATGGCGCCACCGATCCGAACCATATCCACGCCCTTATGTTCATAAAAGCGCTTATCCTCTACAGCGAGGAACGCATCGATCAGGGTCTTTGGCATTTCGTTAATCGGTTTGTATACACGGTTCTTCTGACGAATCAGACTAATTATCTCTTTTCCGTTTTTGTCGTAAATGACAGTTGGTTCTGCTTTTAAGTCCTGTAGCTTTTGTACGTTTTGCTCAATCATCCGGTCTCCCGCATACAATAGGGCGAAGTAGCCCCCAATCACACTAAGGACAAGGAAAATTGCAAACGATACGGCAATCATCAGCAAGTTGTTCTTTTTCTTCTTGACTTTCTTCTTGGCCTTTGCTGCCATTATTTACCTCCTGGTATTCTCTCTCTCCCCCACATCTTATATAGACGGTCCCATTTCAAAAAAGTTTCTGTTTTGGGTTGTAGTCTATCATTCCATACAAAATTCCGTTTGTCACTGGAAAAGCCTATCTCCTGAAACAGAAGATAGGCTTTTTCCTAAAGGTTTACTATTTCAGCAGTTTTTCTGCTTCAGCTACAACATTTTCTACCGTGAAGCCGTATTCCTTCATGATACGCTCACCTGGTGCAGATGCGCCAAACTGATCGATTGCGATGACCGTACCGTTATCACCAGCATAACGCTCCCAGCCCATTGGAGAGCCCATTTCTACCGCCACACGCGCTTTGACAGACGGTGGAATCACAGCGTCTCGATACTCTTTTGGCTGACGCTCGAACAGGTTCCAGCTCGGCATGGAAACAACTCGTGTTTCAATACCTTTCGCAAGCAATTGCTCACGCGCCTGCATCACGAGGGATACCTCAGATCCAGTTGCGAGCAGGATGAGCTGCGGATTGCCGCTTGGAGCGTCTGCGAGAACATACGCACCTTTGCTCACGCCTTCTGCCGCTTTCTCAATGGTTTCAGGCAGAACTGGCAGGTTTTGACGAGTCAGTACCAGAACGACTGGCTCATCTGTACGGGATACAGCATATTTCCAAGCCTCGTTCGTCTCCACTGCATCAGACGGACGAAGAATGGTCAAGCCTGGCATTGCACGCAAGGAAGCGAGCTGTTCAATCGGCTCATGCGTCGGTCCGTCTTCACCAACCGCGATCGAGTCATGTGTAAATACGTAGACAACTGGCTGCTTCATTAGTGCAGAGAGGCGAATCGCCGGACGAACGTAGTCGGAGAACACGAAGAATGTACCCCCGTATACTTTAACGCCACCGTGGAGAGCCATACCGTTGAGGGCTGCACCCATCGCGAATTCGCGAACACCAAACCAAATGTTCCGGCCATCATAAGAACCTGGCAGGAAGTTGCCAGCTTCTTTAATCACCGTGTTGTTGGAATGTGCCAAGTCAGCAGAGCCGCCCAGGAAGAACGGAACGCTGTTTGCCAATGCATTGATCGCATTACCAGAAGCAACGCGTGTCGCCAGCTTTGCGCCAGCTTCATACGTCGGCATATGGTTGTCCCAACCAGCAGGCAGATGACCTTCTTCTGCAGTCGTAAATTGCAGCGCCAGTTCCGGATACGCTTTTGCGTATGCAGCAAACAGGTCGCGCCAAGCAGCTTCTGCTTTTTCGCCAGCGTCAGCCAAGCCTGCAAAGAAATCCGTCACTTCTTGTGGTACGTGGAACTCACTTTCATGATGCCACTCGTAGTTTGCTTTTGTCAGCTTCACTTCGTCTTTTCCAAGAGGAGCGCCATGAGAAGAGCTGGAGCCGCCTTTGTTCGGGCTACCGTATCCAATGACAGTTTTTACTTCGATCAAGGTAGGACGGTCCAAATCTTTTTTCGCTTCTGCGATAGCCGCGTCAATAGCAGCCAGATCATTGCCGTCTTCTACGCGAATGTATTGCCAACCATACGCTTGGTAGCGACCCGCAACGTTTTCAGAGAAGGAACGGGAAAGCTCGCCATCCAGAGAGATATCGTTCGAATCGTAGAGCACGATCATTTTGCCCAGTTTCAGGTGAGCAGCCAGGGAAGAAGCCTCGCTGGATACACCCTCCATCAGGTCACCGTCGCCGCAAATTACGTATGTGTAATGGTCAACGATGTCAAAATTGTCGCGGTTGTAAACAGCTGCCATGTGCTTTTCAGCCATCGCCATACCGACAGCCATCGCGATCCCTTGTCCCAAAGGACCCGTTGTCGCGTCAACACCCGCTGTATGTCCAAACTCAGGGTGACCAGGCGTTTTGCTGCCCCATTGACGGAAATTATGTAGGTCTTCCAGTGAAACATCGTATTTCATCAGATGCAACATCGAGTATAATAGCATAGAGCCATGTCCTGCTGAGAGGACAAAACGGTCGCGGTCAATCCATTTTGGATTGCTCGGATTTACTTTCATAAAGCGGCTCCACAGTACATGTGCCATAGGCGCTGCACCCATCGGCATTCCCGGGTGACCGGAATTCGCCTTCTCGATGGCATCAATCGCCAGCGTGCGGATGGTATTAATGGATAGCTGATCAACAGACGTATGCTGAGTCATCTCGCAAAATCCTCCCTGCGTTTTCTAGAAATTACTACCGAGAATCAGGTAAAAACACACTGTGCCATTATAGCATAGTTCCCATTCATAATCATGTTCGCTTTGCATGAATTAAGGAGGTCTTTTTCAATGAATTCGCTGTATCTTACTATCGGGATCGTTTTAGGGGTTGCTGGAATTGGAATGCTGCTCTTCGCGATGACCAGCTCTCCTATTTTGAAAAAAAACAGACTCGAGCGCCGGAAACAGGCTGCCGAGAATCATCGTCCGGAAGAGTATCATTAAATAGAGGAGAATTCCCATGCTGAAAGAGCGCTTCGCGATGCAGGTAGCCGTTCACCTTTTCCTGGTAAAAGATTCGCAAGTCTTGTTATTACGCCGCTACAATACCGGCTACGAAGACGGCAATTACAGTGTTCCCGCCGGACATCTCGATGGGAATGAAGAAGTGAAGACAGCCGCGATCCGCGAGGCCAAAGAAGAATGCGGAATTGACATCGATCCAGCGAGCCTGGAGATGGTAGGCGTCATGCATCGGCTCTCTACAGATGAACGCATTGACTTTTTTGTTGCGACCACCGAATGGCGCGGAGAAATTATCAATGCCGAGCCGAATAAATGCGATGAGCTCGTATGGGTGGACATGGATAAATTACCCCCGAACGTCATTCCTTATGTGAGACAAGCTCTCTTGAACTTTAGACGTAAAGAGTGGTTTGACAGCTTTGGCTGGGAGCGTGCCATTCGAGTGGAATAAATCATAAAAAGCAACCCATCCGCCAGGCGCCTTGTGCCCGCTTTGGCAGTTGGTTGCTTTTTTTACGTTACCCTTCGCTTACTTGTAACAGAAGGTGAACCGCCTTGTTCCAGCGAGCACGCAGTTTTTTCCTCACCGATTCATCAAGTGTCGGCTCATAGCGACGCCCTACCTTCATTCGCGCTTCCAAGTCTTTCACCGACCACCAGCCGCACTCTTCCCCAAGCAGAAACGCAATGCCCATCGCTGTTGTTTCATGGCTCTGGGGCACCTCAACCGGAACACCTAGCAGATCTGCCTGAAACTGCATCAAATACGGATTTTGCGTCAAGCCCCCATCTACGCGCAAGACCGAAATCTTTTGTCCGACCGCCTGTTCCATTGTGACAAACACATCCGCTACACGGTGAGCGATCCCTTCCAGAATCGCTTTTGCCATTAACGGTCGGTCCGTATGCTGAGAGAGTCCGAGAAACACCCCTCTGGCCTCCGAGTTCCAGTACGGCGTGCCGATCCCATTCAATGCCGGGATAAATAAAAGATTGGTTGGGGCTTCCCCCTTGTGTAGTTGTTCATACCACTGCTCCGACCACCGTTGTAGCTCTTCTATATCCTTATACAGTCCAAGCTGCTCCTTTCCCCATTCGACAGCAGACCCCGCCGCATAAATCGCTCCATCAAGCGCATAAGTCTGTTGTGCCCCGCGTTTCCAGACAAGCGTCGTCAAGAGTCCGCTCTCATTCGTAGCAGGCGGCTCGTTTCCGACGTTCATGTAAGCGAAGCAACCCGTGCCATACGTGCATTTGGACATCCCCGGCTCTATGCAGAGATGACCGTAAAGGGCGGCTGGTTGATCCACCTGGTTGACGAGAATCGGTGCTTGAATGCCGCAAAATTGATCCGGATTCGTACGACTAAAAGAACCAACGGTTGAACGAATCTGCGGCAGCCAGTCCTCCTCTATTTCCAAATACCGCAATATTTCCTCATCCCAATTCCCCTGCCGATGGGCAAACAACAGCGTTCGGGCAGCAGTCGAAGCATCGGTTACATACGAGGCGCCTCCTGTCATCTGCCAGATCAGCCAAGAATCAAGCGTGCTGCAAAAGGCCTGCCGCTGTCGAATCTTTTCTCGCACCAGAGGCACTTCCTCCATCATCCATCTGATTTTGGTCGCAGAAAAATACGGGTCAATCAAAAGTCCGGTTTTCTCGGCTACCTTCTTTGCCCACTCACCATCCGCCTTCCAACGCTCGGCGATTTGATCGGAGCGGCGGCAAGACCAGACGACAGCCGGATAAAGCGGCTCCCCGCTGACCGAATCCCAAAAGAGGACCGTTTCCCCCTGATTAGCCAGACCTACCGCTTCCACCTGCTCAGGCTCGATACGTCCCTTGAGCATCACGTCGGCCACTCCCATCAAGACCTTTTCCCAGATCTCCTCTGGATTATGCTCCACCCATCCGGACTGTGGATAAGATTGCGTATGCTTCTGATAGCTTTCAGCAACAACTCGTCCATGGCGGTTGACCAACAGCACCTTGGTCCCAGTTGTTCCCTGGTCGATCGACAGCAAATACTTCTCCATACAGCAGACTCCTTTTTTATTATTCTAGGCGGAATGATCTTCTTTCTCTTCACCAAATCCGAATGTTCTGTCTCTTATACCGATACGGCCCTCCCTAATCCCTTTGCGGAACAGCAGATGATACAAAATCACACCAACTGCCAGCAAGGTAGCTGCTACGATCGCTACGCTATGGAAGTTTTCCGGAATAGTCAAAATGCCAATTTCAAAGATCAGCCATGCAATCGCTAGGAACGTGAGCGGTGTGCGCCATTTTCCTAGATCAAAGTGCTTCGATTTGGGCAGTTCCTTGCGTTTCCATGCATAAGCCGCAATCGTTGTCAGATAGAGAAGGGCAGGCAGAACTGAGGTTGCCCCTACCAGAAGGGTCAAGGAATCTGCGAATAGCACCGCGAGCATGCCTAGCACGAAAACGAGTAAAACTGCGTTTGTTGGTACGGAAGTCTGAGGTGATACCTTCTTGAAGATGGAGGAAGCGAAGAATACATTGTCGCGTGACAACGCATAGATGAGGCGGGAAGCGGAAGCCATGATGATCAAGCCGCACGCGAAGATGGAAATGAGGCAAAGCACCAGAAAAAAGCTGGATACAGCAGAGCCAAGACTTGCTTGCAATATGTACGGAATCGGATTCGCTACACCAAGCACAGTCGGCAAATCAGTAATGGCAACAGAAATGACGATCAACAGTAAGAAACCGATCACACCACTTAGTAATACGGATAAAATCATCGCACGAGGAACCGTTTTCTTCGCATTGATCGTCTCCTCGGAGAGATTCGCAGCAGCCTCGAAACCTACTAATGTAAAGGAACCCATCAGGGCAGCCATGATAAAAGCGCCTAGGTACGAACCATCTGATTGAGTGGCAGTGGTACCGATCTCGGTCAGCATGTTCCAATTTGCCCCTTTGTACATCACAACTGCCCCCAGCACTACAACGATCCCAACCATACCGATCACTTCGGTGTACACGGCGATATCGTTAATGCGAGTTGCTAGCTTCACTCCATAAATGTTTAATAAAGCTTGCACGACTAGGGTACCAATCACGATCCAGACTAGCGTCTTGGAGCCTGTATCCCAACCAAACATCTCGGCAATGATGGGCGCCAGCGCATAGTCGACGGTTGGAACCACGATAACGAGAAAACAAAAGGCAATCCAGCCAGCAAACCAACCCAGCCCCGGGTTGGCAAGACGTGTCACCCATTGATAGGAATAACCGCTCAATGGAATTCTTCCAGCCAGCTCTGCAAAAATAATCGCCACTAACAAATGCCCTATGGTTACAATCGGCCAGGTCCAAATACCAGCCGGCCCAGCTGTACTCAGCACAAATCCATAATTGCTAAAAATACCTGTTGTAATGGAAATGAAAGAAAACGCGACGGCAAACGAACTGAACAATTTTAATGTCCGTCTCAATTCTTGCTTATAATGATACGTTTGCATATCTTGCGAATCATTTACTTGTACCGATTGCTTCACCATGGACTGCCTCCCTCACCATTTGCTTTACACGGATGTCTTAGCAACGATGACTTGCAATCCTTCCTGAGCCAGTCGCCCAGCAAGAGATTGGGGTAGTTCCTCATCTGTAATGACTACGTCGATATCGGATAGCTCTGCCACTCTCATAAAAGCGGTTACATTTATTTTGGAATGATCAATCAGGGCATATGTTTCTTTGGCGTTTGTAAGCATCAGCTGCCTGATGTCTGACTCGCCTACATGGTAATCCGTAAAACCAGTTTCGGCGGCCAATCCACCCACACCAATAAATGCTTTGTCCACAAACAACCCCTCGAGGCTTTTCCTGGCAATCGGACCGGACATGGCCAGATCCCCTGCCCGCAATTCACCTCCACTCATGATCACCTTTGCATCCGGGTGATGAGATAGTTCCAATGCCACCAGTAGCGCATTGGTTATCACCGTAATTCCTTTTTTATGGTAAAGGTGTTTGGCGAACAATTGTGTCGTCGTGCCTAAATCAATATAGATCGCGTCACCGTCCTCCACCAAAGAGGCGGCGGCCACTGCAATCGCCTCTTTCTCCGCCAAGTTTAAACCACTCCGCTTGGCATAAGGAGGCTCTACGTTGGTTTTATTCAGAATAGCGCCACCATGCACCTTTTTCAGTAGCCCCTGCTGCTCCATTTCATACAAATCACGCCTGATTGTTTCGCGGGTCACCATTAGTCGGCTGCATAGCTCTGCAATACGAACGGATTGATTTTCTTGTAGCATTTGCAGGATCAGCTGCTGCCTTTCTTCTTGTAGCATGGATGATCACCAGCTTCTCTTAATTGTAAATCTCCTGACTAGACTGAAACAAGGTTTGGACGTTCGTCGCAAATTCCTCTGCCTTTTTCTTCACAGTCCCCTTCATTAGTATATCTCCTAATGATGCCAATCGTCCTGTCATTTGCAAATCCATCTCGTATTGAACTCGTGTGGTTCCCGGCTGTTCCTCTTTTAACTGAAGGTGCAATTGATTGCGGAATAATCCGGCCAACGCTACTGGTTGTCCGGTCATCTCTACTTGTAGCGCTTCTCCTTCTACTGCTTCTCTTAATTCTCCGGTGACACGGAATGGAATCGTCATAAACTGTATTTTCACTTCCATGTTCGCTTCATAACGGGTTAGGCTGCTCATTTTTACTTCTTTGCAGCCCGGTACGCATCCTGACAGCTTTTCTACATCCATAAAGACCGACCATACATCCGCTTTGCTTGCCTGAATCGTAAACGAGTCGGATAGCTTCATCGTAAACTCTCCCTTCTGATGATCGCTTTAAAAGAGGTGCTTGGCTGTTTCTTTTGCCAATTCCATTGAATTGGTGTGATCATCGTCGCCAAGGCAAGTACAGCTCCCCACTGCATAAATATCTGGCAGATTCGTTTTCCCCGTGGCATCTACGATGATCGCATCGCGATGATCTCGCTCGATTGGCGTTCCTTTCAAGAAAAACGTGCAAGGCACACGACCTTTTGCAAAAATGAGTGTATCGCACGCCACTTCGTTTCTCTCATCCGTCATCCGATTCCGCAGCTGCACTCCTTCTACTCGGGACAATCCCTTGATAGAGGTAAGCTCCCAATCGGACTCCGCATATTTGACCAGATTGCTCGTCTCTTTTTCCAGAAGGGTCGCTGTACTGCGTGAGATTCTACCATTCTCGATCAACACAATCCTGTGGCCTGGCTGATATCCTCGCTCTACCAGCTGCATCGCCATCATCGGCGTCATGATTCCTGCTGGACGTGTCCCCGGGATTTTATGCGCCTCACGCGGTTTTTCCAGTGAGCCTGAGGCGATCAGTACCTTTTTTGCCTCAATAGAATAGGTGCCCATCGGTGACTGGACGTACAACTGATGCAGTTGACCGTTTGCCCCTGGGAAAAAACCGACGACCGTTGATTGTTCGTGAATCTCGAAGGGAAGCGACGCGATTTTTTCCAGCAGCTCCCGTTCTGGTGCAAACTCCTCGGAGCTCCAATACGGTAAGGTGAAGCCACCTTTTCTCTTCTGGTAATCAATCATCAGAACAGAGCTGATTCCTCCTTCCCACGCTGAAACGGCTGCCGTCAATCCCGAGATTCCTGCTCCAATGATCACCAATTCATACTTCATGCCTGCTTCTCTCCTTGTACTACAGCTAGATAAGAGTTTTTTACTCCTTTTAAAGGCTGCTTCCCGGTCTGATCAGGATAGGTCTCGGCCATAACATCGATGATTTTGGGAATACAGCAGTTTCCTTGGCACTCTCCTAAGGTGGCGCCCGTCCGCCGCTTCACGCCATCAATAGTCTGCGGGGTGAGTGGACGCTTCAAGGAGTGGACGATCTCACTCCGGGTAATCGAGCGGCACAGACAAATGATTTCTCCTGTATCCTGCTCCTCTGAAAAGAGATCGGGAAGGGTGTGCTGTGCCTGTTCGTTTGCTTGCAGCTCAAGTCCAGCTTTCTGAAGTGTTTCCGCTACCAGCTCTGCTATGCCAGGGGAAGCAGATAGTCCGGTGGAACGAATCCCGGCAGCATGAATCATGCGTGGCTGCACAGCGGATGGACGGATGACAAAATCTCCTTCGCTGCAAACTGCCCTGACTCCGGCAAACTGACGAATCGTGGAAAACTGCCGCGTGTCTGGAACGAGTTTCTCACAGCCTGCCAGCACCGATTCCATCCCGGCCTCCGAGGTGGAACGATCCCATTTGTCCTCTTGATCCTCCGCCGTTGGCCCAAGCAGAAAACCGCCGAACACGACTGGCGAAACCAACACGCCCTTGGAGGTTTTCGTAGGAACCGGCAAGATGATCGAGGAGATGGATATCGCCTCTTCGGTCAGGATAAACTGGCCTTTGCGCGGTGAAATCGAGAAGCTCTCCTCTCCCACCATCCGGGCAATTTCATCAGACCATAATCCGGCAGCATTCACCGCATAACGGGTCGTGACCGTTCCCCCATTTTCTAGCGTAAGGCGCAGGTCCTCTCCATCCGGTACCGTCTCGATGTGGGAGACGCCATGCCCAAGCACAACCTCCGCACCGTTTAACACTGCTATCTCTCCGAAGGCTCTGGTGGCCCAGAATGGATCGCAGATAGCTTCACCTGGCACTGCCAATCCACCTGTTACCTTGGTTGTCACAGCGGGATTCATCTCCAGAATCTCCTCAGCAGACATCCAGTAAACATCTACGTCATTTGCCTTTGCTTGGGGAACATAGGTGGTTTCGATAATCTGCTTTTCTTCTTCGTTTGTCGCCACCATTACAGCGCCACATGGAATGAAGGGAATTCTCAGATTCTCAACCAACATCGGCCATAAGCGGCGGGAGCGGCGAAGGCACTCTGCCTCAACCGTGCCTGGCTTTGCATCAAACCCGGTATGAACAATCCCACTGTTCGCCTTGCTTGTCCCTTCACAAACGTCAGGCTGCTTCTCGATTAAAAGCAGTTTCAGTTGATAAAACGAAAGGGCGCGTAATATGGCTGTACCGACTACTCCACCACCAATCACCACAACGTCATACTTATGGTTTTGCATTCTGTTCCACCAGCCTTGGATTTTTGTTTGCAAAATATTGCTTTTGTTTGCTTTATTTCAAATTCATTATATTCTGACTTGTATTTTTCTGTCAATAAAGCGAACTGCTCCCATCATATGACAGCAGCAGTTCATCATTTTGCATTTTTTTGCAAACAAGGTTTAGAGTGTGAAACGGTTGATCATTTGCTGTAATTCCCTCGCCATCTGGTTTAGCTGCTCGGCGGATGTAGAGAGCTGGTCCATCGAGATGCGCTGCTCTTCCGTTGAAGCAGCCACACCCGATGCACTTGCGGCAGATTCCTTTGCAATCAAGGACAACTGCAAAATAGATGCCGTCACCTGTTCCGTTGCCGCTGACATTTGCTCGGCAACGGAGGAAATCTCCTGAATCTGATCGGCAACATCCTGGGTAGAATCCATGATCCGGCGGAATGCTTCCCCTGTCTCATAGGCAATCTGGATTCCGGTTTCTACCTCGCGTGTTCCCTCATCCATGGCTTGTACCGCCGAGGTCGTTTCCCGTTGGATTTCCGTAATCAGGTTGGCAATTTGGTTTGCGGAGTCGTTGGACTGCTCTGCCAGCTTGCGCACCTCATCTGCTACCACTGCGAAACCTCTTCCCTGTTCACCTGCACGCGCAGCTTCAATCGCTGCATTGAGCGCCAACAGGTTCGTCTGGGATGCAATGCTTGCGATGACTTCTACGATCTGCGAAATTTCTGCTGAGCGGCTATCCAACGAACGAACGACATCGGCAGAATGGCTTACAGATCGGTTGATGGAGTCCATTTGTCCTGACACCTTCTCTACGGATTGGTTGCCCGTCACCGCTTCGTTTGCCATATGTTTCGAAGATTCGGCCATCGTGGATGAGGCTTCGGCAATCCGCTGAATACCGATGGCCATCTCTTCCATAGCACGCGCACTTTCTTCGGCACTATGCTGTTGATTCTCCGTGCCGATTGCTACCTCTTGGAACGACGACGCCACCTGTCCAAAGGCAAGCCGTGCTTCATGAGACTTCTTTGCGGAAGTTTCCGAAACAGTTCCGACTTGACCGGTATAGCCGCTAATATTTTTCATCATTCCGTGCAGATCCGCAATGAATACATTCACCGCTGTCGCCACGTCGCCAATCTCATCCTTGCGCCGGATTGGGATCGTCTGGGTTAAATCCTTTTTTTCCACCAGGTTGACGATGCTTGCTTTCAGCTGCAGCAAAGGGCGTGCTACCTGTCGATTGATGAACCAGTACAAGAGCACGAGGAAAATGCTGATCGAGACACCAAAAATAATCAGGCTGATGTAAAAGTATTGGGTAACCGGTCCGTTAATCTCTGCTGCGGGCATGACAGTAGCTAGTGTCATGCCTGTTTCCCCGATAGGAGCGAAGGTGACGAATTGCGTTTGACCAGCGATGGTTGCTTGCGTCATACCCGTCGCGGTTGCTTCTGTTATTTGATTGGCAATGTCCCGCAGTCCCGTTTCAGATTCGTCCGTCATTTTCACCTGCAAGTTCTTTTGGGCATCGCGATGGGATACGTAAATGCCCGACTTGGAAACGATAAAACCGTAGCCTGTTTCGCCAACCTTCAGATTTTCGATGCTTTTGTTAAGCTCCGTAAGCCCGATATCCAATGTCGTCGTACCGCTGATTTTTCCTCCCACCTTAATGGGTGCAATTGCTGTCACCATAGGAACTTTGGAAATCGGGTCGGCATACGGCTCAGTCCATACATATGGCTTGTCCACCATCCCCGCCTTGTACCAATCCTGCGCGAGATAATCATAGCTGCCATCGCTATAAGCCGGATCGAGCTCTACTTTGTCGTTATTACGGATGGCGTACCTGCCGTACAGCTTTTGCGTGCTGTCGAAGCTGTATGGCTCCATCCAAAATCCACCGCCAACAATCAAAGGCTCAGACGCTACGACATCGACCAGCGTCCCTTCTATTTGCTTGATTGTTTCCTTGGAGCCATGCGAGACAGAATAAGTGAGTGTTTCCGAGAGCTTGCCTGTCTTGTCCAGCATCCCATTCAGATAAGCCGCCTCTTTGGCTACCTGCATTTGTAGCTTTGCTTCTACTTCATTCGAGATAATTTGCTCAAACTGGAGAAAACCAAACACTAGCTGAAGAATAAAAATACCGATCGTGATAGCAGCCAAAATGGTTACCAGCACATTTTTTATGCTCCTCATGCAAAAGCCTCCAATCATACAAATTTTTTAAAATGGAAATTCATGACACGACGACATTTGGTAATTTACCCCATCGTTACCAAATGTAAACTTCTTCTTTACAAACTTTTAAAAGTATCAGAACAGAACGATAATAAATCCGCATAAAAAAAGGCGCCTGCCATCCGAAAAGCTCGTGGATAGTAGACGCTGCACTAAGAATTCATATCGGTTACGAAACAGGTGGTTGCTTATTCGTTCGAGGTCCTTTCATTCCACCAAGACGCTGCAACTGGCGAATCATGAGGAACGAAAACCCTGCAAAACAAACAATCGTCAATGTAATTTTGCTATATTGATAAACACCGGCAATCATTATTTCCAGTTGATCAAAGAACAAGTAGCCTGCCACGAAGTAATGCAAGGTCCAAACGATACTGCTCGGCAAAAAGAATAGAAGGAACTGCCGAAACGACATTCGGCTGGCACCGGCGAGGATAGGCACGATATGACGAATAATCGGAAGAAAGATACCAAAAGCAAGCAACCAGCCCATTGACCCGCGCAATGCCGATAGTCTATCAGCACGCAAGCCCAGCCTCCGGGTCATCCAGCCAAATACCTTCGCTCCCAGCAAGTATCCCACGCAAGAAACGATGAAAAAAACGGGGTATATGATGGCAAATGCTGGAAAAAAGTCCGCTCCTGTATTAGCAACCTGTGCCCCCATGGTCATGACCGTAATCTCATCAGGAATGAATTTTCCCAGCATGCCTGTAACCATCTCCCAGAATAGCTCGTAATACCCTGTAAACTCCACCTGTGCCGCCTCCTTTCTCTCTGCACTCTATCCTAACGGGTAAACCTTTCAAAAGAAGACAGAAATCCTTAAGAAAAGGATAAGTATTTCTGAAGAATTTCTTACAAAATAAAATTCGAGATGCCCAAACAAAAAAACGTGTTCACCAACTACCGCTTACACACGGCTTGGCAAACACGTTCTTACGCTCTATTCTCTTCCCTCAGCCTTACGCTTGCTGCGCAACGCTGACATGGCTTCAATGAACTCTTCCTTGTCAATGACATTCAGCTCATATAGCTCCCGAATTTCATCTTCTATCAACAGCAAATCCCCTTCAGGATCACCTGTATAAATAACCAATCCGAAACGGTGCAGAAACGCCTTCAAATCGAATTCATTCGGGTTTATTTTCAATGAGCTCCCTCCAGATCGATTTCCATCCTTGCGAGGACGGCATCGTAATCAAACTCGACAGCAAAGCCGGTAATGACGATGATCTTCGCGTGTGGATACGCTTCTTGCCACGCCTCCTCCTCTTCCGGTTTCAATCCGACGATATACAAAGGGTCCGCGGATAGCTGTGGGTGTTCTTGAAACAAGCGTAAAAACTCTTTGCATCTCTCCTGTTCGACAGCCGCATTCAGAACGAGGACAGCTCGCTCAACTTCTCCGGACTCTCTTTGTTTAGCCAGCAACTCAAACGTTTTGACCGAAGGCACAATGGCATTAATCTCAGGAAAACGATCGAGCACTTCATCCAGCCAATCATCTTCATGCCAGGCCAGGTAGTATAGCATCGCAGTAGACATGTAACAAACACCTCATGGATATATACTTGACAATATAGGTAGCCATTCTTGTTTCTTTTCTATTATAGCACGTCTCGCTATAACTGCCCACGCTGCTGGCTTGACTTCGACATTTCCTTCACGTAAGGTGGAAAAAGCAAACAATTCGCTTGAACAGATTTTTGTGCGAAAAGAGGTAGACGTAGTGAATAAGAAGCACCTTGCCCTCTTGTTCTTTATTGCTTTTTTCATCATGCTCGGTTTTGGCATCATTATCCCCATTCTTCCCTTTTTCGCGGAAAAATTGGGTGCGACTTCGTTACAAATTGGCGTACTTTTTGCCAGCTACAATATTATGCAGCTGGTGTTTGCACCGATTTGGGGGGCACTTTCAGATAAAATCGGGCGAAAGCCACTCCTATCATTTGGGCTGTTCGGCTTTTCTATCACCTTTATCCTGTTTGGACTCGCTGACAGTTATACAGAAATGCTCCTGTATCGCATTTTGGGTGGAATCGTCTCGGCTGCCGCATTGCCAACCGTAACCGCAATGGTAGCGGATCTCTTCCCTTCAGAAGAACGGGCCAAAGGGATGGGGGTCATTGGCGCAGGGATTGGACTTAGCTTTGTCTTCGGTCCGGTCATTGGTGGACTGCTCAGCAAATTCGGCTTTGCCGTTCCCTTCTACGCTTCGGGTATCGTGGCGTTGCTTACATTTTTCCTGATCCTGTTTTCCTTGCCAGAAAGCCTGCCGAAAGAAAAACGGGCGAATCTGCAAAAAGAACAGCGGCAAAATCCGCTTGTCTCTTTGTTCGGATCCATGTCCTTGCTGTACGGTATTTTGTTCACCGTTTCCTTTGCTTTTTCCGGACTGGAAACGACTTTTGCCCTGTACATAAGTGATTTGTACGGTTTTACCTCCATAGACCTCGGCTACATGTTTCTCGTCATGGGCTTGATCGCTGCCGCTGTACAGGGCGGGCTGATCGGAAGAATGGTCAAGCAGCTAGGGGAAGCAAGTGTCCTCGTCATCGGGATGATTCTTTACGGCATTGGATTTTTCGCCATTCCGTTATCGGGTAACTTTTGGGTGCTGGCGCTGATCCTCTCCTTATTCGGGGCGGGACAAGGCATGATCAGAGCGACAGCCACCGCAATGATCACCCAGCGAACCACGCAAGGCCAAGGCGTGACAAGTGGAGCAATCAGCTCGATGGATAGCCTAGGACGGATCTTGGGTCCATTAGCTGGTGGAGCGGTTTACCAAGTCTCCCACGGCGGTCCGTTCTTCCTCGGAGGGGTCTTGATGGTGTTGCTCCTCCTGTGGTTCGTAAGCAGCTATCGCCGCCTTCCAGAACCAAGCACACATGCGCAATCGTAAGTCATACAAAAAGAAGCACCGCCAGCATTCAACAAGTTGCTGGCGGTGCTATTTTTATGGCAGCCTACTGTTCCTGTAGCTCCATCCAAACTGAAAAGGTTACCTCTATCTCCTGCTGTACCTGATCAATCAACTGTTGCCAAGCCACTAACTGCTCGTAATCGGCCCCTTCAGTTTGGAGCAAGGCAGTCAGTTCGCCTTTTCTTCCTTCTAACGAGGCTATTTTTTGTTCAAGCTCTGCTAGTTTGTAAGGATTTGGACGTTTTGCTGTCGCATTCGTCACGGCCGTCTCTTGGACTTGTTTGACTGCTGACTGCTTTCGCTCTATTTCTTCTTCTGGCTTACCCGCACGAGCAGCAATCCTTTGTTTTTGCTTTTCCCTTGCTTCCTCATAGGAACCCACATCGTGAACCAGCCGCTTATTTTCTACCCAAAATACACCATCTGCCATCTTCTGCAGGAAATAGCGATCATGCGAGATGATAAACAACGACCCGCGAAAATCCGCCAAGGCTTCCTCCAATGTTTCTCGCGCTTCAATATCCAGATGGTTGGTCGGTTCGTCCAGAATGAGCAGGTTGATTTCCTGATGCATCATTTGGGCCAATCGTAGTCGCATCCGCTCTCCGCCGCTCAACTGCCCGATCCTCTTGAAAACTTGTTCGCCGTAAAACATAAACCGCGCCAGCAAATGTCGTGCTTCCGGCTCCGTCACGCTGGCTACCTCGCGGAAAACATCAATCAGACGTTGGTTTTGGTCCCCTTCCAAAGCTTGCTGTGACAAGTAGCCAACCTTTACGCTGCTGCCAATTTTGAGCGTACCTGCGTCTGGCTCAATCTCTCCCAGCAGCATGCGAATCAACGTGGATTTGCCGCAGCCATTTGGTCCAAGCAGCGCTTTTCGCTCCCCGTAGCGCAATAAAAAGCTAGCGTCTGCAAACAACTGTTTTCCGCCAAATGCTTTCTGTACCCCCGTCGCTTTCAGCACATCCTGCCCGCTTCGGTCGGTTTTCATAAACTGCAAGCCCATGCGATCTGCTTCCATTTTTGGTCGCTCGATACGTTCAATCCGCGCCAGCGCTTTTTCCATACTTTTTGCCCTTCGGTGAAAGGCTTCGTTCGGTGGATTGGAGCGATTGCCCCACTCCTTGAGCCGTTTGATTGTCTCTTTCATTTTCTTGATTTGTTTCTGCTGTTCCTGATAAGCGGCAAACTGTCGCAACAAGCGCTCCTCACGCTCCGTGGCGAACGCACTGTAATTGCCGATATAAAATTCAGCTTCCCCTCCGTCCACATGATAGACAGACGTGACGACCGCATCCAAAAAATAACGGTCATGGGAGATGATCAGGATCGTGCCTTGATAATTTTTCAAAAACTCCTCTAGCCACTCCATCGACTCCACATCCAAATGGTTGGTCGGCTCATCCAAGAGCAGAACATCGCTTTGTTGGCAGAGTAGCTTTGCAAGGCCAGCCTTCGTCTTTTCCCCACCACTCAGCTGGGCAAAAGGTGTCGCTAACAGCTCCGAACTAACTCCCAAGCCCTGTGTCACCTGGGCCATTTTCGTCTCCCACTGATAGCCATCCCGCTGTTCAAATTCATCTTGCAGCTTTTGATAGCGCAGCATGAGGCGGTTTAGCTCTTGTTCATTTTCGTATAGCAAGCCCATCTGTTGCTCGAGCTCGCGCATCTGCTCCTGCAGCTTGATGACATCCGCAAAAGCACTGGCTACAACATCGGCCCCCGTCCACTCCGCCGGATACTTCGGCGTTTGCGGCAGGTACGCCCATATCGTTCCTTTTGCCCGAAAAAGCTCACCAGAATCTGGGCTTTCGATACCTGCCAACAGCTTGAACAATGTGGTTTTGCCTGCTCCATTCGGTCCGACGATCCCGACGCGTTCTCCTGCCTTTATTTCCAATGTGATATCTTGTAAAACCGGATCGGCTCCGTACGATTTCTGCAATTGCTGTGTCGCGACAATAATCATGATTGTTTCCTCCTTGAAATGTTGGTAACGGTTCAAAATAATGGATTTCCTGGTGGCCCCGGCACAATTTTGAGACCACACCGCACGTACGAGTGGACGCAAAAAAGCCGCAGGCCATTACCTGCGGCATCGTGAAAGGGACCGACCTTACGTCAGTTACCCATTATAGACAAGAACAAACCGCCCCTGATCGATGCATGGTACGCCTATGGAAACTCCGTTCAGTTGTATGCGCAAAAAAGGACAGACTGATCCCGTTGAATGTAAAATCATGCGTCATACTGGAAGTTTCTACCACAAACCACGCTTGAAGAGTTCCGGACACGTACACACACCTCCATTTCTCAAGGGATAGGAAATCACAACCATATCTTACATCAGGAGTTACACAAAAACAAGAGGGCCTGCTACGTGCTCCTCGTTAGCAGGCCCTCTGCGTCGTTTGTTCGATTTTTTTATCGGCTTCCGTTGCCCTCTGTGGGAAACAGCGGCTTCTTCGTCTCTGCATCTAGAAAGGAAATCGTCGTGTAAGGTGGCAACTTCACTTTTGCAGTCAAATACGGATAGGAAATTACTTGCGGATACATTTTGCCCGGATCAGGCTGCGTTTGTTTGACATACACAAAAAGCTGCTCCAAGCTCTGCTCGACTTTGGTTACCTGCAGTCCGTAGCCAGGATTCGGTGAGGACCCGCGTGCGATGACATAAAGATCTCCCTGCTTGTGAATGCCTTGCTGTTCTTTTACCGATTCAATAAACGTACGTTCCTGTTCTGTCAGCTTATCGGCATCGACAAGCGTAAAGGCACTCTCTTCCCCAGCCATCACAATTTCCACCGCCTTTTTCTCGGCATTCCACGTGATTTGATGTCCGGCCTGCTCTGCCATCCATCTCAACGGCACATACACTTGCTTGTCACGCACGATTGCGCCCTGCCCATCTAACAGCCACTTGCCATTCAACGCTACTTTTCCTGTAACGAGTTGGAACGTCAGCGTCCCTTTTGCCAGCTTCATTTCTCCATTCGTTGCATCCTGTTTCCAAGTGCCTCCTAAAATCCGACTCGCATCCTCGGCAGTTACATAGGTACGCTGCTGGACGAGAATCGGTGCTTTTGCCAAGGAAGATTGCTCTCCGTTTACCAGTATCGCATTTGTCGTTGTTTGTGGTGTGCTAGTCACTGCCGCCTGCACAGGATAAGCCGCCAACACTTGCAGTGTCAGGGCAACAGCCAAAATCGATTTGCCTTTCATTGTTGTTCCTCCATCCCTCATCATCATTTTCGTCATTCTTTACTTGTTAGACATAGGTTACCTCTGTTTCGTTTCACTATGACTGAGATTGGCGAGAGATTAGTGCAAAAGCCAATTTCCCATGACCAGAACAACCGGGATGGACAAGAGCGCCAGCAAGGTGGAACAAACCGTCGTCATGGCCCCCATCTCCTCATCCGCTGCATAACGCCCGAACAAAATCGAGGCCAATGTCAGGGTGGGCATAGCTACTTGCACAAGGGAAACGCTGACGATATCGCTGTCGATTGAAAAAACGGACAAAAGAAACGCCGTCATCAGCGGAAAAACAACGAGTTTAAACGTGAGTGGCATGCTCAAAAGCTTCAAGGATACTTGTGGTTTGTTGCGCAAAAACATAGGCAAAAGCATACCAATATACATCATGGCTAACGGAGAGGCAAGCTTGGACAGCGTTCCAAAAAGCTGCTTCACAGGCTCAGGAGGCACAAAACCGATGATGGCAGAACCGAGTCCAAATACAATCGCGATCATCGGGATGTTGATGAGTGTCTTGAGCCCTTTCAAGGAGAAGCTTCCTTTTTCCTGGAGCATCATCACCCCTACTGTCCATAGCACAACATCCACACCTGCGTCAAAAATCGCTGCCAAGAGTGCCCCTTTTGGCCCGAACAATGCTGCACAAAGCGGTAAACCGATGAAGCCTGTATTCCCCAAGCCAGACAAGAGCGCGATCTCCCGGCGTTTTTTCACAGGAAGCGGAAGAGCACGCGCACCTAACCAGCCGATGAAAATACCCAAGCAGTTCAGGATAATAGAAATGAAGAATATTGCAAAAATTTGGTATAGAATTTGTTGATCAATGGTTGTCTGAAAGATCCCGTCTAAAATAATGCACGGCATGGCCACGTTAATAATAATCGTGATGACGAGTTGGCGGGAGTCCGCAGTCAAGGGTTGTCGGTAGCCGATTAAGCTACCGATCCCAATGATGACGGCCATGATGAGGATGGACTGCTGCAACGTTTGTAGTTCCATGCTGCCCTCCTGCCTACATTTCTACCGGAAGCCATTCGAGTTTTGCCGGCTCCCCTTTTTCACATGTTCGGAGCAAATCCCCGCACAAGGGAACAACCTGCTCAAGCGGAACACACCAGGAAAGGGGGAAGGCAACCTCACTACCCTCAATGACGAGTGTGGACATCACCGCCGATTGCTTGTCTGCCGCAAGGACAAAGTGCTGTTCAGAAGGCTCGTGTTCTTTCCATTGCACCAATACTTTGCCGTTGTTCCCGCCTGCTACGACCAAATCAACATGGTCTCCGTACGCTGCGTGAACCAACGTCCGCGTTACTCCATCCAATTGAGCGATTTCCTTCAGCACTTCATGCCAGGCTACATGCTTTTGCTCGATTCCACTTCCATCTGTATACATACGCCAGTCGTTTAACATGTTGATTGACTCCTTTTGTCGGTGCGCTCTCCTATGAAGAACAAGCACGTCATTGCTTGTAGGCCTTTCAATTCGTACTAATTGTACGCTTCTTGACGGGGAACCTCAACCACTACTTCTGCGCCAAGTTTTCGTCTCATGCACATAGCTACTGCGTGAATGGAGAATCCTTAAAAGAGATAGCCGGTATGTCGTTACTGTAGTGGTGGGGAGGAAACAGGAGAAAACGCTCAGATTCTTGTCCCACCCGCTGTGGGGTTGACTGCCCGCCTCCATGCAAAAAGCGAAACCGCGTCCAAAGTGGTCCTTTCAGGATGTATTTCAGAGGTGGACGCTTAAAGGCGTGTTTCGCTTTTTGCATTCCGTCTAAGTCGGTGTACCAAAGATCTTCGCTGTTTTCTCCTGTTTCCTCTACGAGCTTTCCGTGTTTAAACAGGCTTTTAGAGATATAAAAGAATGGAAGAAATGTCATCAGTTACGACAGAGAAGAATATTTCCAGACGTAGCGACTTGTGGAGTCCTACCGAGCGGAGAAGGGATTCGCGGGCATCAGAAACGCAACCGTGCCCACGCGACGTAGCGGCTACCACTTTTGCGTTTCCCCGCGAATCCCTTCGGAGCGGACAGTCTTTACCCCCAGCAGGACGTAGCCTGGAGCCTAGACTGGAAATATTCTTCTCTTCACCGCAGCTGTATAGTTCTCAATTCAAAGTAATCAAATAGGATTTAACAATTTAAAGATTGACAAAGGCATGAACGACCACTACTATGAATCCATGAAATCCGATTAACATAAAGGGGATTACAACATGAAAAAAGTCATTCTTTCTACCTTACTCTCTTGTCTGCTACTGGGAATGGTTGGCTGTAGCACTTCCGGTTCTCCTTCTCAGCCGAATAATACGACTCCGCCTGCTGATCAAGCAGCTTCGCAAAATCTGCTGGAAAAAGTGAAAGCCGAGAAGAAACTCGTCATTGGTACGGAAGGTACATACTCTCCGTTTACGTTCCATAATCAGTCGGGCACATTGACTGGCTATGATGTGGAAGTAATCACGGAGGTTGCCAAGCGACTCGGTGTAGAGCCTGTGTTCCAGGAAACCCAGTGGGATGCCATGTTTGCGGGACTCGACTCCAAACGCTTTGACGTCATTGCCAATCAGGTAGGAATCCGTCCTGATCGTCAGGAAAAGTACGATTTCTCCAAGTCATATACGATTTCCCGTGCGGTTTTGGTCACGCACAAGGACAATAACACCGTCAAAGACTTCAAGGATATTAAAGGCTTAAAAGCCGGACAATCCATGACCAGCAATTACGCTGACCTCGCACGCTCCCATGAGGCAGAAATCGTCGGTGTAGACAACTTTAATCAGGCGATTGACCTGATCGCGCAAAAACGCGTGGACGTAGTGATCAACGATAATTTGTCGGTGCTTGATTTCCTGAAACAAAAGCCGGATACGCCAATCAAAGTCGTGGCGAAAAATACAGAAGGCCAACCAACCGCTTTCATGTTCCGCAAAGGTAGCACGGAATTGATTGATGCGGTTAACAAGGTGCTCGATGAGATGCAGCAGGACGGCACCCTTTCCAAAATTTCCGTCAAATGGTTCGGCGAAGATATCACGAAGTAATTCTTAGCCGTTGACAAAATTGTCTGTCCCTTTTAGTATGTTCCTATTCAAATTCACATCGGTTTAGTGGGGGTTACTTTATGAAAAAACTATTATTTTCCCTTCTCGCTTCCACTCTGTTAGTCGCATTGGCAGGTTGCGGGTCGTCTTCAACAGGACAATCACCGCAAAATAGTGCCGCTCCTGCCCCAACAGAAGAGAAAAAAGAACAAAACTTGTTGGAAAAAGTAAAAGCTGACGGTAAAATGCTGATCGGAACCGAGGGCACATACGCGCCGTTTACGTTCCACGATCAGTCTGGCAAGCTGACAGGCTATGATGTGGAGGTCGTGACAGAGGTAGCAAAGCGCATCGGCGTCGAACCTGTGTTTCAAGAAACACAATGGGATGCCATGTTCGCTGGACTTGACTCCAAGCGCTTTGATGTCGTAGCGAATCAGGTAGGCATTCGCCCTGATCGTCAGGAAAAATACGATTTCTCCAATCCATATACCGTTTCCACAGCAGTCCTTGTCACCCATAAAGACAACACGACCGTAAAAGGCTTTGCGGATATTAAAGGTCTAAAAGCAGCGCAAACATTGACGAGCAACCTCACAGATATCGCGAAGAAAAACGGAGCGGAAATCGTCGGTGTGGAAGGCTTTAACCAAGCGATTGACCTGCTTGTTTCCAAGCGTGTAGACGTTACGATCAACGATGGGATTTCCCTGTTGGACTTCATGAAGCAAAAACCTGATGTTCCGATCAAAATTATCGCAAAAGATCCGAACGTAGCGAAAAACGGCTTCCTCTTCCGCAAGGGCAGCACAGAGCTGGTTGATGCATTCAACAAAGCACTGGATGACATGACGAAAGATGGTACCCTCGCAAAAATATCAGAGAAATGGTTTGGTGCAGATGTCTCTAAGTAGCTTCTTTGAAAACCCAGAACGCCTGAACCGATGGATCGATATCGCGCAAAGCTCCTTTCTTCCTCTGTTGAAAGGAGCCTTGCTCTATTCTTTAACAATCGCCATCGCTGCCTTTTTCATTGGTCTGATCCTTGCCGTTCTCACTGCGCTGGCACGACTATCCGGCATTAAGCCGCTGATTGGCATCGCCCGCTTTTATGTATCGATCATTCGCGGTACCCCTTTATTGGTCCAATTGTTCATCATTTTTTATGGCCTCCCGAGCATCGGCTTGATGATCGATCCGATACCGTCGGCAATCATCGGCTTCTCTCTCAGCGTCGGTGCCTACTCTTCCGAGGTAGTACGTGCCGCGATCTTGTCGATTCAAAAAGGGCAATGGGAAGCAGCCTACTCTCTGGGAATGACCTACTGGCAAGCACTGCGCAGGGTCGTGCTCCCTCAGGCAGCTCGCGTCTCCATTCCTCCTTTGTCCAACTCGTTTATTAGTTTGGTCAAGGATACTTCGCTGGCTTCGGTCGTTCTGGTACCGGAAATGTTTCGCAAAGCCCAAGAAGTCGTTGCTGCGACATATGAGCCGTTGCTCGTCTATGCGGAAGCAGCCCTTATCTACTGGGTGATTTGCTTCGTACTCTCCATTATCCAGGATCGCATCGAAAACAAGCTGGACCGTTATGTCTAAAAAGCAGGTGAAAACGAATGATTACGATCACGGATGTGCATAAACAATTCAACACCTTACATGTGCTCAAAGGCATTTCCCTCTCGGTGGAAAAAGGAAAGGTAGTTGTTATCATCGGTCCTTCTGGCTCCGGCAAAACAACCTTGCTTCGCTGCCTGAATGCACTTGAGGTTCCGACCAGCGGCAGCGTCCAGATCGGGGACGTCAAGCTGGACTTTTCCAAAAAAGTTGAGCGAACAAGTATTCCGAAGCTGCGGAAGCAAACCGGGATGGTGTTTCAAAACTACAATCTGTTCCCGCACATGACAGCCCTTGAAAATGTGATGGAGGGGCCCGTCACTGTCAAAAAAGAAGACAAAGAAAAAGCACGTGCGAAAGCCGCTGCTCTCCTGACAAAGGTTGGTCTCGGTGACAAGCTGGACCATTTTCCTGCACAGTTGTCTGGCGGACAGCAGCAGCGCGTAGGGATTGCCCGCGCACTGGCGATGGACCCGCAAGTCATGCTATTTGACGAGCCTACTTCCGCTCTCGACCCGGAGCTCGTTGGCGAAGTGTTGAAGGTGATGAAGGAGCTTGCCCAGGAAGGAATGACAATGATCGTCGTCACACACGAGATGGGGTTCGCCCGTGAAGTTGCCGACGAGGTGATTTTCATGGACCAAGGCGTCATCGTGGAGCGAGATACACCTTCCCACTTGTTCGCAAAGCCGCGTGAGGAACGTACACGTCAGTTTTTGCAGCATTTGAAGTAGTAACCAGAAAAAAGACTCTGTCTCTTGTATAAGAGCACAGAGTCTTTTCTTTGCAAGCGTACCTTAATCATCAAAGAAGCAAATCACTAGAAAAATAATAATGAGAATCCAAATGAACCCGCCACCAAAAAAGCCGAAACCATCGCGATTGCAACCCATGATCTTCTCTCCCCCTCTCATTGAGATCAGATGGAAGCACCGATCTGCTGGCAAGGATCAGTACTGCATTCAGCTTATGACAGTCGCATCTCCCCTGTATGGATGCCTGTCTATCCCAGCGATCAAAAAGAAAAAAAACGGGTGCTTGCCCTCGGCATTTAGACAAAACCTAAAAATTAACAAATGCTTCATGTTCTCTCTACTCTTCCTTAACATCAGACAACTATCATGAATGTGTCAGACCCTACGATGGACATTACGTCCTCCATTTCCGCCCGAATAGCCCCCTTCTACATCGGGCGGGCTTTTTTTCTTTGCCGCAAACCTATAAAATATGGATAAATAGACCATTTATAGCGGAGAGAGGGATCATTTGTGGAAGGATATAAACAGGCGTTCGCGCAATATATGGACGCTACTAATACACATGACTTTGCCAATGTAGAGAAAGTGCTTCATCCGAATGCTATTTACTGGTTTTCCGACAAGACTTGTACATCGATGAGTGAGATCCGCGCTTACTTTGAAAATGCATGGCATCTGATCAAGGATGAAGTCTATGCGGCTACGGATGTCCAGTGGATTGCTGTCGATCAAAGATCCGCTAGCTGTGTATATACGTATGAATATCAAGGCTATTATAACGGGGAATTCGTCAAGGGAAGTGGCAGAGCCACGAATATTTTTACGAAAACGGAGACAGATGAATGGAAGCTCATTCATGAGCATTTGAGCGGCAAAGTTGAGTAAGCAAAAAAAGAAAAGCCTCGCTAGGAAGCAAGGCTTTCTTGGAAGGTTGAGACCCCTACGTACAAAGGGTCTCATTTGTTTTTTTATCCATTAAAAAGGAATTCGCTCTGAATGAATCACATAGTGATGTTGTGCAGCCCACTCTTGGAGACCATCCCAGAATGCTTCGCAAGCAGTAACGATTTTTACTGGATCAGTCAGATCTCCCGCCATTACCAATCTGGCTACCTGATCGTATCCAGCCGGGCGATGCGGCAATTCCAGCGCTTCTGGCAAAACCTTGGCCCCTGTCGAGTACAGCTTTCGGTTATGCAGCCCGATCAACATCGCACCGTATTGGGCAAATTGCATGGCTAAATAGGGCAGATAGGTATGTGGACCGTCTAGATTTACGTTTCGCAACTTGCCAATAAACTCGTACATTTCCCCTACGAGAATACCGTTGATATTCTCTGTGAACTCTTCCTGCGCCGGTGATTCCGCTGCTTTTTTGAGCGTTTCAAAAAAGCCCTTCGGATCGTACAGACTCAGCGGAGAAAAGAATGGGCCGTGTGTCAGCGGCCAATCATCCTCGACAGTAGCGGCAGTGTTCAGCAAAACATCTGCACTGCACACATTCACTTCCGCCTTCCAAGGCCCCGCTGACCATTCGTAGCTAAATTCTATTTCTTCCCCTGTTTCTTCTAGTACACAAAACATCTCGATATCCGAATAAGGGCCGTCTGTCCCACGAGAAATAGAACCATACACCCCAATGGCCAGAATCTTTTCTTTGTACACGTCATGCAATCTCGCAGCAATTTCTTGGCAGGTTTGAAATCGTTCACTTCGAGACATTTTTACAGGTCCATTCATGTTCATTTACGTACATCTCCCTTGATATTTTTTGAGGTGAGCTGACACAAATACATGAATGGAGGACCTCGGGATTAACGGGGGACTTTTTTTGGATGCATGTGAACTTCCTCCCATCGACCAGATCGTACTGTTCGTTATGATATGTATTTTACCAAGGAAAGGAAAATCTTACGAGTGATTATTATTGATGGCGGAAGCCTGGGCGTTGTCGATGGCCGATTGAATATACGCTTGTAGCGTATCGATGAAGGTACGAGCGGCGAACCCCATATATTTGTCCTTGCGATAAACCAGACAGATGTCTTGGCTGGGTGTCGGATGCAAGAGATTGATGATCGCAATCTCGTCGTCGTTTACGTTTTGCAGCAGTAAGCTAGGCAGGATACAGCCTCCGATCCCTTTTTTTACAAGACTCAATTGAGACTGGAGTGTGGTGGTTTCGATATGAGGCTGCAAACGAAAGCCTTCCTGTATGCAATAGCGATTGATGAGCTGTCTTGCTTGATGATCCGGCGGAAACATCACCATTTTTACCTCTTGAAGCTGCCCAAACTTGATTGCCTTTTCCTTGGCGAGTGGATGTGCGCGATGAACGGCAAGCGCGAACTCTTCGTGAAATAGCGGAATGACAGTGATTCTCTCATCCGGCTCAGGTAACACCGTCACGCCCAAATCAATCTCGCCGGATGTGATTTGCTCCACGATTCTTGTAGACTCTATGACAGATAAGGATGTTTTCGGATACAAGCGGTGGAATTCTACAAGAAGAGCATCAAACAACAAATCGGCATCGCCAGGCAGGACACCGATCGTGAGCGTGCCCCCTTCGTTGTTTTTCATGGCTGCAATTGCTTCACGTGCGTAGTCGATATGGGAAAAAACATGCCGACTCTGTTCCAGCAATACCTTTCCTGCTTCTGTCAGCGTGATTCGCTTGCCCAAGCGGTCAAACAGCGGGACACCCAGCTCATTCTCTAAAAACTTGATTTGCTGGCTGAGGTTGGACTGAGAGGTACATAGCTTTTCTGAGGCCCGGGAAAAATGCATTTCCTCACATATTGCCATAAAATACTCCAATTGCCTGAGCTCCATTGCTTCACCCCTTGCGCCCATGATCATTTTTACTAATCATTCTCATCGGAAAAGCATGATTGTTGCGTTTTCCCCTACGACGTACACTTTAGATGACGGTAAGAGCGCTGTCAATCATAGGAAAATAATAGGGAGGTTTTGTCTCATGTCTCAAAGCATGATCACTTCTGCCACATCCGTTCGTCAAATTGGTCTGCAGCAGATTCCCATGATTCCTGAGGAGCTATTGGATGTTCAATCTCCCGCTTTTTCAAATACACTTCGCTGGAATATCGGGCATATCGTCTTTTGTTTTCAGCATTTCCTGTCCATCGGCTTGCCTTACCAATCTGACCTGCCCGCTTCTTACTCTACTCTTTTTCAGACGGGAACGAAGCCTTCTGACTGGACGACTGCACCTCCCTCGAAAGATGAACTCATTCACTACTTGTCCGTACAACTAGATCTGCTGGCCTCCGTTACCCCTGAGCAGCTAGAAGCAGCTTTGCCTGCCCCCATTACAATGGGTCCCTTCCAATTTACGACGGTAGGAGAAGTCTTTAACTTTGCCCTCATGCACGAGTCCATCCATCTAGGAATCATTTCCAGTATGGTAAAAGTCATCGCACAGGAAGCAGCAGCAAAGTAGTTACAAAAAAAACGAGACCTTCGATTGGTCTCGTTTTTTCGTTTATTCGAACCGAGTGAACTTTTCTTCGGCAGGTGTGCGTGTGCGAGCTGCTGGTACATTTTCCTGATCGAAAAAACCGAGGTGCAGGAAACCAACGATTTTCTCTCCTGGCGCAACACCCAAAATAGCGTGTGCCTTCGGGTCCCAGTTGTGCGCGTTTGTTTTCCACACAACGCCTAGTCCACGCTCCCATGCGAGCAACTGGAAGTTTTGAATGAGAGCAGCCGTCGCACTGAAATCTTCTTCCCATTGTTTTTGGCGCGGATCTTCTTTCATGATAACAACCAAATAAGCTACTGGCTGGTTGTACATGTCTCTGCGCGCCTGATGGGCTTCAGGCGGATAGCAGGTGATCAACTTCTCGACAAACGCTTCTTTTTTCTCTGAAGATACAAACATAAATCTCCATGGCTCACGAATACAATGGTTCGGCGCGTATACGGCGTCATTCAACAGCTCTAGAACAAGTTCTTCGGACACAGTATCTGGTTTATAGTCTTTTTTAATAGAGCGGCGCTCTCGAATGATTTTGGCAATGGACACAACGGTCACCCTCTTCTCTTAGACTTCCATACTTTGATAATGGTTATCACTCTTATTTAGAACATATGTTATCGTGTACACTCGGCAAAATCAAGTAAGAAGTAAACGAAACTGCACACCATCAAGATGAAAAAAGGATGCGACTTTTATGCGCATCCTTTTTACCTGCTTATTCCGGCCGTCGGTCCGTCAGCCAATGTCCGCCTGCGATTTTGCCCACTGATGCCATCAAAACAGACAGATGGGACGTGCCATCAATTCCTAAATATTCGTTCATGTCATGATCCATCCAGTGACCAATCGTCGTTACCCCAAGCCCCAATCCGTTTGCTACCAAATGCAGATTTTGCGATACGTGCCCGGAATCCCACCAAATATAGCGGTACGCACGCTCTTTGTATTTGTCTTTCGTGCGATCTACCATTGCTGTCCAAACGAAATTGACTGCAGCCCGTCTCGTCACCTCTTGTTCTTCCGTGAACAGATAGGCAATCTCGGACGTGTCTTCTTTCTTCAGTCCCTCCAAGCACCAGTTCTGTACATCCAGGTGATACAGGCCCTTCTCGAGTCCCTCCACGTTGTTGATCATCAGGTACGTCTCAATCGGATACAGAGCTCCGGCAGATGGCGTCGTGCGTAATTGATAGTCTCCCATATCATCTGTGATCCCCTGTGTCCCCCACAGCAAGAGATTCAATTCGTTAAGCGTCATGGGCTGTTTCAAGAAATTACGCTTGGATCTTCGATTAGCGAGGACCTCCCACAAATCGACGGATGCTGGAAACTGCGGCTTGCCCAATTCTATGCGTGCAAACACCTCTTCAAAGCGCAAATACGTCGCTGGTCTTTTGGAAAAATCATAACGAGAGGCCCAGCCTTTTTCTAGCTCGCCTACCCGGTAAGAGGTCGCCTCGATAAATTCATTTGCAATTCGCTGCCATTCGGGATGCATCTATGTTCCTCCTCGTATGTGCTTGGTGGTGATGTCTTTTACTATACGAAGCTCTTTTCCATTAGTAAAACAATGATTTATAATGTTTTTCATAAGATAAAACTAATGAAAAGGAACGAGGAGACATGACGCTTACCCAACTGCAAGTGTTTGTCGCCGCAGCAAAAGCTGGTAGCTTCACGCGGGCAGCAGAAGAAATCGGCTTTACGCAATCCGCCGTCTCGCAGATGATTCAGTCCCTGGAAAAAGAGCTAGGCGTCAGCCTTTTTCAGCGCAGTCGCAGCGGGATCACTCCGACGAGCATCGGAGAACGAATGCTTTCGCACGCTCGTGACATCTTGAACATCACATCCTGCATGACGGAGGAAGCAAACGTGGCCCGCGGGATTTCGTCCGGCACCTTGCGTATTGCCTCGATCCCCAGCGTCGCCTCCCGCTTTTTGCCTGGACTTTTGGGCAGCTTTCGCAAGCGGTTTCCGGCTGTGGACATCCTGCTTTTGGAAGGCGACAGTGATGAAATTAGCAACTGGCTGCACAGCTCGGTTGTCGACATTGCTTTTACCGTTATGCCTGATAAGGAAATGCAAACGTTGCCGCTCTTACAAGACGAAATGATGGTCATTTTGCCAGATACCCATCCGTTGAAGGACAGTCAGACCCTTCGTTTTTCCGAAATTGCGGAACGCTGCTTTATCATGCCAAAGGATGGCTGCATCCGAAAAATGCTGCAAGAGAATCAAATCACCCCAACAGTTACGTTTGAAGTGCGTGAGGTGTATACAATATTGACCATGGTGCAGGAGTATATCGGCGTCACCATCATGCCAGAGCTGTACATGCCACCTGTCATCCCCAAAGTCGTCGCGATCCCTCTGTCACCCCCGATTACACGGGAAGTGGTGCTCGCGGTGCGCAACTGGCAGTCGATCTCCCCACTCACGGCAGAGTTCGCCGTTCACAGCCAGCAATATGTAAAAGGAATGGATTTTGCGCCAACGAGCAAGTAGTCACACAAACAAAGCCCTCGCCTATTGGGATGGGCGGGGCTTTTGGTGTGCGAGAAGCTCTGTTAGCCATTTTTCAAATTTATTGGCACTCATAATTTCATGGGTAATAAATTCCCCCTCATAAAACAGGCCAAAGGTCGTCCATATGACAGGCGCGTTCTGTGCTGCTTCCCTCGTTGTTAGCTTGTACGCATGAAAGGGAACACTTTTCGCTTCCGCTACTTTTCTCAGCTCTTCCAAAACACCAACAGCAAATGGACACTGCGCTGTGTAATAAATGGTGACGCCTTTCTCCTTTGAAGAAGTCGTTCCTGTTTTCTTAAAGGACGGCATAGCGGCTTGTTCATTCCATTTCCATGCCACTAATTGAAAATACGGCTCTGCTTGGTCTGCCAGCTCAAACCCCATATGCTCAAAAAAACGCCTCTCACTCAAATACGGGTACTTGTTCTTCCCTACGATATGAACGATTCCGTCCATACCACGTTTGATAGCATCTTCCTTGCAATGAAGCAACAATTGTTTCGCATGCCCGTTCTCTTTATATCTGCCAGACACCCACAAACAGTTAATGTACATATAATTGGGCGCTTCCATTGGAACCCATGCCATTTCCGCAGGCAAGTACTCAATAAACACTTTTGCTCGCTCATCCAAGCGATAAAAAACCAAACCTTCATCCATTCGCTCTGTCAGCCACTTCTTCTTCTCGGCTACTGAATGTTCGTATTGTTTTGCACCTAATGCACAGCATATGTGCTCCGTTTCTATACTCTTTTTCGTGATTTCTATATACCCCATTGTTTACCGCCTCCACCTTTCCTCTGCTTTTATCAACGATCACGGATGAGGATTTTAAATAAAAGTGGTTGGTTTTTGGTAGCTGAGTAGTTATGTATATTTTACCACTTTTTTCTTGTCATAGAAAAAGGAGAAGTAGTGAATAGCTAGTTGGTTTTTTCATTCGAACAATGAAAGCTCTATTTCACCTGCTTGATCTTGCTCTAGATGAACAAGTGGAACAGGAGAGTAAATAAACGTATCCCCGTCGTTTTCAAGCTTGTACATGATACAAAACAAAGCTGATCCTCGATGATCGCCACTCGGTATGGAGAAAATCATGGCTGGACAGCGCAGCTCAGCAGAATGAACGCTTGCACATAGATCTTTATAAGTCACAACAGCAAGGTTGTCGATATCAACGAGATGCTTTTGACAATCCCCGATAACTTGCCTGTAATACTCTATATTTTGATGATACTTATTCGCAAAGCTCTGCTTATACTCCTCAATGCTAAGAAAGCAACACTCCCAATCCAAAGGTGGGATACTTAACACATAGCGATAGAACTTCAACTTTCTGATTCCTCCTCTTTTGAAATCGAGCTATTATACTTTAAGCATAAAGGAATGATTCCGTTCCATGTAAGTGTAAAGCTATCACAACAATAGCTCCATGGCTGCGCGTTCTTTATCCGCAATCTCGAGCAACAGCTTAGACGCATGCACGAGCTCTTGGTGCTCACCTGTTCTTCCTGCATGGTCGATTGAAGCAGAGACGCTAACCCACATTGGAGCGATCTCTGTAAACATACAGTGGGCTTGTTCGATCCTCGGGTCCTCCAGCCGATCCGCACATTCTCTCAAATAATCCCTATACAGATTCCGAAATAAAGCGCCACCGGTTCCCGCCCGCTCCATTAGCATCGCGGTAAGACATAAATCATGTTCGAAATTGTTACTGCGAGAAGGCCACTTCAAGATTTCATTGCTCATTTTAACAATGCCTCTATTGCCAATATTCTGAATGGGTGGGTTCAGATAGTCTTGCGCATTCATGGTCAAGGATTCACGTATAGCAGAAACAAGCGGAAGCAATGCGTCGTTTGGCTCGATCGTAAAGGAACGATTCCGAGAGCTCATGGGTCCCTTTGCATTTCTGGCAGCGGCCAAGCTTGTCAAACTCGTCTTCACAAGTCCACCCTGTTGTCTCGTGTCCGCCAAGTAGGCGTATTCGTCATCTATACCGTAAAGTACCGCATAGTGACCGGCGAAGTGCACTTTGTTCGTAAAATAATCCAAGTAATAAGAATCTAATTTAAGCCCAACCGGAATGCCGTGTTCGATGCTGCTTCGGACGTTCTGCCAAGCCTTATTGACGGACGAGGTTTCTTGATATCTGACGTTCAAGCCGAGTCGTTCGGCGAGATAAGCGGTCAGTTTATCCGGTTTTATCCTTCCTCCGATGAAAGGGAAGTCCATTCCCTTCGAATCCCAGTATATGAATCCAAGCCCTTGCCCGAGTCCGAACAACATCGGCTCAGACAGGTGGACTCCCGCATATTGCAATAAATTGCCCATGGCGGTTGTTTCGCAATGTTCCCCTTGATAAGGAATGAAACCTTCAATAAATTTGACCATGTTTACTTGCCTCCTCCAATAATTCATGGATGAAACGACTAACGAACGCTTGCTCGCTCTCGATTAAGTTTAATGGATGCAAAAACAACGCCCTTACGTTCAGCGGCAAGCTAGCTCCCCCTTGTGATTCGTACTTCTGTCTAATTTTTATCGAGACTTGTCCAAGAAAATCCAGTCGTTTCCGTAAAGCAATGACGGCCTCTTCCTTCCCGATATGGGGCAAAGCAGCCAAACCGAGATCGAAGCGGTTGTCACGTTCCCGTGTAGACGACAGACTATCAAAAATTTCATTTCTCAGCTTACGTGTACCCACTTCGGTGAGGGCAAACCGGGTCGGCGCAGGCCCCTTACCGGATTTCTCGTCGGATGTCTCAGGTGCGATCCATCCTTTATCGCTAAGTTTCTTCAATCCTGTATATATCGAAGTTGTACCGATATTTGCCCATTCTTTATAACCTCGCTGTTCGACTACCTTCATAATATCGTATCCGGAAGCTTGGCGATGTTCCGCGATCAATTGCAGGAGCATGAATTCGACATTCGATAATCTATGCATAGAGAGACTCCTTATCTTGAGTATTTCATATATGAAATATAACGCAGGTGTAATAAAAATTCAATAACCGAATCTTCTGCGGCACTTGAGCTCGCGGCATCGACCGATCATGCCGATCTTTTTTTTGACGTCGTGCTTTGACTATGATAATGAAAGAGCAAGATCTTGAAACATAATTTCCCCTATACTAAAAATACGAAAAATGGCAATTAGTTGTGACGAAAAATTGGGGGAACGAACATGAGTAACAAGGTGGAAGGATTGTTAACGAACACAGATTTTCGCAGGCTGTGGATTGGGCAAACGGCATCACAGTTTGGGACTCAGGTTGCATTATTAGGTATGCCATTAGTGGCAGCTCTCTATTTAGGGGCCAGTCCCATGCAAATGGGGTTGCTTGGTTTTGCCGAGTATGCGCCATTTATCCTTTTCGGTTTGCTCGCTGGTGTATGGATAGATAGATTTCCTCGGCGACCCATTCTTGTCGCCGCTAACTTTTTCAGGGGTGCATTACTGCTCATAGTGCCGCTGACAGCCTTAACCGGATTCCTGAATATGACAGTGCTATATTTGATAGCCTTTATAGTGGGGATCTGTACTGTCTTTTTCGATGTCGCCTATACATCCTTTTTGCCTTCCATTGTGAGCAAGGAGCAGCTTGTTAATGGGAATAGCAAACTAGAGACAAGTAAATCTACCGCGCAAATTGCTGGGCCGGGTTTATCAGGTGGACTGGAACAGTTAATCACCGCTCCTTTTGCAATATTATTCACTTCGGTATCCTTTTTTGTATCCGCTGTGTACATAGCCCGGATTCGCAAGTTGGAGACAGTCGTGACAGATGCGAAAAAACAAAAAAACATGTGGCTGGAAATCAAAGAAGGGCTGCATACGGTTTACACAAAACCGTTGCTGTGGGGAGTGGTGCGCTGCTCAACAATCTTTAACCTTTCCTGGAATGTTATTTTTAGTGTTTATGTTCTATATGCATCGCAAGAACTCAAAATCAGTGCGAGCATTGTTGGCATCATTTATGGAACGCTAGGAGTAGGGTACCTATTTGGCTCTCTGCTTACCCAAAGGGCTGTACGTCGTTTTGGAGTAGGTCCAACTATTGTGGGTTCCGCTACGATCGCAGCAAGTGGCGGTTTGCTTGCTCCATTAGCAGTAGGATCAGAATTAAGCATGGCGTTGATTATGATGACGGGACAGCTTCTTTTCGGAATGGGTGTCTCCATGTTTAGCATTAGTACCGTCAGTTTACGTCAAGTAATTGTACCCGATGCCCTGCAAGGTCGCGTGAATGCTACCTTTCGCTTTATCTCGTGGGGTTCTTTACCGCTAGGCTCGTTGATTGGAGGGATGATAGGGGGGACAATGGGTTTACGGTTCGCTTTATTTGCGGGTGGCATTGGATTGTTAGCTTCGGCTTGTACATTATTGTTCACCCCATTTTTACAACTGCGTATGAAATCATTTCATGAAGTAACATTGGAAAAAGATGTGTCTATAAAGAGCTAAGGAGTTTGCCTTAAGAAGTATGAAACTAACAGGTATTCAGGAATGTATTTTTGCTCCTGAATACCTTTTTAAAATTATCCCGGTTGATCGCTACCAACCAGAAAGACCTTCTTTACTGGCTAGTACGTAATGCCGAGCTCTGCCGCTAACACGAGAAACATCGCGTGCGACCATAGGAGCGGTACAGCGGGGTGCCCTGTTCTCTCCACCCACATCTCATAATGAGCCGGGGAAAGCAAATGCTCCTGTACTTGTTCAGGCAGTCCGTTCACTTGCCGCTGGGACACAATCCACGCCGCTATCTTTTCGGCTTCTTCACGCCTGCCCGTTTTCACGTAATACCAGCCCAACCACGCAGATCTGTCAGCCACTTCTTCTTCTCAGCTACTGAATGTTTGTATTGTTTTGCACCTAATGCACAGCATATGTGCTCCGCTTCTATTATTCTTTTTCGTGATTTCTATATACCCCATTGTTTACCGCCTCCACCTTTCCTCTGCTTTTATCTATGATCGCGGACGATTTGACCAAGCCTCTCAATGCCAGATTCAAAATCGGCGATCGAAGCGTACCCATACGAGAGCCGCACATACCCTTCTTTCGTCTCCCCGTAAATGTTGCCCGGATTCAGCAGAATGCCCTGGCGTTTGGCTGCTGTAAAGAGCTCCATCGTCGAGAGCTTTCCATTCATTTTCAGCCAAATGAAAAATCCTCCGTCAGGTACTTCCCACGTCGCGAGCTCACTCATGTGCTTCGTAAGTGCCCGGATGGCAGCCGCTCGTCTTGTAATGAGCTGCTCTCTGACCTTGTGTACATGCCTCTCATACAAGCCACTTGCCAGCCACTCCTCCGCCACACGTTGTGATAGTGAGCTGACTCCGTAATCCGTCTGCATCTTGATATCGGCCAGGCGTTCGATAACTGGCTCGGGCCCCACTACCCATCCAATCCGCAAGCCGGGGGTCAATGTCTTTGACAGGCTCCCGATGTACAGGACATGTCCGTGTTTATCTCTAGCCTTGAGCGGCAGCGGTGGAGGCTCTTTCGTCCACAGCTCGCGGTAAATGTCATCCTCGATAATCGGCAGACGCTCTTCTTCACATACCCGCAGCAGCTCCAGCCGACGTTTTTCTGTCATCAGGATGCCTGTTGGATTATGAAAGCAAGGATTGGTGTACAGAATCGCCCCATGCTCCTCTTTTCGCCTCGCATAGATCGCCTGTGCAATCATCCCCTGACGATCCATCGGCAATCCGGCAAGCTCCATCCCCCCCGACTGGAACACATGCAAGGAATTGAGATACGAAGGCTGTTCCAAAAACACAGTTGAACCTCGATGCAATAACCCAACCGAAATGAGCTGGAGCGCCTGCAATGCACCAGACACGATTAAGACAGAAGACGGCGAAGCTGTAATTCCTTGTCGTCCGACATAATCACTGACCGCTTGGCGCAGGGGAAGGTACCCTCTCGGCTCTTCATATCCAAATCCGCTAAGGTTCCTCGTTACCCGCTCCATGACTTGCTTCATCGTATCGACTGGAAACATGTCTGGGGAGAGCTCTCCTTTGCTCAGCTGAATCAGGTCTGTCTGGAATTCACGCTTATTGATTTCTTGCACCGACGTCATACTTGGCTTGTGCAATCCAGATCTGACGTACTTACTCCAATCCGGCGGTGGTGTCGTAGCCAACAGCGTCCAGGTATTATTGACAACGACAGTGCCCATTCCCAGCTTGCCCTCGATCAACCCGTCTGCGGTCAACTCCTCCAATGCCGCAATGACCGTGCTCCGATTGACTTCGAACGCTTGTGCCAAGTCGCGTTGGCTGGGGATTTTGCTGCCAATCGGCCATTCTCCTGTAGATATTTTTCCTTTGATAAAATCAATAATTATCCGATATTTCGGCAACCGTTTCTCTCTGTGCAACCTGATCGATCCCTTCCTCTTCCTCATCTTCATAGGTAAAAGTGGTTGGTTTTTTTGATAGCCGAGTGGTTGCAGATATTTTACCACTTCTTGTTTACCATGGAAAAGAAAGAAGAAGCAGAGAATAGCAGGTTGGTTTTTTCATTCGAAGGAGGGAAGTTATCTTGTTTCATCCTGTCAGAAGTCGTATTTTCGCTGCACATGCCATCAGCATTTTGTTATGGGCCTCGGCCTTTGCCGGTATTCGCGTTGGGCTGCAAGCATACTCGCCGGAGCATCTCTCGCTGCTTCGCTTTCTGATTGGTTCTCTTTTTCTCGGGATACTCACACTGTTTTTCCGCATCCGTCTGCCGGAGTTAAAGGATGTCCCAGCTATCCTTCTGCTTGGGGGCTTGGGTTTCGCCGTTTACCATACAGCGCTCAACTACGGGGAGATGAGCGTAAGTGCAGGGGTAGCCAGCCTTTTGGTCACGACGACGCCGATCTTTTCCGCTCTCCTCGCTCTCCTATTCTTCCGGGAGCATTTCGGTGTGAGAGGCTGGTTCGGTGCACTGATCAGTTTTCTAGGAGTCGCCATCTGTACGATTGGCACAGGAGAGACCCTTCAAATAACAGACGGAATATTCTTGATTTTGTTGGCAGCCAGTAGCGAAAGCATTTACTTTGCGTTTCAGAAGCCACTCGTAGAAAAATACGGCGTTCTCGCGTTTACCGCCTACACCTTATGGGCAGGTACCTTCTGCATGCTCTTCTTTCTGCCCGGACTTGGCACAGCGATAGCCCAAGCGCCTTGGGATGTGACACTCAGTGTTGTGTATTTGGGCATTTTCCCTAGCGTTGTTGCTTATTTGTCCCTCGCCTATGTGACTTCTGTCGTTGGCACCTCGGAGGCTACTACCTCCCTTTACATGACGCCAGTGCTCGCTTTTCTGATTGCTTGGGTGTTGCTGGGTGAAGGTCCTACGCTTGTGACGATGGCTGGTGGCGTTGTGACGCTTGTCGGTGTCCTGCTCGCAACGATGAAGCCTCGGTTATCCAGAAGCACATTCAAACACCAACCCTTTTAGAAACGCCAGTATTTCCATGCTTGTCGCTATAGGCGTATCGATCGGAATCAAATGCTTGGAGCTTGGAATGACTACCGTTTTGCTTTGCGGATGCCTCGTAACCATTTGGATCAGAGAGAGCTTCACATCGAGCTTTGACTCAGTCTCCGCCGGGAGAAACAGAACCGGGCATCTCATTTGTGCGCAGGCATCCTCAAAGTGCAAATCACAGACTGTCTCTATGCTCAGCGAGGCAGGTGCTCACCCTGTCTGTGATAGCCAAGCTGCTTGCGAGTATTCCAACAGAGTCCTGAGCTGAGCATAGCAACAACTGGTGTCAATAGATGTCAGCAATAAGAAAAACCAGGAAGACCCTCTTCCTGGCTAGTACGGAATGCCGAGCTCTGCCGCCAGCACGAGAAACATCGCATGCGACCAAAGGAGCGGTACAGCGGGGTGCCCTGCTCTCTCCACCCACATCTCATAATGAGCCGGGGAAAGCAAATGCTCCTGTACTTGTTCAGGCAGTCCGCTCGCTTGTCGCTGGGAAACAATCCACGCTGCTATCTTTTCGGCTTCTTCACGCCTGCCCGTTTTCACGTAATACCAGCCCAACCACGCAGATAACAGCAGCCACTGCCCCCCGCCGTAATACGTATCAGCCGGGTAGCGATGCACGCCGTGTCCTGCGCGCAGTTCCTCTTCTATGGCCTGCACGGTCCGGATCATAAGCGGATCATTCACGTCGACGATCCCATACGGCAGTGCCAACCAGAGAAGACTTGCATCCACAGAAGGATCCCCGACGGATTTTATCAATCGCCCATTGGCTGTGCCATGCTCGCGTATGAATTGGCGGATGGTCTCTCCTTGCTGAGCGAGTTCGAAAGCTCGTTCGGGCAAATAAGGCTCCATCACCTTGATCCCGGCATAAATGGCTCCCAGCGTCACTGGATGGATTCGGTCTCCTCCCTCTTCCCAGCAATCAAAGTTCGGGAGCTGCCAGCACGCCACGACATAGTCAATCGTCAGTTCAATCGATGGCTTGAGCTCGTGAATCAAGTCATGCTCTCCACTCATCCGCACATGCTCAGCCAGCCCCCACAGCCATGTCCCGTAGCCATCGAGCTGAAAGCTGCCCCATTCACCTGCCACTTCTTCTCCGTCCGCTGTATAGCGCGTATGCAAAAAGCGGTCTCTTCCCGCATCATTTTTGTCTAATCCATTTTTTACTGCCGAAATGGCTGTTCTTGCCTTTGTCTCATGCTTTCGGATCACATCATTACACCATTGGTAAAACTTGCGGGCACTCTCATGCTTGCCGATACGATTCATCGCGTAGGCCGTAAATGTTCCATCGCGGAGCCACGCATACTGATAGTGGACAAATGCGGGTGAAGCGAGATACGCCCCGGTACTCGCTTGATGCTGTAGGATCAACTTTACACTTTCCTCGATCAGGGTCATGGTTATCCCCCCTTATTCGGACAAGCCGACTTCGTAACAAATACAGTCGCTGCTCGTCTTCGGGCTATGCTTTTATAGCATATGCACCCGACATCCAAACGAAAACCCAAGATGCATAGCAAAAGAAAACCCACTGGATGCGCATGTCCGGTGGGTTCTTGTACACTTAATTTTGTGAAGGTACATCGGTATGTTCCGATTTCAGGAACTGCTGCAGCTCCTCATAAAAAGTCGGATTGCAAGCCATCACGCTGCTTTTTTGGTCGTACGGTAGTGGTGTCCCCGTCATGGTCGTCACCCGACCTCCAGCTTCCTCTACAATAATGCGAGCTGCCCCAAAATCCCACGCATTGAGCTGCATACTGACGTAGCCATCCAGTCTTCCCGCAGCCACATACGCCATTTCCAGAGCGGCGCTTCCCAAGAGGCGCATTCCGCGAACCTTCCCAGCAAGCTTTTTCACAATCAAATCAATGCCGATCTGCTCAGCACGCTTGTTCCAAAATACGCTCGTACATAACAAAGCTTGCTCTAGGCTCACTTCTCGATTCACTTGCAAGGGACGATCATTGAGAAAAGCCCCTTCCCCTTTTACCGCATAAAACAACTCGTCTCTGGAAGGATCATAAACCGCTCCGACCATTCCCTCTCCCTTATGATACACAGCAATGGAAACGGAAAAATTGATTTGCTGATGCACAAAATTGGTCGTACCATCAATCGGGTCGATGACCCAAAGCGTGTCATACTGCTTGTAATCCTCCACATGTGCACTCTCTTCTCCAAGAATGCCGTGATCAGGGAAGCGTGCAAGAATCATCTGAATGACGTGATTCTCCACTTCTTTATCTACGGCTGTAACAAGATCGGAGGCAGATGTTTTATACTCGACGGTAAAAGGCTCCTTCATTCGCTTCAAACTCAGCTCACCCGCTGAACGGGCGCATTGCAAAGCGAGCTCCTTGAGAGCCGCCAGTGTTGATGCTTGCACACGTATCGCCACCTAAAACTTGACTTATTTTTTCGCAAAGCACGCCCTTTTCTTCCAGAAAGAGAGGCTTCGATGTTTTAATTGAATATGATGAGACAGCTCGTGTTAAAAAACGGTCATGCTATATGATTTAGTGTACCATACTTTACCTGCTGTTACACCACACGTTAGCCATGGGGAGTGTGCCTGAAATGTCGTTGCTTCACCCAACTCCCGAATTATTGAAAAAGGGTGTATCCCTCGTCAATTTCTGACTGGGGAGACACCCTTTTTTACATGACCACTTTAGCAGCAGCGCGTTACGCCGCCTTTTTCAAATCGTTCGGTCAATGCGTACAAGTAGTACTCACGCTCTGTCATCGGAAAGATACCCGGTGCCCCATGCGTCTCGTACCAATGGGCGAGATAGCGGTCATAGTCAGGCATTCCGAAAATGGTTTTAATAACAGAGCTCACTTTGCGCATTGCCTTTCGCATGGCTCTTAGCTTGCGCCTCATGCTACGTGATGTCCTTTCCCGTCAAATACATTTCCTTTGGACTTGATGTACGGAGATTCCTGCAACGGATAGTGCTTGCCGCGGAGAATATTGATCCATACCCGCGCACCATCGAGAATGATCCCAATCGTAATGACCATGAAGATCGCACATACCACAGCATCGATCTGGTCGTTGAAGATCATTTTTTGTGCAGCTTCTATCGTTTTTACCCCTTTTGGCAGCGTCCCCGCATCCAGTGCCTTTTGGAATGCTTCTGCATGCGAGAGGAAGCCGATTTTCGGATCAGGATGGAACAGCTTTTGCCAGCCTGCTGTCAGCGTAGCTGTCGTTAGCCAAACCATCGGTACGAGTGTGATCCACGAGTAAGCCGCTTTGCCCATTTTGAAAATAATCGTCGTTCCCACCGTAAACGCAATCGCGGCGAGCATTTGGTTGGCGATACCAAAGAGCGGCCACAGGGTGTAAATGCCTCCCAATGGGTCCATGACACCTTGGAGTAGGAAGTATCCCCATCCGATGGTAATGATCCCAGAACCAATCAGATTACCTGGCAGCCAGTTGACTTCCTTCATTTTCGGAATGACGTTGCCGAGCATGTCTTGTACCATAAATCGTCCGACACGTGTTCCCGCATCGATCGTCGTCAAAATAAAGACAGCCTCAAACAAGATCGCAAAGTGATACCAGAAAGCCATTAATGCCTTGCCACCCAATACTCCCGAGAAAATCGTCGCCATCCCGATTGCCAGTGACGGTGCTCCGCCCGTCCGGGAAAGGATCGTCTTTTCTTGAATGTCGTTGGCGAGCGTTGTTAAATGGTCAGGGGTTACGGTATAGCCCCAGCCTGTTATCGTCGTCGCAACCTGAACTACATCCACGCCAATTGCTGCGGCAGGTGAGTTGATCGCAAAATAGACACCGGGAGTCAACACGCACGCTGCAATCATCGCCATAACCGCAACGCCAGACTCCATCAGCATCCCGCCATAGCCGATCAATGGCGCATGCGATTCCTTCGCGATCATCTTCGGCGTCGTTCCGGATGATACGAGTGAATGGAATCCTGATACGGCTCCGCACGCGATGGTAATAAACAAGAAGGGAAACAGATTTCCTGCAAAAACAGGGCCAGTTCCATCAATGAACTTCGTCAGGGCTGGCATTTGCAATGGCGGCAGTGTCAGCACAATTCCCACCGCCAATACCGCAATCGTCCCTACTTTCAAGAATGAGCTGAGATAATCACGCGGTGCCAATAGCAGCCACACAGGCAAAACAGAGGCAATAAACCCGTACACAATGATCATCCAGGCAAGCTGTACTTTGGAAAACGTGAAAGCTGGTCCCCATGTTGGCGATGCAGCAACGATTTGACCGAGCCAGAGGGAAAAGAACAAGAGAGCAAGCCCGATAATCGAGCCTTCCAATACTTGCCCAGGTCGTATATACCGCATATACAATCCCATCATTATCGCGATAGGGAGCGTCATGAATATCGTGAAGGTAGCCCAAGGTGATTCAGCAAGAGCGTTAACCACAACCATGGCCAAAACAGCAATCAGGATAATCATAATGGCAATAATACCAATCAAAGCGAGTGCTCCGCCAACAGGACCGATCTCTTCCTTGGCAATCTGACCGAGAGACTTTCCATTGCGACGCATCGATCCGAACAGAATAATAAAGTCTTGTACCGCTCCACCGATCACGACCCCGACGATAATCCAGATCGTTCCCGGCAAATATCCCATTTGCGCAGCCAACGTAGGACCTACGAGTGGGCCTGCTCCTGCAATCGCAGCAAAATGGTGCCCAAACAACACCCACTTGTTCGTGGGCACGAAGTCTTTGCCGTCGTTGTTCACTTCTGCTGGGGTAGCGCGATTATCATCGAGCGCCATTAGTTTTTTGGCGATGAATTTGCTGTAAAAACGATAAGCTACAGCATAAGTGCAAAATGCGGCTGTCAGTAACCAGAACGAGTTGACTGATTCCCCTTGCCAGAGGGCTATCATCCCGAATCCGACAGCACCCAATGCGGCTATCCCGCCCCAAATCAAGAGGGAAAGAAACCATTTCTTCATCCGAGTCGCCTCCTTCTATTTATTTAATATTCAGGCAATGGACCTTAGAAAAACGTATCACATCGAACAGCTTGCCAACATAAAAAATGACTGAACCGTACAAAAACATGCACAAGCTGCACCATCCTCGTTTGAGTGTAAGCGCGTTCAATTTGGGGACGTAGAAAGTCTCCGCCCCGAGTCCGATACAAACCCCTCCACAATATGTTAAAGTTATACATAAATTGGTATGGAAATCAAAAAGGAGAATACGCACATGCGACGAATCGGGGGTTACATCATTATCGGAATCGGAGCGATTTTTGTTCTGGCTACCTACCTGAACGTACCGCTCGCAATGGACATGCTTTGGCCAGTCTTTCTTCTCATCCCAGGAATCGGGTTTCATATTTTCTTTTTTATGAACCCAATGCCGAATCGCGCTGGATTATTAGTGCCAGGCGGGATCTTGCTCGTTTATGCTCCACTCTTCTTTTTCAGCCAGCTATTTTTTCATGGGGATATGAGCACGACGTGGCCCTTCTTCCTGATTGGTCCTGCCGTGGGGCTTACCGAGCTGTACCTATTCGGCAATCGCAAACCCGCTCTCTTGATCCCCATTGGCATCCTCACTGTTCTCGCTATCATATTTTTGATCGCGAATCTGGCGTCTACCCAAGTAGGCGGCATCCTCGGCTTGATCCTGATCGTTTTGGGAGGGATCATGGTGACACGGAAGAAAAACGATGACTATCCCGTGTAAGCAGTCAAAAAAACAGACCAATCCTCCCCCAAACGGGACGCAGGATTGGTCTGTTTCCTTTAAAACCCCAATCGTTTCTTCAATTCCTTTACGACATTGCGGCTAACAGGCACTTCTGTTTTGCGTTGATCCTGCATGACTAGATGAATCGAGCCTTTAAACCAAGGGACGAGCTCTGCCGTTTTAGATAAATTGACAATGAAAGCGCGATGGGTCCGAAAAAACTGTTGGCGTGACAGCCTGCTCTCCAGCTCCTGCAACGTAAAGGTGGTCGCATATTGCTCACCTGCTGTATAGATGCTCGCATACCTTCCTTCCAAGGTGGCATAGACGATTTCGTTTGGATCAATCAGCATGATCTTGCCGTTTTTTTCTACCGGGACACGATGTGGCTGAGTATCGACCAGTACATTTTGCAGAAGGGATTGTAGCCTTTCCTCCAGTAGTGGTGACGCGTCCAATGCAGGCTCACTTTTCCGCCTCATTTTTCGTACCCGGTTCATCGTCTTTTCCAGACGCATTTCGCTGAACGGCTTGACGATATAATCAACGGCTTCTGCCTCAAATGCTCGAACCGCATGAAATTCATACGCACTTGCAAAGATGATGACAGGTGGATTGACCATGGATTCCAGAAGCTCCTGCCCCACATCTACACCGTCCCTGTCCTGCAAATGGATGTCCAAAAAAACCGCATCCGGCTCTGTCTGAAGCACCGCTTCCAACGCCTCTTCCCCACTGCCCGCCTCTCCTACTACGGACACTTCCGAAAACTGCTCCAGCAAATACCGCAGTTCTTCTCTGGCAGGCGTCTCATCATCGACGATGAACACTTTGAGCACTGACGTTCACCCCTATCGGTAATTGTATGGTGCATGTTGTCCCGCTCCCGCTTTTGCTCTCGATCACGATTCCATATGGTTCTCCGTAGATCGATTGAAGACGACTTTTTACATTGGCAAGACCGATTCCAGATAATTGCCGTCCTGCGCGCTTCTCATCTGGTGCTCGCTCGGATGGGTCAACCTCCATTCCGACTCCATTATCTGCCACTGTCAGTTCGACGATTTGCTTTTCTTTGCGGCACGCACGAATCACTACGGTTCCCCCTTCGCGCTTGGGCAACAGCCCGTGCTTGACCGCATTCTCTACCAGCGGCTGCAAAATCAGTCCTGGCACGGTAAACCGCTCTACGCCGTCCTCGATGTCGTACTCTACATGAAGCTTGTCCCCGAACCTCGCACGTTCGATGGCCAAATAGGCTTCGATATGCTCCAGCTCACGCGCCAGACTGACATATCCGCCAGAGTCATGCAAATTACGGCGGAAGTACTCTCCCAAATGAATCAATAATTCACGGGCCTGTTCGGGACGGAAGCGAATAAACGAAACGATCGTATTGAGCGCATTAAACAAGAAATGCGGATTGATCTGCGCATGCAAGGCCCTGATTTCTGCATCTGCCAACAGGCGGGACTGCTTCTCTAGCTCAGCCAGTTCGAGCTGACTCGATATCAGGTTCCCCAATCCACGTACGAGTTCCAGGTCCACTGCCGACAGTTTGCGCGAGCGATCCTGATACAGCTTGAGCACACCCGCTACTTCACGTCTTCGCATCAGGGGGACAAGGATCGCATAGCGCAAGGGACAGTTCGTCTCCCTGCACCCAATCTCTTCCTTCGTCTGGGCAATCTTTACTTCTTTGGTCGATAAAACTTCACGGGTCGCCTTGGTCGTTATGCCTTCTCCCACTACGTGATGAGACGAGCCTGCACCAACATGCGCAAGTACAGAGCGCGTATCGGTAATCGCTACCGCTGCTACACGCGTCGTCCGCAAAATTTCCTCCGCGACCTTTTGGGCAGAATCATAGGTCAGCCCTTGACGTAAGTACGATAGTGTTTTGTCCGCTACTTGCAGCGTTCGCTGGGCTTGGAGCGCCCCAATCCGATCCTCTTCCTTTTTGGCCAAATCAATAATAATGATCAAAATAGCAATTCCGACCGAGTTGACGACTGACATCGGTACACTAATGGCCTGAACCAATGCCAAAGCGTCAGCGTATGGGCGTGCGATGAGCAAAACAATGCCCATTTGCAGCCACTCTGCCAAGAAACCAACGAAGAGTGCTGTCGTCCACCCGATTTTTTTGCTGCGGTTACGGAGGAACTGATAGATTAATCCCGCAAACAAGCCCTCGCTTATGGTCGAGATGGCACATGCCAAATCTGTAAAGCCGCCCAAGGAATAGCGATGAATTCCCGCGATCAGCCCTGTCATCAACCCTACCCAGGGACCAGCCAGCAAGCCTGCCACGACCGTCCCGATCACGCGTGAATTCGCAATCGCATCCTGATACCAAATGCCATTATAGGTACCCAGTATGGAAATAGCAGAGAAAATGACGACCATCAGTGCTTTTTCCCGCCACGTCGCTTGCTGGTTCAATATGCTGCGGAATGCACGTACACGCGTAAACAGCAAGGCCATCACAATCAAAACCGCCGTCCGCTCCGTCAATGGGACCATTAATGCCAGATTCATTGTTTTATCCCTCTCAATCGCTGCCCGATAGTTCCTGTCATTTCCATAACTAATCAAAATATTCACTCTTCACACCGTATTTCCCTTTTGCTTCTCTTCCTTTCCTGGTAAAAAAGGTTGCCGAAGTAATTTCGCCAACCCATGGAAACCCGTATCATTTTAATATTAAAATTCCAGTATTTTACATTTTCCCTTCCGCTCAAATCCTAGCTTTGTCCCCAGACGTACCGACTCCTCGTTGGTTTCTAGCGTGGTCCAGTGCGGTGTCAGTCCATGTTCCATGCAATGCTCCAGGTACGCTGCGCAAGCAAGGGTAGCAAAGCCTTTGTTCATATCGGCTTCCTCGTACGTTTCCACGCTAATTTCATGGTCACGCTCATGGACACAGCAGGACAGGCAAGCACTCACACCGGTTTGATCGACCAAGGCTGTCCGGGGCTGCTCCACATCATCTACGAAAATCGCTCCTCGATTTGTTCCATTGATAATCGCTTGGATGGTCAAATCGTTCACGTTCTCAGGTGACAGCAACGTCCTGATTTTTGCATAATCATTTGGCTCCAATCGATGAATCATCACAATTTCAGTCCTTTCACTTCTCTTTGGTCATCTATGTACTTATGCGGCTATTTGAACGACTCTACCAAAAGCTTCTACGCCTACCGTCCTGTGTTAGCTGAATGTCCTGCTGCACTTCCCTCTTGATACTCACATCGCATAATCATCTATTTATATCCAGCATTTGGTTCCTACTAGTATAGATGATAGATATGGGTAAATGGTTCATGAGATTTTATTTTTTCTGCTTCGCAAACAAAAAAAGACCATCCCTTCAGCGTTTTCAGCCTGAGATGGTCTTGTCATACTTGTTACGTCAATGAATTACAAGTTCCCTCTGCGCTCCTGCTCGCGCTCCAACGCCTCGAACAGTGCCTTGAAGTTGCCATTTCCGAAGCCGCGCGCTCCTTTGCGCTGGATAATCTCGATAAACAGCGTCGGACGGTCTACAATCGGCTTGCTGAACAGCTGCAAGAGATAGCCTTCGTCGTCTCTGTCGACCAAGACCCCTAGCTTTCTCAGCGCCTCGATGTCTTCGTCAATTTCCCCTACACGCTCTTTCAAATCTTCGTAGTACGCATCTGGGACCATGAGGAAATCTACACCGTTATCACGCAGCTTCGATACCGTTTCGATAATATCATTGGTCAGGATGGCAATATGCTGTACGCCTGGCCCTTTGTAGAACTCCAAAAACTCCTGAATTTGCGACTTGCGGCGTCCTTCTGCGGGCTCATTAATCGGGAACTTGATGCGTCCAGTTCCACTTTGCATCACTTTGGACATGAGCGCAGAATACTCCGTCGAGATGTCGTCTTCACTGAAATTTTGTACGGCTGTAAAGCCCATGACCTTTTGGTAATATTCTACCCACTCATCCATGATCTCGACGTTACCAACGATGTGGTCGATGCCGATGATACCCGTGCTCTCTCGTTTGACTGGAGATTGGTAAGCTTTATAGCCCGGGAAGAATGGTCCGTTGTAATTTTTCCGTTCGATAAAGGAATGAATGTTTTCGCCGTACGTACCGATAATCGCTTTTTTGACCGTCCCGAATTCATCGGTATACTCAGTCGGTTCCATGATCGGAATGGCTCCGCGAGAAACGGCCTCCCGGTAAGCCTGCTCACAATCCTCTACACGCAGAGCAACGTCTTTGACTCCGTCCCCATGCTTTTTCACAAAATCCGCGATCGGGCTGTCAGGCGTAAGTGCCCCACTGATCACAAACGTCATATGCTTCTGCTTCAAGACGTAGGAAACCTTTTCCCGAGAACCTGTCTCCAAGCCCGAATAGGCTACTGCTTCAAATCCAAACGCATTTGTGAAATAGTGCATAGCTTGCTTGGCGTTCCCTGTATAAAACTCCAGGTAGTCCCAGTCCTGAATCGGGAAAAAATCGGTATTGCTCATTGCCTACCCCTCCGCTTTCCTTTTCAATTATTGACATTATTTTGTGAATTGGGATTATTTTGTCGTTATCTTGAGAGTACATTGGAAGCGCTTCCCCTTGCAAGAGCACGAAACAACGCGAAAACGCTCAAACGCTTTTATTCATTAAAGTACGCATGCGAGTCAACAACTGGATACCAAAAAGCCACCGATCAAGTTGACCGATGGCTTTCCCTTCGTTTTCCTACTACCTATGCTTGAAAACAAATTGTTTCAGTTCCGCTAGAGGGGCAGCTCCTACGGCTTTGTCAATCATTTCTCCGTTCTTGAGCAAAATGGTCGTTGGCAAACTCATAATGCCATACTGATTGGCAATCTCTTGTTGTTCATCGACATTGACCTTTAGGACTCTCACTTCGCTGCTATGCTCCCTATCGAACGATTCGAGTATCGGCCCAAAAAAGCGGCACGGCCCGCACCAAGGTGCCCAAAAGTTGACGAGAGTATAGCCCTCGCTTTTTACATCATGTTGAAACGTAGAATCTGTCGTGTGGCAAATGCTCATTTGTAATTTCCTCCCCTTTTTATGTTGAACAGTTATCCAAAACGACCATTACAGAGCCTCAATATCCTTAATGGAGGCAAAAAAATAACTCCCCGTACTTGGATCATTTCAAATAACACATTCGCAGACTTATCATATCTATAATATCCCTCAAGGATTTTTTGTGTCAAGTTGCCCCATCCAAAAATGGGCGTCGAAAGTGCAGATGACAGCGCGAATCACTCTCCCCCTTGCTCATGCTCCCCATTCACTTTATGATGGATGTATTAAGTCCATGATTGAGGTGTATTATGAAGTATTCACAGGCAACAGATTATGCCCTCCATGCGATGCTCTATCTGGTAGCAGAAGCCCCTGATAAACCCGTTAGTGTTCAGCTTTTGGCAGAAAAGCTAGGCGTTTCACAAACATATCTATCCAAAATGCTGACCAAACTGGTCAAAGCTGGGTTGATCCACTCGGTCTCTGGCGCAAATGGCGGATACAAGCTCAAACGCAATCAGGATGATATATCGTTTCTGGATGTTATCCAAGCCATTGAAGGGACAACCTCCTTGTTTGAATGCAGCTTCCGTCATGATAGTGCCTGTCTGATTCAACAGGTTGTGACTGACGCCGAGCAGCAAATGATGCATACGCTAAAGAGTAAAAAAATTGCTGACCTGGTCCCACATATCCCCAAACCATGATCCTTTGACGTAAAACATCTTCCATGAAAAGCTCCGGCCGCCTTGACCGGAGTTTTTCTTCATAACGGTATCGTTCAATCGATGAGAAAGGCGTGAACAAGGATGAGTCAATGGACAGAACAAGCCGCCAAGCAATGGGATCAATTTGCAGAAGACTGGCGAAAACGAAGTGAGCATATGTGGGAAAAAGGGAGCCGCAGCACCATCCTCCCCTATTTTATGAAGCATGTAGCTGTCGGAGCTGGACCTGTTCTCGATGCAGGCTGTGGTGACGGCTATGCCAGTTGCAAGCTTGCAGAGCACGGCTATCAGGTGGAGGGCATCGACATTGCCGGGGAAATGATCCGCCTCGCTCATGACCGGGTCATTTCCTCCTCAGGCTCTGTTCATTTTCAGACGGGAGATATCAGCGCGCTTCCTTTTGCTAATGATTCCTTCTCCGGTGTGCTCTCGATTAACGTAGTGGAATTCACGCCGTCTCCGCTCCAGGCACTCTTGGAGCTTCACCGCGTGCTCGCACCCGGAGGAATTCTCGTCTTGGGTATCCTCGGTCCTACAGCTGGCCCACGCGCTCATAGCTATCGCAGACTTTATGAAGAGACGACGATCCAAAATACGATGATGCCCTGGGAAGCCAAGCAGTTAGCGAGCGAAAATGGCTTCACACTGCTGGACGAAGAGCCGGTATACAAAGAAGGAATTACGCCAGATATTGCGGGCCGCTTAAGCGTAGAGCTGCGGGAGGCTGTCAGCTTTTTGACCTTGTTTGCTTTGCGAAAATAGATGAGAATGCTCTCAACTTTCGTTAAGTATGCCGGTCACACCTATGAGAGGGAAAACCGGCGATTTTTTATGATCAATCACATCGAACAGTGTCCCGCTAGTCTAGGCTTTGCTATTCCATATCTGGGCAGTTTACTTACCAATATTTCGTTGTTAAAATGGTCGTGCTAATAAAATTTATTTATTTTTATTTTTTTATTAATCCTAATACAACTTTGTGCGACACACATCTCGGAAGGTGAGAAGAATTATTATCAACGAATGTAATTTTACAATTGTAGCCCCTATTATTTGCTTTCATTGTGGGAATGGGAACTTTCACAAATCTGATAAGAAACACCAAATATACAAAGATCTCATCAATAATGAAGTCATTGAGATACCGGTAAAGCGTCAACGGTATCGATGCACTGCTTGTGGTACGAAAGAATGGGACGTTGTATTGGGCGCATCAACGCATTTGAAAAAAACGAGAAGACTGCTTTCCTTTGAAAAGCGCAACACATGATTCCAAGGTTCATGTGCCATTGCGAAAGGATCCACCAACGATAGTTAAGAAGCCGCTTCCCTGAAGCTCACAGGGAAACGGCTGATTCTTCTCACATACTGCATTATCGATATCATCAATTCGTACGGGTCACATTCCATATCCATACCGTCTTTTTCCTTACCGATACTGAACATTATTCAGTTGCATCCACATCCATTTACTGTCAATCAACAAGGCAAGGGTCATCTCATCTATCCCATGCAGTTGACGGTACAGACGCTGGGTTTCGACCAAGTCATTGTAGGTCAAGAACGGATAGTCCTTCCTGCCGAATGTTCCATCCGGAAAATAAGCGTAATGCAAATCGCCATTTCCGAGAATCCACTGCGACCCAAGGTTTACGACACCGTAAAGCATCGTATCCGCTAAATCTTTGTCAGTCCGATCTCCGAATTGCATGTAGCTTTTGTAGAGAAAATTAATTTCAGCCAATTGATGATTCAAAGAAACATGTGTCCGAATCATCGGATTCGTTGCTGTCGCGTAGTCCGGAATCAGCCAGCCTTGCTGTACACCAGCGACGACCAAACGGTTCACGGCTGCATGATTGTGAAAATAAGAAGCATATTTTTTCGCCGCTTGGCAAAAGTCCTTTTCTTGATACTGATCGCAGCCCCGTAGAATCAGATCAGCCGCTCCTGTGTTGAATCTCGTATCGTAAAAGCCCTCTGGTATCCCGTAATCGTCACTTAACCACAAAGAGCGCGGCTGCGTCTTCCAGTACCCCTCAGGCTCCTGCTGTTTCAAGCTCGCTCTCAGCATCACATAGCCCATATCCCGGGCAGCATTGCTTCCACCTGTATATAAAAAGGAGCGAAGGACATAGTTTTCGGGAATCTGCCAAAAGGAGGACTCGGAAGTCGGCTCATACGTAGAAGGGCTTTGATAGTAATACCCATCGTACAGCCATTTTGCCTTTTCCGTAACGTCCAAGTTAAGCCAGATGCTGTCAAACATTTTTTCTCCCCAAGGAACAAGCGGTTCCCTCGAATCGAGCGCCCACATTTCGCTGATAAAGCCTGCTTTCATCGGTAGCTTGAACACGAGCTCGACACCAGAAGGCGTCTGTTTTACTTCGACTGGCAACGCCAATGCCGGCTTTTCTTCAATCGTGGCTCTACCTTTATCCACATAGGTAATGGGCTTACCTAACCAAATATACCTGCCCTCTGTCTCTAGGAAACCAGCGGAAAGCGGAAGGGTCTGGACTTGATCAAGCGTGACAACCTTCCAATACGGCTTCTTCGACTCATCATAGTCTCGGTAGCGGAACATCATGTTCTGACTGTTACCCTGAATGGGGATGGTGAAAACGTAGGGCATCATATTGCGCTGACCTGTCATTTTATGGGCCCAATACGTGGCACCATCTGAGAATCGAAACTCTTGTTTTTGGTGAATCGCGCCATTCAGGTGCTCAACATTCTCTGTTTCTATTGGTTTTTTCCATTCATTTGCAGAAATACCGCTCGGAAGGATACTACATACGGCGATGGCCGTCATCAAAAGGAGCATTCTGCTGATTTTTCTGACCATGTCATCCCCCAATTCTAGTAAAGGAGAACCGAAAGTCCTACTTTAAAATGAATATTTCGTAGTGATTATTATTTTAAAAATAGTCTGATAAATTAACCATAGGTGTCTACTTCTATTACGCAGGAGGGAATTTATGGACAAGAAAGTACGCTACGTTGTTTCTACAGCACTCGTAATATCTCTGTTCACCAGCCCCTCAATCACCGAAGCTGAACCACAAACCCACATTCCTTATTACGGAATCGGGCCAACCTATGTACAACCTGCACAGATTGAGAGCTTATTTCCCAAGCCAACTATCCGGTTTGGGACACCCGGCTTCCAAGAAGGAAAAGAAGCTTTTACGTCCCAGGAAGAAATGATGGCTTACATAAGTAAATTGGTTGCAGGCAACAAGGAAATCCAGCTGCTATCCATCGGTACATCATTGGAAGGTCGGGACATCCCCCTGCTGTTATTCAGCAAAGACCACGGCAAGCTCAAACAAACCAATGAGAAGCCACTCATCTGGCTACAGGCACAAATCCACGGGAATGAGCCCGCCGCTGGTGAATCTGCCCTTGTCATCGCCAAATGGTTGGCAGAGGGAAAGCTTGGGACCAACCTCTTGGATAACGTAAACGTTGCGATTGTTCCTCGCATCAACCCGGATGGCTCCTACCAATTCAAACGCTACATCGCGACAGAGCTGGATGCCAACCGCGACTACATGAAGGTAGAATATCCAGAGGTGCAAGCGGTTCACCAAGCCATGAATACCTACCAACCTGATGTGGTGCTTGATGCCCACGAATACGGCGTCTCTTCTAGCCAGCTTCGCGATGTTGGAGAAAAAGGCGCGATCTCTTCCTACGATGTTCTGATCTCCTCTGCGAAAAACTTAAATATCCCCACCAACCTGCGCAAAATGTCAGACAACCTGCTCTTGGCTAACGTTCAAAAAGCACTCGACAAGGAGCAACTTTCTCATCACGCTTACTATACGCTGGCAAAAGGCAAGGACGGAAAAGTGACCGCAACAGAAGGCAGCACAGAGACAAGAATCGGACGCAATGCCTTGGGATTGAAAAACACGTTAACATTTTTGGTGGAAACACGCGGCATCGGCATTGGACGCGCCGATTTTGAACGACGTGTATACAGTCAGGCCATAACTCACGCTGCTGTCATTCAATCAACAGCGGCCAACGCCAAGGCAATCAAGTCCGCCGTGACCCAGGCACGCGCAGAAATCACGGAAAAAGGCAAAAAGGCAAACGACAACGACAAACTCGTTATCCTGAGTGAGAATAAGCGAATACCGGGTCAATCTCTCGAAGTAGTCGATCTCGCAACAGCAAAAAAAGTGTCTACCCCCATCGACTGGGTAAGCTCTACAGATGCCTATCCTGTACTCGAACGTGAGCGACCCACTGCTTATCTCATGCCTCCTGGCTATCATGACGTTGCAGCCAAGCTGGAACTGCTCGGTGTTTCGGTAAGCAAGCTATCAAAAGAAACGACCATAGCGGTAGAAAGCTACACCATTTTGGAAAACAAGGTGAATACGATATACGAGAATGGGCATTTCACCAATCAAGTGACTGCAAATGTAACAGAAACAACGAAAACCTTTCCTGCGGGTAGTTACGTGTTCAGCATGGCCCAACCAAACGCGAACTTTATTGCGTTGGCCCTGGAACCGGAATCAGTGGACAGCTACGTCACGTTTAACTTCCTGCCCGTTGAAAAGGGCGATGAAGTACCGGTGTATCGCTATATGCTGGAGCATCCACTACCCACCACAAATAAGGACTAAAGGAAAAATTCCCCTCTCTAGAGTTAGACTCCTGAGAGGGGAATTTTGTTACATGTATGGGCTTACTTTATTTCAAACACTTCTTGGGCAAGCCCTGCCAGCTTATTCGTATTGTCGCTCACTTCGACCATCGTCGCAGAAATTTCCTCCGTAGCGGCTGCCTGACTCTCCATGGTTTGATTGATCAATTCAATCGAATTTTGTAGCAGGGTTATCAAATCCCGGATGGAATCCGTGGTTTGCTTGATTTTGTCTGCATTCGTCCGTGAATCTGTCGCCATATTGCGAACCTCATTCGCGACGACAGCGAATCCACGCCCTGCATCTCCTACTCTCGCAGCCTCAATGCTCGCATTTAGTCCCAAAATGTTACTTTGATCAGCGATTTTTTTCACGGCGAGTGTAATTTGCTCGATCTCAGTTGTACTTTGGCTCACATCATTGGCTTGCTCTGAGATCGCCTTCATTTGCTCGTTCAAATTCCCGATCTGCACGGCCATCTCGTGTGTGGTGGCACTGACCTGCTCGACGACGCTCGAGAGATTTGCGGCAATTTCATACAGCTCATTGGCTCGTTCCATACTCGAACCAATGCCAACACCGCCGATAACTTTTCCCGTGTGATCATGCAAGGGGATCGCCCGTGCGACGAGAGGAAAACCAAATAATTCCTTGGGAACCATCATTGCCTGCTTGGTGTTTTTTCGAATCGCGTTCGTGATCACATCTCCCTCCTGGAGTGGATCACCAGACTTTACCTGCAGGGAAAATGTTTGGGCAGGCACATTGCGCAATAGCTTTTCCGTGTCGTAGACCCCAATGGTAATGTCATCGTTGAGCAAATCATTTAAATAGGGAGCAACCTTGATGAAAGCCTCGAGAAGTTCTGCATTTTTCCCCTTTTCGGAGGCTTCTGTTTCGTTCCATCCTTCGTATCCGTTCATGACCCTCTTCACCTCTATCTTTTGCTAGCATTAGTACGGAAATTGACGCTTTTTGTGCTGAACCGAAATCCATTTTAGCGTAGTAAACTCTTCTAGGCTCCATTGACCATTCAAGCGTCCCAATCCGGAATGCTTTTCACCGCCGAACGCCACAATTGGTTCGTCATTGATCGTTCCATCGTTGATATGAATCATGCCGGTCTCAATGCGCTTGGCCATCTGGGCACCTCTCTCCAGATCGCGGGTATGAATCGCCCCGGACAATCCAAATGGTGTTTCGTTCGCCATGCGAATTGCTTCTTCCTCGGAAGCAAACGACATGATGCAAACAGCCGGACCAAACAGCTCTTTGGATGCAATCGACATGTCTGTGGTCACTCCTGTCAAAACAATCGGCTCGACCACGTTTCCTTTTACTTCCCCTTTCAGTGCAGGAACGGCTCCTTCGCGTATCGCCTCATCGATCGTTGCCATCAGGTTGGCGACTTGCCGTTGATTGATGAGTGGACCGATTACCGTGTCTGGATCATTTGGGTCGCCTACCTTGAGACCAGATACTTTTTCCACATACAGATCGAGGAATTTATCGTATACATCTTGGTGAACCAGAACCCGGTTAGCCGACATGCAAATCTGACCTTGGTGGGTAAAGCGGCTGAATACCGCTGCATTGACGGCATACTGGAGATCCGCATCCTCCAAAACAATGAGGGCACTATTGCCACCTAGCTCCAAAATCGCCTTCTTGAAATGCTTCGCTGCCACTTGCGCGATATGGCTTCCTACTTGGCTAGAGCCTGTAAACGAAAGGATGCGCGGAATCGGGTGGGAGACAAACCCATCGCCAATTTCAGCAATATCCGTTACAACGACGTTGATCAAGCCTTTGGGCAGACCTACTTCTTCAAAAATTTTCGCGATGAGAGTCCCACCCGTGATTGGCGTGTGCTCATGCGGTTTGAGGACGACACCGTTGCCCGCGCCAAGAGCTGGAGCTACGGACTTCATCGACAGATAGAACGGGAAGTTGAACGGACTGATGACACCGACAACTCCTGCGGGAATCCGATACAAGCGATTTTCCTTTCCGTCTACGGGAGAAGGGAGAATTTTTCCTTCCATGCGCACCGGGAACGTAGCCGCTTCGCGAATAATATCCTTCACAAGCCCGATCTCAAAAAATGCCTTCAGTCGGGTTCCACCTAGTTCACGAATGATGATCTGAATGATTTCTTCTTCATGCTCTTCGATATAGCGAACTGCACGCTCCAACATTCGGGATTTGGTATAGGCATTCACTTCATCCCACTCTTTTTTCGCGTTGGCTGCCGCCTTGTAAGCCGCGTCGATATCCTCCAGATTTGCCATTTTGAATTCTGCGATGATTTCCCCGTTGTAAGGGTTGATATCTTGCAATGTCTTCGCGCCAAGTCCGTCGCGCCACTCCCCATTGATGTACTGCTTGTCCAGTGTTTGAAGGATTGACATGCTACAACCACTCCCTTTTGAAAAATAAAGAGGCCCCTTTCGCATGAAAGGAGCCGTCATACTAAAACAGCAAAATACACTGCTCGTTGGCAACCCGGCTGCCATCGTAACGTGTACATTAGGCCCGTGGCTTTGCGTCCCCACTTTTCAATGGGTTTGCCCATTCATAGCGAATGCTGATAAGATTTTGTCGAAAAAAGGAAAGATATGGAGAAACATACTTTGATTATAGTACTCCATTTCGAATAGTCAAACGTAAACATGTAAATATTTCGTGAAAGGAAAGAACAAATATCAAAAAGTCCGCATCGCTTGGATACGGACTCCTAATTTTTCTTCCTCATGATCACAATAACTTTTTGACATCCTTTACGCTCGTCGCGAGCATTTGCTCTACCGCGTTGGCGTCTCTTACGTGCTTGGTCATGCCTTCATTCAGCTCGTCCAGTAAGCCCTTTGCCTCACTTACCTGCTGGGACACATCGTCAGCAAAATGCTTTTGATGCGCGATGATTTCCATCACACCCGCCACTTCGACGTTCAGTACCTGGAAAGCGTTCGCGATCTGATCCGTCTTCTGTGCAGCATCCTTGCTGATGGAAAGTCCATTTTTGATCGCACTGCTGCTTTTTTCACTGTTGGACAATGCTTCTTTGATTTCTTCTTGAATCTTGCCGATCAATTCCGCAATCGTCTTGGTCGAGTTCGCTGTCATCTCTGCCAGCTTCCGTACTTCATCCGCTACGACAGCAAAGCCTCGGCCTTGTTCCCCCGCACGTGCAGCTTCTATCGCTGCATTCAGAGCGAGAAGGTTAGTCTGATTCGTAATGTCGCTGATTACCTTGACAATACTCGTAATTTCCGAAGAACGCTCTTCCAAGCGGCTCATGGACTTGGACGTATGAACCGATTCTTTGTCGAGCAGGCTCATGACTTCCACAACGTCCGTCATAGCCTTCTTGCCTTCATCTGCACGCGCTACCGATTGTTTACAGATGTCTGTCAGGCGCTCTCCTCGAACCGACAACTGGCTCGCAGATTCATCATCCCGCTCGTTAATGGCCTGGATATTCTCTACGGCACGCTTCATCCTCGTCACCAATCGCACCATTTGATCGGAATCGGCGTTCATTGCTTGGTCCGAAGCGAGGATTGCACCCAGCTGTTCGTAAAGACCGCGAAGCTCATGTTTCCATGCGTCTTGCTGTCCTGCCATTGTGGTTGTGGCTGTCGTCGCTGCTGTCTCTTTTTCTGCCAGGCCTTTGTCTTTTTTCCAAAACATCCGCTTCCCTCTCCTTTGTACCCATCAATTGTCACCTCGGCGGCTATATACGCGGGACTCGATTATTCCCGGATGTTGTTTCGCCAAGCTCAGCAAGTTTTCCAAGAAATAATAGTGACCCTCCAAGAGCTCCACGTCTTTACGCTCAAAATGCTTCACCTGCAAATACTGCTGCATTTCCAAAGCATAGCGCTCCAGTTTATCGTGAAAATCGTTGGCACGAAGCATTTGCTCCACTTCTGGATATTCTGTTTTCAGGCGACTCAGCTCGCTGTATACACGCCCACCCTCCAGAATCATCTGGTAGGCCGTGCGCTCAAGCGTAGCTGTTGTAGCTGCCTCCTGCTCCTCACGCTCCTCGCGCAAAGCTGCCAAGTACGTGATAAAATGGTAGACAGTTAAAAATAATGGTCCTAAAAATAGAATGATCCCTGCCTTGTACACATGCTGATTGGACAAATTGCTGATGAGCAGGAATAAGTGAAACAAGATCGCACCCAACCATACATAGATGATGATTTGGTGATTGATCTTCCCTGCCTTTTGGTGGCGTGAAAAGGCAAAGGTAAGTCCGAGCAGATAAAAGGCAAGCAACGTAAAGCTGGCAGAAAACAAAGCCATCTCCATATCGGTCAGCCAATCTGCATCGGCGGGTATTTCGATAAAGAATTCAAAAGCGAGCACCAGCAGTGAGAACAACAACCCCATGATCCAAAACCGGCTTACTTCCGAGTCATTCCTCCGCCGGGAGCGGTAGCGTTTTGCACGGGATCCTTCCATAATGCTCTCACCTCATTCTCTATGATTCGCCATGATTCTATCTTTTCCTTTCACACGGGGCCAAAATCTGACATCGGAGGCTGTTATGACGAAAAATTTACCAACACCATTTATCGAGCGCATGAAAACCTTGCTCGGACACGACTATGAGGCCTTCGTTTCCTCGTATGATCAGCCTGTGACACACGGCTTGCGAGTCAATCCGTTGAAGGTGGAGCGTGACGATTTTTTGAAAATCTCGCCGTTTGCTGTAGAAGCAGTCCCTTGGTGCGAAAACGGGTTTCGCTACAAAGAGCCTGCTCGTCCCGGCAAGCATCCTTTTCACTCCGCTGGCATGTACTATTTGCAGGAGCCAAGTGCGATGTCCGCTGCCGAAGCACTCGGTGCACAACCTGGTGAGCGAATTCTCGACCTGTGTGCAGCGCCAGGGGGCAAATCGACGCAGCTTGCAGCGTTTTTGCATGGACAAGGAATGCTCGTGGCAAACGAAATCCATCCTGTTCGGGCAAAAGCCTTGTCAGAAAACCTGGAGCGCTGCGGCGTGACCAATGCCGTCGTGACCAACGAAACGCCCGAACGCTTACAGGAGCGATTCCCTCAGTTTTTTGACCGAATTTTAGTAGACGCTCCTTGCTCTGGCGAAGGAATGTTTCGCAAGCTGCCCGAAGCAATCGAAGACTGGAGCCCAGCAAAAGTAACGGAGTGCCATGTCATGCAAGGCGATATTCTCGAGGCGGCCGCTGCTATGCTGAAGCCAGGCGGGACGTTGGTCTACTCCACCTGCACATTCGCTCCGTTGGAAAACGAGCAGTCCCTGGTTAACTTCCTCGGCCGTCACCCGGAATTTGAGATCGTCCCGCTGCCACATGCAGATTGCTTTTCTGCTGGTCAACCCGAGTGGGCGTCGCCGCAAAACGAGCAGCTCACCCAGACAGCCAGATTGTGGCCTCATCGTCTACAGGGAGAAGGTCATTACCTCGCCAAGCTGCAAAAGAGTGAGACCGCTGAAGTTCATGAACCTTCCGGGAAGCGTAAAGAAAAGCGTGCGGCAAAATCAGCTCCAGCAGGTCGAAAAGAAGCCCTGGCAGCCTGGCGTACATTCGCAGCCGAAGCACTCCCTGCGCTTTCCAAACCATTCGAAGATGAGTCAGCTTTTCTTTTATTTGGCGAGCAGCTCTACTACTCACCTGCCCCCGAGCTCGCCTGGGACAAGCTCAAGGTCGCGCGCGTCGGTCTGCATCTAGGAACGGTAAAGAAGAACAGATTTGAACCTGCACACGCCTTGGCACTCGCTCTCTCTCCTGCGGAGGCAGCCCGTGTCGCTTCGTATGGCGCGGACGATCCTGAACTGTTGCGGTACTTAAAAGGAGAAGCGCTCACGCGTGAAGGGGAAAGTGGTTGGACGCTGGTTACTGTAGAGGGATTCTCCATCGGTTGGGGCAAGCAATCAGAGGGGCAACTCAAAAATCATTATCCAAAAGGTCTACGCTGGTTGTAGATTTCCATCCCAAATAAAAAAGCCCACAAAGCTACACGAAATGCATTCGTGACTGCTTTTGGGCTTTTCTCTTTTTCTTATGATCGCCCTCTGCGGGACGGATTGTCTACTACGGACAAAGAGCCATTTCTAATATAACGCAATATTTTTGAAACAGATATCCCTGTTGCGTTGGCAATTTGCATCGCATTCGAATTCGGATACGTTCTCACGTAATTGCGAATCATCTGGTAGTCTTGCATTTCGTTTTCTCCGCAAACCTGGCAACTGTACTCTCCCCGGCCCATCGGACTGCCGCATTTCAAGCACGTATCCGTCGTCATCACTGGTTCTCCTCACACCCTGTACTATGGTACTTTTACAAGAAAGGGTTCTATCTTCCTATCTATTACCCAATTCACATGGGAGGAAAACACTATTTTCTATCGCAATTCCTGTATTCTATTAAAATTCGATACAGTCATTCCAAATTCCTTTAAAAAGGCCAGTATGGAGGCTTCAAACCGCTTTTTGCGAAAAGGACAATCGCAAACCCAATGAGAAAGACACCACTGAGCACATGAAAAACGTTGAACCATCCTGGACGAAAAAAGCGAGCCAAATACGCGGCCAACAAAGCTACCAGCCCTAGAAACAAAAAAGTCGATAACAGACAGCCTGTCGCAAACAAGAACAACTCCGTTGAATGAACAAAAGTGCCAGATGCCAATAGTGAGCCAAATACTCCCGCCCAAAACAGAACGGTCAGAGGATTTGCGAGCGTCAGAAGCACGCCGTGCCAAAAGCTGCTTCGACCCGATGGAGCCTGCTGAACTGGTGCCTGTTCTTGTTCTCCCCTTCCTTTTATGGCACGCAAGGTTTGAATCCCAAACCAAGTCAAAATCAGGGCCCCCATAATCAAAACCATCTGTCTGACCCAATCGATTTGTAACAGCAGCGACAGTCCCCCGATCGCCCCTACCATATAAACCGCATCTGCGAGTGCAACACCCAGTACCATCATGAATGCATCCCGCAATCGCCGAGTCATCGAGCGATGCAACACCGCCAGACAGACCGGACCAACGGATAGCTGGAGCATCATCCCGAATAATAGACCGTGCCAGATCGCCATCAGGCTCACATCTCCTCTTTCATGGAAGACAGGACGATCATCGTATTCGTCTTGCTTACCCCTTCTACTTGCTTCAATGTTTCAGAGATGAATCGTTCCAGATCAGCCGTCCCTTTTACGGCAACCTTCAATACATAGTCGTAAGCTCCCGCAATATGATGGCATTCCAGCACACAGTCTGCCTGCATGACCGTCTCACGGAAGCCAGCGATATGCTCCGTTTTCTCGATTTGCACCATCACAAACGCAATCAGGTGAAGCCCTAGCTGCTCCCGATCCAGCTTTACCGTGAATTGCCTGATGAGCCCTGTATCCTCCAGCTTGCGTATTCGCTCGGAGACCGCAGGCACGGACAAATGAACCTGCTTGCTGATGTCGGAGCTGGTGATTTGGGCATTTTCCCGCAATAAGCGAAGGATTTGTTCATCAATCCGATCCATAGTGGTGCCCCTCCTTTTTATCATGATTATACCAATTCCTTCATAATAAAAAGGGTTTTGACGCTATCACCGTATATTTTAAAGAGATGATATGGCTTAACTTTCATTTTTTCTGCCACACGAATGATCTTGGGGCGTATTCCTAATACAATGCGGCCGAGAGAGACAAGAAGTTATCATACAACCATCTTCTTACGCTGATAGCTGCTCTTTCTTTGTGGAAAACAAGCGGATCGCGAGCAACAATGACAGCAACGCTATAACAAATCCGGACCAGCCCAGATGCTCCACAGAGGAGTTGCTGATCACCAGTCCCCCAACCCACGATCCCAAAGCGAAGCCAAATTGAATAAAGGATGTATTGATGCTAAGTGCGATATCTGGCGAACGGGGCACCTGGGTAACCAAATATAGCTGTTGGGCCGGAGACGTTGCCCAAGTTGCGAGCATCCACAGCATGATGATCACGATATACGTAGTGATTACTCCATCCATGACCGATAGCAAAAGCAGCATACCTGCCTGAAGGGAGAGTCCAAAATAAATCGTAAACTTCGGCCCTTTGCGATCTGCAATAACCCCTCCAATTTTTGACCCCATAAAACTGCAAATGCCTGCTAAAAACAGAATCCCGGAAATCTCGGATGCCGAAAGCACGGCCCGGCTTAGCAGAAAAGGCGCAATATAGGTAAACAATGTGGAATAAGCGCCGATGTACAACAGCGTGATAACAACCGCAGTAAGAATCTTTCTATTTTTTATAACAGCTAGCTGTGCCCGCGGTGTTACAGCCTCCTGCGCTTTTATAGGCGGGACTTTTTTATAAATGACAAGCAACGGAACCAAGCCCAGCAGTCCAATAAAAATAAACAGCAGTCTCCAACCAATCGCTTCACTTAAAAAAGTGCCAACGGGAAGACCAAGTACAAGTGAGCTACTCAATCCCATCAAAATGATGCCGATTGCTCGCCCACGATTGCCTTCTTCAACTAGCCGTGTAGATACAGCCATCGCAACAACAGTAGCAACTCCTCCACTGAGTCCTTGAATCATGCGTGTAACCAGCATCATCTCAAAGGAAGGACTCACATAGACCAGCCAGTTGCTCAAAATAAAAATGCCAAGCATTATAAGTAATAATTTTTTTCGGTCAAGATGGATCGTGGCAGCGATGACAATAGGAGCCCCTACTGCCGCAGAAAGGGCAAATGCAGTGACAAGCAATCCAGCAGACGACGTCGTGACACAAAGATCAGCTGCCACCGTTTGAATGATCCCGCTTATCAGATACTCCACTGTCCCAATCAGGAAAACTGCCAAAGCGAGAATATGGACAACCCCTTTATTCCCCATGCTCACTTTGCCCCCTTGCTACAATTGGAATCTGGATTTCTATGAGCTCAACTCCAGGTTCATCTGATAAGGGTACATAGATTTCTCTGCCGGGCTGCTCATCTCGAATACAGTAACCATGCTGTTCAATCCACGTAGCCAAATCCAGGCAAGCTGATTCTTTCATGGTCGAATCCGAACGGAATAGTAACGTAGCCATTGTCTCGGCAGGCAAGAAGCTTCGTTCCATTTGCTCGGGCAGTTTGACAGATTCTGTTTTAATGCCATAGCCCACCCCAAAATCGAAAAGCTGATCCTTCGTTCCGGTTTCCTTCCATAGCACTGTTTTGGGACCTGTCAAGGATGACTTCATGCTGGGATCAAGCATGCTGTCGAACATTTGAAACAGCCAAGGAATATCTTCAGCAGTACCCCGTGCCGAATAGGAGATCAAGTGCATACCATCTATCTGCTTCAAAACCACCTCTTGCTCCTTCTCGATCCTTCCCTCCCGTTCTACAAGCTGCACTCGTTCTTTAATACGGGCAAGCTTTGCCATTTCCATCTCTAGCAGGGATTGGATTTCATTTTCTTTGAGCCTCAGCATGCCCCGAATTTGTTCGGCTGGTATATTCTCGTGAAGCAATTGCGCAATCTGCTGCAAGGTGAACCCCAATTCTTTGAAGATGACAATTCGATTGATCTGCAGAAGCTGTTCGGCACAGTAATATCGGTACCCGGTCGTATCATCGATTTTTGCTGGTTTTAGAATCCCAATCTGATCATAATAGCGCAACGTTTGCAACGGAATTCGACTCAGTCGGGAAAACTCGCTGATTTTGAACAATTCCACACCTTCCCTCTCATTACTTCGATCTGAGTATAAACCTTCTAGTCGGGTATAAAGTCAAGAATCGAAAGGCGTTTCTACAAAAAAACTGCCCAGATCCTTCTCGGATCTGGACAGCCTTTTCTATCTTATTTTCCCCGAGATTTCCCTTGGGATTGACTAAATGGTCTTCCACCCTTGGCAGAACGGGCTGCTCCACCTTTTCCTGCTTTTTTGGCATCGGCAGGCTTGGCAGATTTACCCGCTTTGCGTGCTGCAATCGCTTCAGCCTTCTTGCGGTTTTTCTCGTACTGCGTTTGCAGATCTCCCAGCTCACGCGCCATCTTCTTTTTGTAGCCTGGCTTTACCTTCGTCTTTTTCTTTATCGCTTCCCGTACAGGAGAGAACTCTTTGTCTTTTTCCTTCTGTTGCTCTTTCGCCTGTTGCGCCCGCAGCTCAATGAAATGAGCTTCCCGTTCTTCTGCGCGCTGACGACGTCCGGCATCCAGATGGCGTCCTTCCTGCAAAATTCTTTCTTCGATCGAAGCCTTCGTCGCTTTCGCAAAACGAGCCATCAAGTTTTTCTGACGAGGAGAAATGAGGGAGATCGCTTTTCCCTTTTGTCCTGCACGACCCGTACGACCGACGCGGTGAATGTAACTGTCCACGTCATTCGGCAAATCGTAGTTGATGACGTGAGTTACACCTTCTACATCGAGTCCACGAGCCGCGATATCTGTCGCGATCAAAAATTGGAAACGAATTTCGCGGAATTGCTTCATCAGTTGTTCCCGCTTGTTTTGGGACAAATCACCGTACAGGGCTTTCGCCGAGAGGCCATTTTCCTGCAGGCGGGCTGTAAGCTGTTGCACACGTACTTGGGTATTGGCAAACACAATGGTCAAGAACGGCTGCTCTTGCTCCAGCACATCGACGAGAGCATCCGTCTTATCGCTTTGGTTCACTACATAGTAAAATTGTTCAATGCGCTCCACAGTCTTCTGCTTACCCTCGATCTTGATATGCGGTGGCTGTTTCATGAAGCGGTGCGCCAGTTTTTTCACCAAATCAGGCATCGTAGCCGAGAACAACAGCACCTGGCGTTGGGAAGGTGTGTGGACGATTACTTGCTCCACATCTTCCAAGAAGCCCATTTCCATCATTTTATCGGCTTCATCCAGCACCAATGTGGAGATACGTCCGAAATGGAGCGATCCGCGCTTCATATGATCCAGTACACGTCCTGGTGTTCCTACAACAATTTGGACCGTTTCTTTCAGCTTGCTCAGCTGTTTGTCAATATCCGTTCCACCGTGCAGGGAGAGTACATTCACATTCAGGTGTTTGCCCAGCTTTTCTACTTCTTTGGCAATCTGGATGGAAAGCTCACGCGTCGGAGTGAGGATGAGCGCTTGAATGTCGCGTTTTCCCTCATCCAATGCGTTGAGGATCGGCAGCATGAATGCAGCTGTTTTACCCGTACCTGTCTGAGCTTGTCCGATCAGATCCTTGCCTTCCATAATGAGAGGAATGGCTTCCTCTTGAATTTGTGTTGGTTCTTTATAATACAGGTCTTGAATCCCTTGCATCAGCTCCGGACGAAAACCAAAAGACGCAAACGATTTTGCCATAACTTCCACTTCCTTTCACAAGCGATCCGATTCGCCACACCATGACTGCATGGACAGTGGATGCGATAAAACCGGCTCTCATCAATCAAAATTCATCCTAGGCAGGTTGTTGCCCTTGCGAAATCCTATCCTACCTATACTAAAGGAGTCCTTTCGAAAAAACAACTAAACCGTTCAACTCCGGGGCATTTTTCTTCAAGACTCGCGACGCTGAAGCAAGCCTCGCTAAAATTTTTGCTTACATCATGTGACCATGTATCGATCTCGCTGATCTAATTACTGTCCATGCGAAAAACCAACACAGAAAGGAGTGTGAAAGATGAATCTAACAGAACAGGTTCTCTTGGCAAAACAGGGAGATCGTGAAGCTTTTATCGCTGTTGTCAAACAAGTCGAGAGCTCCTTGTACCATACGGCTAGATCCATCCTGAAAAAGGAGGAAGATATTGCAGATGCTCTCCAGGAAACCATTTTGAAAGCTTTTAAATCTCTGCATTCACTTCGTGAGCCCCAATTTTTCAAGACATGGATGTTCCGAATTTTGATCAATGAATGCAACAAGATCGTAGCAAATCGCTCCCGTAACGTTCTAATGGATGAATTCCCTATCCAATTGTCACTCTCACCGAAAGACGAACTTATTGACCTGCGGGACGCCGTTGAGAGATTGGATGAACAGCAGCGCCTTGTTATTGTGCTTCACTATTTTGAAGACATGCCTTTAAGACAAGTAGCAGAGATACTGGAAATTTCGGAGAGTGCTGCAAAAATGCGACTCAGTAGGGCACGGAACAACTTGATGGAGAAATTACATACATTTCGGGAAGGGAAGATACATTATGGATCAATCTAAATTCGATGTAGAACTACAGGAGTACAAACGTACAAAAGATTCGACGATGTCACCATTGGTACGGGCTCGATTGGATGCAACATACGCCGCTCTCCCGGAAATGTCTCGTGAACGAAAAGTCCAACGATTACGCAAAGCACCCTATGTTGCGGCCGCAGCAGTCATTCTAGGTGCAACTGTATTCACCTCCGGATTTATCTCGCCAGTCATGGCGCAATCGATTAAGCAGATCCCATTGGTGGGCAGTCTCTTTAGCTTCATCGAAGCGGACCTCGGCTTACGAGCTGCAGGCGAACAAGGTCTTTCTTCCAAGGTCAACAGAAGTATTTCTCATCATGACATGAAGCTCGAGGTAACAGAGACGGTCTTCGACGGAACACGCGCTGTCTACCTCCTCAATGTAACGGCTCCAAACCTGAAGGACGGCATGTTTGATACGGGAGCGGAGGTTGTCAAACTCAGTGACGCTATCGAAAATGTCACTTTTAGCATCGATGGAAAAGGGCAAGATGACCCAGATAGTTTGGTAACAGGCGGTTTTTTCTACTCAGCTGGCGAATCGCACCCAAACTTTCTTGTCTTCGAAGAAATTTTGAAGACACCTGACCACAATTCTACGGGCAAGATTCCAGACTCATTCCATGCGGAAGTGGTTGTTAAGCTTGCTGGTATTGATCAAGCCTTCAAGCTAGACATTCCGTTCCAAAAAGCGACGAACAACACCATCCAGCTTAAACCGAATGCTATTCAATCAAACGATGGGATTTCTTTCGAAGTATCCGAGGTCAATGTGACGCCAGTGACGACGCGCTTGTTGTATTCGGTCAAACTGGATGGCGCGACATCAGATAAGTCCATCAGAGCTGCCCTGTTTGACGACCAAGGTCGTCAACTGACATCCCTCCACGGAGAAGGGGAACGTAAGGATAACACTCTCACATTTGACGCCCGCTATGCTTCTGCACAAGGACAGCCGAAGTATTTCATAATCAAGCCTTTTGTCGTAAAAGATCATTTCGCTGAAACAGTCACAGACGATCAGTTTATTAAGGGTCTGGAAATAAAGGTAGACCTCCCCGAGAAGAACAAGTAACAAAACGAAAACCCTCCCCAATGCATTCATACATGGGGAGGGTTTTGCTTTCCTTGCCTATCTGTCGATCAATTGTTGAATCGTTGCCTTATCGAGCTTCTTGATAACGGCTGTCAGCAGTTGGGCAGCCTGCTCGAAATCGCTTTTAGACATAATCGCATTATGGCTGTGAATATACCGTGTCGCAAAGCCGACGACAATCGATGGGCAGCCAATTCCGCTTAAATGGAATTTCGCTGCATCTGTTCCACCTCCTGCGAGGGCATCCACCTGGATATTGATGCCGAGCTCCTCTGCTGTGTCGAATACGAGATCACGCAATCCGGTATGTGGAATCATCGTAGCATCAAATAACATGACGAGCGGACCGTCTCCCACATTGCAGGTCATCGGATACGATTCATTTCCAGGTGTGTCATACGCGAGTCCAACATCAACAGCAAAAGCAATATCCGGTTCAACCAGCCTCGCTATTGTGCCCGCACCACGAGTCCCTACTTCTTCCTGAACGGTTGCACCAGCGTATACCACATTCGGATGCTCTTCCGTCTGTAACCGTTTCAGTACCTCGATTGCCATCGCGCACCCCGCCCGATTATCGAGCGCCTTTGCGACCCACAGCTCTCCGTCATGCATCGTCGTAAAATTACTGTCAGGGACAATCCAGTCACCTGGGCGAACACCCATTTCCTTTGCATCCGCTTCATCTTTTGCCCCGATGTCGATGTACAACTCCTTGAGCTTCATGACTTTTTCCCGTTCTTCTTTTTCCAGCGCGTGTGGTGCCTTCGAACCAATGAGCCCCAGATACTCACCTTTGCGTGTCTTGACCTTCACACGATGCGAGAGCATATTGTGCGTCCACCATCCGCCAAGCTGGATGAAACGCAAGTACCCTTTTGGCGTGATATGTGTCACCATGAAGCCTACTTCATCCAAATGTCCCGCGAGCAAAATTTTCGGACCGTTTTCTGCACCCGTCTTCTTCCCGAGCACTCCACCCAGCCGATCCTTTACCAACTCATCGCAAAGAGGCTGCAAGTACTTCTCCATCTTTACTCTGACTTCGCGCTCGTGCCCAGGTACTCCGTCCGTTTCCGTCAAATCCTTGATCAATTTCGTAAGATCGTCCATCATTTATCTCCTTTTTGATACTGAATTCCCTTATTATTGTTTCCCCAACCGCTGTCCCGAATGCGCTCGAGTAGTGATCCGATAAAACAGTACGAGACAAATCAGTCCCATCCCTACAAACATCCCAGTAATCGCGACGTTGGGAAGCCACGCACTGACAAGAATAAATAGACCTGCACTGCTGACTCCCACAATGCTAAACAGAGAATGTACAGCCATATACGTACTCCGCGCATGATCTGGCACCATATTGGCGAGTAATGCTTGTTTTACCGGAATGTGCATCACCTCACCCAGGCTCGCGAAGAACATGGCAATGAGCAAGACAGCGGGAGAGCTGCTGTAGCTAATCCATGCATACCCGCAAAAATACAGGACAAGGCCTACCAGGAGCACCGTCCTATCTCTCATGCTCTTCACCACGTAGGAGATCAAAACCGTCAAGCAAACAACCAGCACCGTGTTTTCTGTTTTTAATAGACCTAACAAGTTCATCCCATCCACCTGAAGGGCAAGAAACGAAAATAACTGCTCAGGCTCTGGGATTTCTTTCACTAAACGCAAGCCGATGACATTGGTCAATTGCTCCTCTACAGCAATAATGAGCAAATTCGCTATGGTAAACAGCAGAAAAATCCGATGCTTGAGCACTTCTTGATAAGCTCCCAAGACATCTGCCATGAAACTCGAATCTTTTTGTCCTTGCTTGCCAGATGCCTGGCATGGACGTTTTTCTGGCACATACGTTTCCTTGATCAACAGGATCGTAATGGCGAGCGAAATCGCGATGCTCACAGCCACACCGAGAAATAAAGCAAAATAATGCTCGTCGAACAAAAAAGCCCCCACCAATCCTCCTATCGCTACCGCCAGATTATTCAACCAATAGGAAGCAGTAAAAATCGCTCGTCTGTTCTCGGGCTGACTCACATCAATGATGAGTGCTTGGTAAGCAGGACCTGACGCCCCCAAACATAAGTGATGGAACAGAAACAAAATAAATGTCACATAGGGCAGCTGGAGCCAGGGCGAGTTAACGAAGGCCACACCAAGAAAGCTGAGGAAAATGACCGCCTCACATGCAACGATGACTTTTTTTCGCCCGATTCTGTCCGCCACATATCCCCCTGCAAAAGAACCTGTGACACTCGCTACCATCACGCCTAAAAACATAAAACCCGTTACAACCGTCCCCAATTGCTTGGAGAAAAAAACAATCAAGTACGGGGTCACAGTCATACTCGCCATCGTCGTCAAAAACTGCAACATTAGTCTGATCTGGATGTTCCTGTCGAACTTCCAAAAATGCATTGTGACCACTCCTTTTCATTATAATGATTGATTAATCAATCATTTATATTCCGAAAAAAAGACCGATGGAGAATGCTAGCTATTCTTCGGTCCAAAAAGCTGCATGGCAACCGGAACAAATTTTTCCCACATGTTGCTTTGTGGCTCATCCGTCAAATTCACACGCAGGCCAATTAACAGACTCATGTAAGCTGTCGCCACGTATTTGGGATCCTGGACATGCAAGAGTCCTTTCTGTTGTCCGTTGACCAAAAGCTCCGCAATTTTTTCACGGAAGATGTTGTGAAACGCGTCTAGCTCAGCAAAAGAATAGGGAAAACGATTGTAGTAGCCGACTACTTGTACGACCAGACGCAAGTACAAATCGAACGCAGCGAACATCTTGATGTGATTGGTCACCATTCTCTCTAATTCTAGTAATAGCTCTGATGCTTGGGGATCAAAGTCCAGAAGTTTGACGGAATGCTCTTGTAACGGCTCCGTAACAGCTGCATGAAAGAGCTGATCCTTGTTTTCAAAGTACGTGAAAACACTGCCAAAGCTCACTCCCGATGCCTTCGCGACTTTTGCAATGGTGGTATCATCATAGCCGCGCTCGGCAAACAGGAGAATTGCCTGCTGGAGAATCGTTTCCCGCTTTTGCTTCATTTTTAGTACTTGTTCTTCTGAAAGTGGCATGCTATACAGACTCCTTGCCAATGAATGATTACTTGATCAATCGTCACTTGAATTATTATAGTACTGACTTCCAGTATTTGCAAAGATTTTTGTCTCGCCTGATCGCAAAAATAAAAACGGCTGGAGCTTCTGTCCAGCCGTTTGCTATTTCTACTTCGCTAATTCATAGATCGCTTGCGCGTAAATCGCTGTCGCTTTGATCAAGTCATCCACGAAAATATATTCATCTCGCTGGTGAGCACTGTCAGGTCGTCCTGGGAAAAGCGGTCCGAATGCCACCCCAACATCCAACGAACGGCCGTAGGTAGCACCGCCAATTGCAATGATGCCAGCTTCCTCACCCGTTTGTTCTGTATACACGCGTTGCAGTGTCGTCACCAAAGGATGATTCGGGTCGACGCGGTGCGGTGTCAGATGCTCTGCCACTTCGAGCGTAAATGCTCCTTCACTGAATCGTTCAGCCAGAACCGCCGACCATTTTTCGAAGGCAACAGAATGTGGGTAACGGATATTCAGACGGAAAAGCGCATCCTGCTTTTCGTCATACTCGATCACACCTGTGTTCACTGTGAGCGCGCCCATTTCTTCATCATTATGCGCGATGCCGATCGCTTCCCCATAATGCTGCTTGTGCAAGTAACGATCAGCCAAGCCTACGAATACTGCTCCCCGTTCATCCAAGGACAAGGTGCGCAAAAAGTGAATGAGCTCGGTACCCGCGTTGACACCTTTGCTCGGGTCCATTCCGTGAACCGAGACGCCCTCCATGTGCAGCACAACGAGGCCATCCTGCACCTCCGCCTTGCCTTTTAAGCCAGTCGCGTCCAAATGCTGACGATAATTTTGTGCAATCGCCTCACTATTCAAGCCGATTGGCACAAGCGTTGCTACAGCCTTGTCTGGAACCATGTTCATCCGCAAGCCAGCCTGTAAGGAAACGAGCTTTGCCTCCACATTTTCCGCAGCAGGTATTCCTAGGCTTTGGAAGGATGCTAGCGTCTGGCGCAATGACAGGTCAGTCAAGCCTTTCTCCGCATAGATCAGCGGGAAATCGGCATCTGGCGTAAAGCCCATCGTCGGCATTTCTTCCGTTTCAAAATACGTGTTCACACATTGCCAGCTCGATTCTTCATCCGTACCGAAAATAAAGCGCACGCGCTTCGACAGCGGCAATCCAAGCTCCATCACGATCTTCGCGGCGAAAATGGCCGCCATCGTCGGTCCCTTGTCATCAATCGCACCACGTGCCACCAAGCGTCCATCCACGATCTCAGCCGCATACGGTGGTGTACTCCAGCCATCGCCTTCCGGTACGACATCGACATGGCTCAGAATGCCGATCAATTCCTCGCCTTGTCCGAATTCAGCGTGCCCTGCATACCCGCGGACGTCTTTAGTTGTCATGCCTGCCTTTTCACATACGCCTAGCGCAAAGTCAAGCGCTTGCCGAATCCCTTCTCCGAAAGGGGAACCTTCCCGCGCGGACTCGGGGTCGAGTACGCTTTTTATTTGCAAAAATTGTTGCGTCGTCGCAATGAGTTCTTCCTTGCGTTTATTTGTTTCTTCTAGCCAATTAATGCTTGTCATTCTCTTCTCCAGTCCCTTCATTCATACTTCCATCGTCCATTGCCGCATCGACGTCGAGATCCAGCTCCACCAACGATAATAATGACTCCATCGGCACTTCTTTTTTCGTAAACTCTGCTTGGGCGTCTTTAATTTCGTCCCGGATATTGTTCATTTCGCTATCCAGCTTGTAGGACGCCTTGGCAGCTTCGAACAATCTTTGCCGTATATCGGATGGGATAATTCCCTCGTATTTATAATTCAGCGAGTGCTCAATCGTCGCCCAAAAATTCATTCCCAATGTGCGAATCTGAATTTCTACCGGAATGGTCACTTGCCCACCCGCCATCATGATCGGATACTCCACAGCAAGGTGATAGCCGCGATAGCCGCTTTCTTTTGGGGTAGAGACATAATCCTTCTCCAAATACACACGCATGTCCCCGCGGTTGCGGATCATCTCTACAACTGCCGGTATATCATCGATAAACTGGCAAATGACACGGATGCCAGCGATATCGCGAATTTCCCAGCAAATATTTTCATCAATAGGAAACTGCAAGCGGTTTGCCTTGTTGTAAATGCTCGGGATCGATTTGACCCTGCCCACCGCAAACTCAATCGGTGAATGCTCCTTGCGTTTGCGCAGCTCGTTACGGATATTTTTAATTTTGACTTTGATTTCTTCTACAGCTTGTTCGAACGGTAGCAGATATAGTTCCCAATCTAGTTTGTGCACGCTTACGTCCCTCCGGCTTGAAACTCTCCATCGTCCTTATCATTCAACATTTTGTGTGAGATATCCTTCCAAAATACAAAAAGAGACGGGAGAAAAGGCAGTTTTCACCGGCTTTTGCTCCGTCCCTTTTTTCTTAATTTTCGCGCGAGACAAAGGTTGCAAGGGAGCTCCTCAGCTCTTCTGCTAGAGTCGCCAACTGATTCGCAGCATCTGCGATGAGCTCCATTGCAGCACTCTGCTCTTCTACCGCAGCCGAAATGCTCTGGACACCAGCAGCGGCTTGCATCGATGCGGATGATACTTCCCCAGCGACTACAGCTACCTGTTGGGCATCTGGCGCCATACGCTTGAAGGCTTCACTGACACCGTTAATTTCTTGCGACACCCCGAGGATGTTTTCCTCGATGTGCTGGAACATCTCTTGCGATTGATGGGCTGTCTTCATGCCACGGGCGGTTGTTTGGGCACCCTCGACCATTCTGGATACTGCTTCCTTCGTATCCTTTTGCACGTCTCCAATCATGCCTACGATCTGCTGGGCAGCATGGTTGGTATCCTCCGCCAGTTTGCGCACTTCCCCTGCTACGACAGCGAATCCCTTGCCATGCTCTCCTGCTCTGGCCGCTTCAATCGCAGCATTCAAGGCGAGCAGATTGGTCTGGCGGGCTATTTCTGTAATGACGGCGATAATTCTCGAGATGTCCTTCGAGCGCCCTTCCAATACATGAATGACATCCGTTGCAGCTTCTACCGAACGATTGATTTCGTCCATGCTGTCCATCACATCTGCGATCGCGCGTCTGCCTGCGTGAGCATGCTGCTTCATTTCTTCCGCAGAAACGGTCACTCGCTCTACATTTTCCGTTACTCCTTCCACATCCTTCGTCAAATCAACAGCCAGATTCAAGGTTTGTCCCATTTTCTCAACCTGGCTATCAGCAGAGGCAGCCACTTGATCGACGACGAGGACTATTTGCTGGCTGGAAGCAGCAATCTCACTAGTGTTTCCCTGAATATTTCGCACCGCCCCGGAAACGGAAGCAGCTGCCTGCTGAATCTGAAACAAGATTTTGCGCAATTGCTTCTGCATCGTAACGAGAGACCCAGCCAGTTCTCCTAATTCATCTTTTCGTTTTAATAGCTTGTCAGGAATCTCTCGTGAAAAATCACCATGACCGATCCGTTCTGCGACAGCAAGCATGCCTCGAAACGAGCGGCGAAGCCAGTTTGCTGTAAATAACGAGATGATGACGATGAGCATGAGGACGGCACCATTAAAAGCAATCATGGCATTCCGAATGCGGGTTGGGCCCTCCAGAATTTCGGTCATATTCCTCTCTGCCAAAATCGCCCACGTCTTCTTCCCCACTTTAACCTGATCGTAGGACACGAGCACTTGCTGACCTAAGTAATCCATGCTCTCGACCGTTCCTTCTGATTGTTGGGTGAGCAAGACTTGATCGACGATGGGCGTATCTACTTTTTGCTGTAACAACGTATTGGGTCCACTGCCCAGTTGCGATCGCATGAGCTTGTCCGGACCACCAACCAAGTAAATCTTCCCGGTTTCCCCCAGCCCTTCCCGTTGGTTGAATATTCTTGAAATATAGTCCATGGATACTTCGACCACTATTTGCCCGATGATGTAGCCTCGTTCATAGATCGGCGCTGCAATGTATACCCCTGGCGCCCCTCCGGATGGTTCGTAAATGCCTAGATCTGACATTTCTGCGCTTTGGGTTTTCTGAACTTGCTGCACAGTCTGGCCAAGTACAGAGCTAGCATGTGGGCCTGTCAGGAGATTGGTACCGAAATCGGCCTGCGGCTTTGTCTCGAACACGATGTCCCCTTGTGCATTCAACAGAAAGGCATTTCCGAAGCCGTAGCGAGCGACCTCCATCTTCAATTCGTTCGTATACCGTGCTTGCACTTCTTCATAAGCAGGTGAGCCCAGGCCTTGCCGCCACACGTCCTCAAACGAAGAAAGGGCAGACATTACTGTTCCCGATGCAGCCAACGTATCCACGTTCCTGGCTCGCTCGCGAAAGTAATTTTCCACCTGTTCCTTGTTGCTTTGACGTAGTGCTTCTAGTGTAGCGGCACTTCCATTCAACAATTCCTGCTTGGATTCCTGATAAGCAAACACTCCCGCTGCTGTCAGCGGTACACTTCCTGCCAATAGTAGTACGAGCAGTATACGAGCGCCTAGTTTCATGGAAAAGCCCCCCATTTTTGCCAATCGGTTTTTCTGGTATACTAATAGAATATTATTTATATTTCTACTATTTATATGAATATAGTACCAGAAAAGGAAAAAGGAAGGCTAGACCAAATGTATCAGGCTGTTTCGAAAATCATAGCAATTTCGTCGCACATCGGCAGCTTGGAGCAGTTAATGCAATCCTTCCAGGCTTTTTGCGGCAGTGTTTCCTTGGCAACCACCCAAAACCCGCACTTTTCAAAAAACACTTGTTGATAGGTCAGCGCCAGTACACGCTTAATTCCCAAAAGACGGCATTGCTCAACCAAATGAAGAACCAGATGTTTCCCGACGCCCATCCCCTTTGCTTTTTCCGAGATAGCCAAGGAGCGGATCTCCGCCAGGTCCTCCCACAAAATATGCAGGCCTGCGACACCTACGACCGAATCTCCGTCATGAGCGACAATAAAGGATTGCAAGTTTTCCAAGAAAGACAGCTTCGTACGTGGCAGCATCAAGCCTTGCTGTGCATATTCATTAACAATCTCCAACATGGCATCCACGTCTTTCATCGTAGCCTGACGTACTGCCAGCGCCTTTGCAACACCCATTTTACTCTCCTCCACCCCATGCATCACGAGCCTGGTATGATTTAATATTTATTCATTATAGTATATAAATATACATTCGACCTTCGCAGAAGTCTATCCTTTTTTCACCTAAATTATGCTCAATTGCATGAACTGTTCTTTTGTTAGGTAACCGTTGTGTTATAATCAAGCGTACGAGTTCATAGGGAGGTGCTACATACTTGACGACGAGACGGGAACGGAAAAAGCGCGAAACACGCGAAAAAATCTTCAATGCTGCCATCAAGCTTTTCAAAACACATGGCTTTGAAGCAACTACCATCGACATGATTTCCGAAGAAGCGGATGTTGCACGCGGTACGATCTTTCTGCATTTCACTTCAAAGGAAGCCATTCTTGCTAACTGGGGATACGAGCGTCTGCATGAAATCGAGGAGCGCCGGGAAGAGTGGGATTATGGTGACGAATGCAAGGCGAAGGTGCTGCGGATCTACAAGATCATGAATGAAGTAACCATCACCAATTTCGATTTCATCAAAGTCGTCGTAGAATCCTCGATGAAACATCGGAAAGTGCTTGAGAACGAAAAGAACATGTACTTTGAATTGCGCCAGCTGTTCGCCGACCTGATTGAAGAAGCGCAAGAAAAGAATCAATTGAAAAGCAAATTCAACCCACTTGTTGCTGCGAATATGTTGGAAAACATTTACTATAACGCTCTTTATGATTGGGTACGCAGCGAAGGCGCCTGGGCACTCGAAGAAATCATGGAAGAGAAGGTCTCTATCGTATTCGAAGGGCTGGTCGTGGAATAATCCGACTGACCAGCCCTTCGAATGTGACAACTTATGATTTATTCAAAATAGGCCCATTTGTACTGCGCGTATCCCAGACCTGAAATGACTACACCTTTTAACTTGGGATTCTGCGCATACACCGTAGACTTAAAGTAAAACGGAATAACTGGCATGTCATCCACCAAGATTTTCTCAGCCTCTTGCAAGATCGCTTTTCGTTTGGCAGCATCCTTCTCCTTGGCAGAAGCCGCCAATAGATCGGCATATTGACGATTCTCCCAACGAGTATGGTTGTTGCCTTCCTTCGTTCGGAATATTTCCAGGAAGTTGATCGGATCGTTGAAATCCCCCGTCCACCCCATCCGCGCTACTTGGTACTTCCCGTTTTTCACGTTTTCATAGTAGACATTCCATTCCTGATTCTCCAGCTTGACATGCACACCCAAGTTCTTTTGCCACATATCCTGTACAGCTTGCGCGATTTTGGTCTGTGCTTCCTCCGTATTATAGGACAGTGTAATTGGCGGGAGCTGGTCGACGCTAGCGTACCCTTCTTCCTTCATCCCTTCCGCCAATAGCTGCTTGGCTTTTTCCATGTCGTTGTCTGTAAACAAGCCTTGCTCGTTCTCAGCAAACATCGTAGGCGGTACTACGGCTGTCGCAACCAATTCCCCTCCCTGCGTGATGTTCTCCACGATGTCTTTCCGGTTGATCGCGTATGAAAAGGCTTGGCGAATTTTTTTGTTGTCGAAAGGCTTTTGCTCTGTGTTGAATTCATACCAATACGTTCCGGCTTTTGGCTTGATCACCAGCAATCCTTTTTCCTTCAAGGTCGGCATCGCGTCGAGCGGAAGATTGCCAGCCGGGGCACCTGCCCAATCGAGATCGCCGCTCTCCAGCATGGACAGCTCTGTATTCGCGTCATTGATCATATTCATTTCGATTTTGGTCAGCTTGACAGCGTCTGCGTCCCAATAATGCTCATTTTTCGTTAGCGTTAGCTTGTTTTTATGCTCCCACGCAGCGAGTTTGAACGGTCCATTCGAGGTGTAGGCTGGTCCTGCTTCCTTCGCCCAGTCTGGATTGTCTTTCACCACTTTGGTATTTAGCGGAAAGTAGCTGTAAAAGGCTGTCAGCTCCAGAAAAAACGGCGTCGGGTTTTCCAGTTGGACGACGAGTGTCTTGTCATCTGTTGCCTTGACCCCGATCTCTTCGGGCTTCGCTTTGCCAGCAAAGGCTGCCTCTGCATTTTTTACATAAAACAGCTGGTAGGCATACTGGGAGCCGTTTTTGGAATCGAGTGCCCATTTCCAAGCGTTTTCAAAATCGTGCGCAGTTACGGGATCGCCGTTCGACCACTTCGCATTGTCGCGAATCGTGAAGGTGTACGTCAACAAATCGTCTGATGCCTTGATTTCCTGGGCCATCGCGGGCTGAGGAATGCCCTTGTCGTCAATGCGAGTCAGCCCCTCAAACGTTTGAAAAATAACATTGGATGACCAAACATCCGAAATGAGTCCGGGATGAAGAGAGAGCGGTTCTGTAAAGTTATTCAGTCTGAGTATTTGTTCGGGTTGCGCCGATGCATTAGCCGGGGTAGCTTCATTCGTTTGTTGTGCGACAGGCTTTGCTGCTTCCTGTGGTTGTCCGCATGCAGCAAGTGCTAAAGCCAAACCTGCTGCGAAAAAAGCTTTTCCTGTTTTTTGCCACCATCTGTTTGCGGATCGTCTCATGGTCTATTCCCCTTCGCTCGAGAGCCTTCGCTGTTCTTCACGCTGCTGCCATTCTTTCAGCTCGCTTTTGATTTGATAGAGTTCTGCACGTGTTTCGAGCTTGAACGCTTTTAATTCACTTCTGATGACAGCCAACTCATGTAAGAGTCGCTCCCACACCTCTTGATCTTTGTCCATGTTCCTCTCCTTTTCCGGTCAAATACACTGCAGGCAGTTGAATCGTCACCTGCGTTCCATGCCCGTGTTGACTCTGAAAGTGGATCGTCCCTTGCATCGCCTCGATGATCCGGCAGGTTACCATCAAACCGAGACCTGTCCCTTTTTCCTTTGTAGAATAAAAAGGTAGCCCTATCTGTTCAATCTGCTCTGGCGTCATCCCCTCTCCCTCATCCATGATGGAAATCACATGATAGTTCCCAGCTGCTCGTACGGTGACCTGAAGTATGCCACCTTGTCCCATCGATTCGATACCGTTTTTCATCAGATTCATCAATGCTTGCTTGAGCTTAACGGCATTGCTCTCAACGAATAGTCCCGGCTCGGTCTCACAGGCGATTTCCACTCGGTTCATGACGCTGTAGGAGGACATGATAGCAGTGACTTCTTTCACGGTATGCGCAATCTCCAGTCGCTCCAGCGTCTCAGAATGAGGCTTGGCCAGATTTAAATAGTCGGAAATGATAAATTCAGCCCGATCGAGTTCATTTAAGACCAATCGGATATATTCAACGTTTTTCGGATTCGTCTCCTCACGCAACAATTGGACAAAGCCACGTACCACCGTGAGTGGGTTGCGCACTTCGTGGGCGACACTGGCTGCCAGCTCGCTGATCAGGTTCAGCTTTTCCGAGCGTTCGACCTGCTTGCGGATAATATGAGATTCTCGAATAAACTCGATGAAGTAAACGGCTGCACCCTGTACGATCAAAGCGAGGTAGCCGATTTCCACCAGCGGCTCCAGATAATTGTTAATGATGGACAACGGGAATCCTCTCCAGATCAAAACAACCATCCCTCCACCAATGATGGATAGCTGCTTTAAGCACCCGATCAAGAGAACGAGCCCTAGTTTCTTTTGTAAAGAGTAGCCATACCAACGATTCACCAATAAAAACGGGATGATCGCATAAACCATCGTTCCAAGAATCGTTACGAGTACGCCATCGCCACCTAAAACGATCCTTACGATAAACATCACCAAAATCGTCAAAATGCCCGGGATATACCCAGCGTATAAAATGGTAATAATGATCGGTATCGAGCGTAAATCGTACTCCATACCATTACTGAGTTGTACTGGAAAGCTCATCGCAAAAATAACACTGATCGAGCTACAAACGATAACCATTGATGATTTGATGCTCATCTTGTTCGAGGTTGATCGCCCCAGCCAAACATTTCTATACAGCAAAACAGGGACGATAACGAACAGTAACTGTAGCAAAATGTCTTTGATGATTAACATATATCGGTTCCCCTGGCTCTTAGAATATTTCGATTTTTCTTACAGAATAACATTACAGATGTCTTTCTGGAAGGCACATTTTCAACATCTGGCAGAAAGGATGTTTTTGTTGCGGTGACCAGCACATTTCCCTATGATGAAGAAGAGCTTGTTTGAAGACCTTGGAGGTAATGACATACACATGCGAAATGGTATAAAACGTGAAGATATCGAGCTGTTGGCACCTGCCGGTAACTGGGACTGTTTGAAAGCAGCCGTGGCCAACGGAGCCAATGCCATCTTTTTTGGGGTAGAAAAGTTCAACGCGCGTGCTCGTGCTGAGAACTTCCAAATGGCGGAGCTGCCTGAGATTATGGCTTATTTGCACATGTACGGGGTAAAGGGCTTCCTTACCTTTAATATTCTCGTATTTGAAAATGAACTAGAGGATGCACGCGAGCTGATTGACGCCTGTATTCACGCTGGAGTAGACGCTGTGATCGTTCAAGACCTCGGTCTCGTAAAGATGATCCGCGAGATATCTCCAGACTTCCCGATTCACGGCTCTACACAAATGACGATTACTTCGCCGGAAGCGGTGGAGTTCACGAAGCCGTTTGATATGGAACGCGTCGTACTCGGCCGTGAAAATTCATTAAAAGAGATCAAAAAAATCGGTGAAAAAGCAAAGCTGCCGATGGAAGTATTCGTTCACGGTGCCTTGTGCGTTTCTTATTCGGGACAATGTCTGACCTCGGAAATGTGGGGTGGACGCTCGGCAAACCGCGGGGAGTGTGCCCAAGCCTGTCGCTTGCCGTATGACCTGATGGTAGACGGTGTGCAAAAGGAAATGGGGAACATCGCTTACGTGCTGTCTCCGAAAGACTTGGCTGCTATCGATTTGGTTCCTGAGCTGATCGAGGCTGGTGTGACTTCCTTTAAAATTGAAGGCCGCCTGAAAACACCTGAATACGTGGCAAACGTCGTGAGTAAATACAATGCCGCCATCGAGCGTTATTTTGCCGGACAAGATACAGGACCAACCGAGGTAGAAGTACGCGAGCTGCAACAAAGCTTCTCTCGCGGATTTACACACGGATTTTTGACCGGGACAAACAACAAGCAGCTCGTAGATGGTTCGTTCCCGAAAAGCCGCGGCGTGTTTTTGGGAACCGTGAAAAAACTGCTTCCTACAGGCGTTTTGGTGGACATCACTTCTCCTGTCAAACGCGGAGACGGAATCGTGTTCGACGCTGGTGACCCCACGCAAAAAGAAGAAGGCGGTCGCATCTACGATATTTTGAGCCGTAGTAAAAAGGTTGAAGGCGAAGTTTCCAAAGGCATGTACGAAATCGTCATGGGACGCAATGACGTGAATCTGAAGCGTCTTCATGTCGGTGACCGCGTATGGAAGACGAGCGATCCTGAGCTGGATCGTCGCCTGCGCAAAACGTTCGAGACGGAAAAGCCTTATCGTACCTTCCCGCTGTCTGTTCACGTGAGCGGAAAGCTGGGTGAAAAGCTCAGTGTCACTTGGGTAGATAAACAAGCGAATCACGCTGTCAGTGTTCCTTCTGAGGTATTACTAGAGACTGCTTTGAAGCGTCCTCTGACGGCTGAGTTGCTGCATGATCAATTAAGCCGTCTGGGCGGAACCATTTTCCACCTGGAAGCTCACGATCTGACTGTCGATCTCGAAGGGGATCTCATCGTACCTGTCAGTGAGTTGAACCGGATGCGTCGTGACGCGGTTGAACAGCTCGTGTTCCTGCGCTCCAAGCCGCCGATTTACCACCATCACGATATCAATGTATACGCGGATGCCCCGAAGAGCCAGCCAGTGGAAAAGCCACTCCTGACAGCGCTGTGCCGCTCGCTTGAGCAATTGGAGGCAGCCGCGCAAACGGATGTGGACTTCCTCTACGCTGACTTTGAATTCGTCAAGCAGTATCCAGAGGGTGTCAAGCTGGCCCATAAGTACGGGAAAAAGATCGGGATTGCTACGATGCGCATTCATATGCCGGATGAAAACGGTGTCCTTGCCCTGATCGCGAAAAGCAAACCAGACGCTATTCTGGTGCGCAATACGGGCGCACTCTATTACTACTTGTCCCGTCGTGACGAAATCGACATTCCACTGATTGGCGATTTCTCCTTGAATGTCGCGAACCACAAGGCAGTTGAACTGTTCCTTGCAACAGGTCTTGAGCGCGTCACGCCATCGTACGATCTGAACATCCAGCAAATGGTTGATATGCTCAGCCGCTCAAACGCTGCGAACATGGAGCTGGTTATCCACCAGCACATGCCGATGTTCCACACCGAGCACTGCGTATACTGCACATTCATGAGTGAAGGTACTGACCATACAAACTGCGGAACTCCATGTGAGACTTCCCGCATTTCTTTGAAAGACCGCGTCGGTTTTTCTCACCCTGTACGTGTGGATACCGGTTGCCGCAATACCGTTTATAACGCGATTGACCAGTCCGGTGCTGAATACTTGAGCGAGTTCCGATCCCTGAATGTCGGTAGCTATCGCATCGAGTTTTTGGAAGAAGAGCCAGAGCGCGTGAAAGAGGTAATCAGTCTGTATCGCAAGGCATTGCGTGGAGAAGTTAGCGGTACACACGTATGGCGTACCCTGAAGGCAACCAACCAGTTGGGTGTCACACGTGGGCAACTGACGAAATAAATACCAGATTTGTAGAGAGGAGAGAGAAAGTATGGCTGACCTGAATCAACCGACTGTAGAAAACTTGGCCATTATCATTGAGGGCATCAAAGCAAAGCTGAACATGGCGAATACAGCAGTGATGCGCCCGGAGGACTTCGATCTCGTTCATTACGAGGATTTGCTGTACCTGTACAACATGGTGCAGAAAAAAGCAGCGTTTGGCATCAATGAAATGACCGCCATCGTTGAAGAGCTGGGTGCGATGAGAAAGCAATCCTAGTTTTTGCCCCAACAAGAGAAAAAAGCGTCGCTCCTGTACATGGAGTGACGCTTTTTTGCGTGGTTTTATTTTTGCAAGGAAATTGTAAACGTATTGAACTTGATGTTCTTTCCATGCTTTTGTATCGTCTCGATTGCCGATTGGATCAATGTTTCTTTCCCTTTGCCATCCATTTCGACACCGCCACCGTTTGTAGGCAATGACATATATGGCGTGATCGTTAATTCTTTTACATCCGATGTCACCGGGTCGAAACGTCTTGTACCCATGAGATACTCTTTGCCGTCGGACTTTTTACCTTGGCTGCCGCCTGAGTATGCTCCCAGCTCGTTCCCTTTTTCATCGACCACCTTGAATTCCAAATAACTCGATAAATATCCAATTTCTTCGGTTACTGCCTGGAAGCTCACAACCAGCCCTGCTGGACCCACTGTGACATCCGAAACCGTCAGGTCAATGCCCCCAGCTTGTTGCTTGTGATTAACCGGAATGCGTTTCGTATCTGTACGCTCACTGATTGGTAGGGAGAAGCTCCACTTCTTGCCGTCCTCCCCCTGGAAGCTCAACCCTAGCTTAAACTCCTGAGGCAAGCCATTCATTGTGTCGATTTCGACAATTCCGGTCGCAAGCGTCGGAGAAATTTGTGTTTGCTTGCTGCTTCCTGCGTATCCAAACGCTTCTCCGTTCACTGTCAAATCTGGTGAGGAGCCTAAATAATGCTCTCCGACTGCCTCCTTTGTTTCCAATGTGTACCCAATCGTAAAGCGTGTCCCATCATAGTAGACTTCATTGACGGTAATCGCATTGCCACCCACGTCCTGCGACTCGCCGATGACAGTCGTTAAGCCTTTTTCACTCGCTTGCTTCAATCCGCTGTCACCGCAAGTAGTGAATATCGATCCGATCAAAGGCACCTTGGAGACTAGGTTCGCCATCGCGGGTGAGACAGTCGCTGAGCTAAACAAGATACCTACAGCAACGACTGCAGCCCCTGTGCTATACACCAGCTTTCGTTTGTTCAGGCGTTTTTTCTTCGGTACAGCCTTCTGAACGGTTTGGGCGATAATAGCGTCCAGCTTCTCTGTCGGGACTGGAATGCGATCTACTTGCTCTTTATAGGCATGAATTTTTTCTCTCATCGAAGTACTCCCCTTTTAGTTTCTTTTTTAATAGCGTCAATCCTCTGTGAATATTCGTTTTTACAGTGCCTTCCGGACAATCCAGCGTTTCCGCGATTTGTTTTACGGAGTAGTCCTTGTAAAACCTTAGCAGCAGTACCGTTACATACTTTTCTTCCAGCTCTTCCATTGCTTCCAGCAGATCGATCCGTTCCTCGAGCCTTACGCTTCCTGTATCCCGCACATTTTCAATCATGTCTTTGCTAAGCGAGATTACCTTGCGTTTCCTAGCCAAATAGGCAAGCGCCGAGTTGATCAAAATGCGCGTCAACCATGTGGTAAAATACTGCTCTTCCTTTAAGGTTGAAATGGAGAGTAACGCCTTATAGACCGTTTCCTGAAAAATCTCAAGCGCATCCTCTTCGTTGCGCGTATACACGAAAGCCATCTTGTACAAATTGGCTTTTTCCTGATGAATCAGCATTTGAAACGCGTCAGCATCACCAGCCTTGGCACGAGCAACGAGACCAAGTTGTCTATTCAAACAGCTCCCCCTCCTTTTCTCCCCTGTTAGAGAAATCAGGGCGACAAAACGTTTCATTTTTTTCTATCGAAATAAAAAAAGCCTGCTCTCACAGTCTACCTGAGACTACGAGAACAGGCTCTATCCGTTACATTTTTTTCAACACGATGACTGCATTGTGACCGCCAAAGCCAAAGGAATTGGACATGCCAATGTCGAGCGTGGCTTTGCGTGCCGTATTTGGCACATAGTCCAGATCGCATTCGGGGTCACGCTCTACCTGATTAATTGTCGGGGGAATGATTCCTTCCTGCAAGCTCTTAATCAGGGCGATCGCCTCCGCACCCCCGGCTGCACCAAACATATGTCCCGTCATCGATTTGTTGGCGGTGATCGGTACACGGTACGCATGGTCGCCAAACAGCTTTTTGATGGCCAGTGTCTCGGAGCGGTCTCCGAGTTCTGTGCTGGTTGCGTGCGCGCTGATGACATCCACGTCGGTCGGTTGGGCCCCTGCTTCCTGAAGGGCCCATTTCATCGCACGATAGGGACCGATTCCTTCCGGATGTGTCGCCACCATATGATAGGCATCAGAGCTTGCCCCATAGCCAATCACCTCGGCATACATGCGGGCGTTTCTTTTCTTGGCGTGTGATTCTGATTCCAATATCACAATCCCGGCACCCTCTGCCATGACAAACCCATCCCGCTTGGCATCAAATGGCCGACTCGCTCCTGCTGGATCATCATTTCTTGTAGACAATGCTGTCGCATTGCTAAAGCTGGCGAGAGATATGTCTGTCACTGCGGCCTCAGACCCTCCTGCGATGACGATATCCGCCCCGCCCGCCCGAATGAGCCGGAAAGCCTCACCGATGGACGTATTCCCAATCGAGCAAGCAGTAACAGGTGACATTGTCGGACCGTATAAACCGTACTTGATGCTGATCATCGCCGCTGCCATGTTAGAAATGAGCATGGGAACAAGCGTCGGGCTGACCCGCTCAGGACCTCGTTCACGTAGAACGTTATGCTGCTCAAGAAGCGTCCCTACCCCACCGATGCCAGAGCCTACATAAACCCCGATTCGCTCGCGGTCCAACTCGTCCAGCTGAAGTTCTGCATCCTCTAGTGCTTCTTCTACAGCAGCAAGGGCAAACTGGCAAAAGCGATCCATTCGCCGCGCTTCTTTGCGCCCAAACCGCTCCACTGGATCAAAATCTCGCACCAAACCTGCGATTTTCGTTTTATTTCGTGCTGTATCAAAAGTATCAATTGGAGAGATACCAGACTTTCCTTGCACGAGACTGTTCCAAAACTGATTCACTGTATTCCCTATCGGGGAGATTACTCCCATTCCTGTGACAACGACTTTTTCCATGATTAGCCTCCTATTCGAGTGCCTTATGGAAACCATCTTGTCACACGTGTTATCCTATTACAAGTTGTTGTTTATCCTAGTATAATGAGTACTAGTCTAACAAACTTACCCAGTTGAGGAAATTGGGAAATGGAGAGTGTACCATGAATCAGCAAACGCGTTTGCAGGCACTGTCTACTTTTTTGAAAGCGCAACGCGCCAAAATTTTACCACAATCGGTCGGGCTGGCCCCTGGGACACGTAGAAGAACACCTGGGCTACGAAGAGAAGAAGTGGCTCAACTCGCGGGGGTTAGCTCCACCTGGTATACATGGCTGGAACAAGGCCGCGATATCAAGGTCTCGCCTTCTGTTCTGGATGCGGTAGCAAGAGCCTTGCAGCTTACCGTCGATGAGCACAAATATTTGTATGCGCTGGCACTAGAGACGGGGTCTGGAGTCGGGCAAAGCCCGCAAAAAGATGAACCGCCGCAGATCAATCCAGCCCTGAAACGAATCTTAAAAGAGTTGCGCTCGTGCCCAACCATCATTTCAGATCGGCGCAGTCATATTGTCGGCTGGAACGAGGCAGCTACACATGTCTTTCTTGATTTTGAACAAATCCCTTATGAAGAACGGAATTTAATCCGCCTCGTGTTTACGCGTAAGGAATTACGACGGCTGGCCGTCAACTGGGAGCATTTTGTCAGCGGCTTTCTCGCGATTTTTCGCGCCAATTACGGTCAGTATGTAGAGGACGAGTGGTACGAGCAGTTTTTAAGTGAGATGCGGCAGGTTCATCCCGACTTTCACGACCTGTGGGAGCAGAGCCGCGTCAGCTCAGCCCCGGAGGTATTACTGGAATTCCGTCATGCGAAGGTAGGGAAAATGCTCTTTCATCTGACTTCGCTGCAAGTTTCCGGGAATGCGGATTTGCGGTGCAGCATTTACACACCTGACCCGAATTCTGCCACCGAGACAAAGCTGTGGCAACTGATTGATCGGCCGGTTTCTTCTTCGCAGCCGTGACCGAAGGTCTTTGTGGTTTGAGTCAACATGGTGGAGGAGAAGAAAAAGCACAGTTCTATTCGACTCTGACACGCCAGCTGGGGGATTGAGTGTCCGTCTACACTTCCAAAAGGGGACCGTCGAGCCAAAGCCACCCTACGGGCGGAAGTTTCTCAGAGAAGAAGTGTTCGACAAGCGTGGTCCCCTTTTGGAAGTTCCGACTGGGTAGGCGTTGTCAAGGTCTACGAGCCCTGTGCTTTTTCTTCTCGCCAGCTTTGTTCGTTGATCGGTACCTTTTAAAACTTGCATACCAAAGGAAAACCAGCCTGATGGCATTTGCCCAGGCTGGTTCCCTTTGTTAATGATTCACAATTCCTACACGCGTCCCGGAGGAAGCAAGGCTTCCGACTTCCTCGCAGCCTTCTTTCCACAGCAAGTAACGGATACTGTCTGCCAGCGCTTCCCAGCTCGCCTCGATGACGTTGGTGGAAACGCCGACTGTGCTCCACTTTTCGCCGTTGCTCGAGGATTCGATGAGGACACGTACTTTTGCAGCAGTCGCGCCGTTTTCGTCCAAGACACGCACCTTGTAATCTTCCAGCTGCATTTTTGCAATGCACGGGTAGTAGCTCTCCAATGCTTTTCGCATCGCATTGTCCAGCGCATTCACCGGACCATTGCCATCGGCAGCCGTATGGACAGACTCCCCGTTCACTCGCAGCTTCACGGTTGCCTCCGATGTGATCGATTGGATGGCTGCCTTTTCCAACATGATTTTGAAGGAGTCTAGCTTGAACAGGTTTTTTAGCTTGCCGGAGGCTTCCAGCAGCATCAGCGTGAGCGAAGCCTCTGCTCCCTCGTATTGATAGCCTTGGAATTCGCGCTCTTTGATGTGTGTAATGATTTCTCTCGCCTTTTCGCGATCCAGCGATAGATCGATCTCGAGCTCTTCCATTTTGGCGAGCAAATTGCTTTGTCCTGCGAGCTCTGAGACGAGTACGCGACGTTTGTTGCCGATATTTTCTGGCTCGATGTGCTCGTACGTTTTCGGATCGCGCATAACGGCGCTTACGTGAATACCACCCTTGTGAGCAAACGCACTGTACCCGACAAACGGCTGGTTGTTCGGCATCGTCATGTTGGCAATTTCCGCTACATAGCGAGACAACTGTGTCAGCTCCTGCAATTGATCACTGCTCACACAATGATGGCCCAGCTTGAGCTGCAAATTCGGAACCACTGAGATCAGGTTGACGTTCCCGCAGCGCTCACCGATACCGTTAATCGTTCCTTGTACTTGCTGTGCGCCCGCCTGTATCGCAGCTAGTGCATTGGCAACTGCCACTCCGCTGTCATTATGCGGATGAATGCCTACAGGCGTCCGTAGATGGCCCACAGTCGTTTTGACAATATCATAAACTTCATGCGGCAGTGTCCCGCCGTTTGTATCACAGAGAACAATCCAGTCAGCCCCAGCCTCTTCTGCTGCTTCCAGCACCCGCAATGCGTAGCGTGGATTGGCCTTGTATCCATCGAAGAAATGCTCTGCCAAAAAGAGAGTCGTCAGTCCGTTTTCTTTTAAAAATGCGACCGAATCAGCGACCATGCGTACGTTTTCTTCCAACGTCGTCTTGAGAGCATCCGTAACGTGCAAGTCCCATGATTTCCCGAAGATCGCGGCTGCCGAGGCTCCACTTAAGATCAACGCTTGCAGATTGTCATCATCTGCCGCTGCTACATTCGGTCTACAGGTACTGCCAAAAGCCGTTACCTTTGCGTGCTGCAGCGAAATCTCCCGGATACGCTCAAAAAAAGCCATGTCCTTTGGATTGCTGCCCGGCCAACCGCCTTCAATAAAATCGATACCAAATTGATCCAGCCGCAGTGCGATCTTTATCTTGTCTTCTACCGACAGGCTGATCCCCTCTCCCTGCGTTCCATCTCGCAGGGTCGTATCATACAGATACACCTTGCTATTCATGTTTCTTCTCCACCTGTTCTGTTATTTTTCTGAATAATCACATCATTCGAACCGTTAGAACGATTCCCAGTATACCACAGCCCAAATGGAAAGAAAACGCGGGAAAATTGAGGTTTTTTCTATGTCCGTGGGGTGCGGACAAATGCGACAGTTTGCTTGATCGCAGCTTCCAACGGAGCCGATGTACCCGCAAACGGATGACGCGTGTTAAATGTATGATCGCCGCCTTCTATCCAGTGCAGCTCGCTGTTTTTGGCAGCCTGATGAATTCTTTTTGCACCCTCTACCAGACGGACATAATCTTTTTCTCCTGTGATGATGCACAGTGGTTGCTCCATCGTAGAAACCAATTCCAAAATATCGTATTGTTGGCGATTGTTGTCCACATCCTCGATCACGACTCTGGTGATGGGCATGTCTTGACCGGTTCGTGCATTTGCTATGTATCCGACGCCTGTCTCTTCTATTTGTCTGCGCAGCTTCTCGTCGAACAAATCAACATGAGCGATTCCGTTCCAAGTCACAATCCCTGCCACATGCGGGTTGTTTGCTCCGAATAAAATCGCGTCGCCGCCGCCCTTGCTGTGTCCCAATACATACAGCTTCGTTTTGTCCACGTAATCGGGTAACGGGAGCTTGCCTGACAAAATCCGTTCCGTCAATGCTTGCAAATCAGCCAGTTCGCGCGCGTATGTATTGCGCCCGAATTTCTCCAGCTCGTCGAACTCCATCAAGCTCTCCCCTACGCCATTACAGCTAAAATTAAAGCGGATCGTGGTAATGCCTTGCTTAGCCAGCTCATCGGCCACGTAGGGAAAGCTTCCCCAATCCTTGAAGCCTTTAAAGCCGTGGCAAAACAGCAGGAGTGGCTGTGCTGAGCCTGCCGATTCCTCCGAATGAATGTCGCCACGCAGCGTTAACTCCTCGTCGAGTGCGATGGAAAAGGATTGTTTTTGCATGTGCGTTTCACCTCTTGTGCATTTTTTTATTATTATGCCGTGTCCCCCTCTTAAAAGAAACGGAAATAACAAAAAAAGACCTTCCTCTATGGAAGATCCTCTTTAGTTAGCTGCATTGCTCTTATTAACAAGATACAACGCATACTCCAACGGCCGTCGAACCGCCGTCGCATATCGCTTGTGCTGACGCATCTGCTTGAAAATTTCTCTCCCTGGCTTCGGATTGATTTCGATAATCCAAACCCTGCCATGAACATCAATCCCCAGGTCAAAGCCAAACTCCATCATCAGGCCGAAATGCTCTTCAATGCGTGTAACCGTCTTAATCGCGAGCTCCCTGCATTCCTGCACAATCCGCTCAGCCATTTCCTGACCAAATCGTGTGACCAAGAACGAAACAGCAGGCAAAGCTGTTCCTCCTCCATGCAAATTCGAGGTAGATGATTGGATCGGCCCAACCCGAATGCCCATCCCGGTCAAACACCATTGACCCTTCCCGTCCTTTTGCACAAGCATGCGAGCATCTACTGTTCGCTTGGGAACCAGTGACAATTGTAGCCCCTGTTGAAGAAAAAACTGCTCGTTTCCGCTCTTCTCATTCTTCATCCAATGCTCCAGCCGCTCGCACACCTCTGTGAGCGTCGCCAGTTTTTCACAGCTTTTGGCTTGCTGCTTGGTCCTGCCATGCAAAAGGTAACGACCTGCTCGTTTCTCCACACGCAGTATGCTTCTGCCACCTGTGCCGTTTGTCGGCTTGAGATAAACCAGACGATGATTGGCAAGCATGGTGGCAATCGTTTTTCTTTCGTAGGGGAGTGTTTCGGGAAGCCAGCGCTGTAGCTGTGGATCTTGTATCAAAATCTGATGAACGACATATTTGTTCGAGAAGCGATTATTCGCATAACGGAACCAGTTTTGCTTGCGAAATGGCAAATAGGCACTATGCTTGGGCAATGGATAGTAGCGATAACGGTCGATGACGATATCGGGCCAGGGAAAAGTCTCTCGTCTCCACTTCTTGCCATCTGGTACAAAACCGTTGATCCGCTTTTCTGTAAAACGGACATCTTGTGGGCTAAACAAAAAAACCTCTGCCCCCATTTCTCTTCCTGCCTCTACCAGCCTTCGCAAATAGCCGGGCTCGACAAAGCCTGATTCTCCTCGGTAGGTCAGTACGCCTATCCGTTTTCTCACCGAAAGGCCCCTCCCTCCCTTATTCGATTTTCTAGCTAGCCTCGTATAGCTTATGGTTGAAAGCAAAAAAAAGCGCCTTTGTCCTATGTAGGCAAAAGCGCATCTTTCATGCGTTTTCTTATCGTTGCTGTGTTTCCAAATAGTGCAGCGCTGTTCGTCCCAAGAGCTCGCCTGCGATGAGCATGGCATCCTCGTCGATATCGAAGCGGGGATGGTGGTGGGGATATGTTGCCAGTTTTTCCGGATTGCCTGCCCCTACGAACAAGTAAGCGCCGGGCACCTTTTCCAAATAGTACGAAAAGTCCTCGCCCCCCATCAACGGCTTCATCGACTCCACACGGCCAGCTCCAAACGCTGCAATGGCTGCTTCCCGTGCGATCGCTGTTTCCTTTTCATGGTTAATGACGGCTGGATATCCTCGCTCGTAGACAACTGTAGCGCTTCCTCCCATCATGGCAGCCGTCCCCTCCGCTATTTCTGTCAGGCGCTGCTCCGCACGATCGCGGACGTCTGGCAAAAAGGAGCGGACAGTCCCTGTCAAACGACAGCTATCTGCGATGATGTTCGTACTGTCTCCGCCGTGGAACGTCCCCACGGTCACGACCACACTTTCTAACGGGCTAACGTTACGGCTGGCAATCGTTTGCAGATGACCGACGATTTGTGATCCGATCACAATAGAGTCGACGGTTTCTTCCGGAACAGCACCGTGTCCCCCTTTTCCTTTGATCTCAATGGAAAAGTCGTCCGTATTCGCCATGAGTGGACCCGCACTAATGAATACCTTTCCTACAGGGAACATCGACCAGAGATGAACGCCAAAGATCGCATCGACGCCCTCTACAGCACCATCCTGAACCATTTGGATAGCTCCGCCCGGATTTTCCTCCTCCGCATGCTGAAAAACAAAGCGAATTTCACCGGCAAACTGCTCACGATGAGCTGCCAAAACAGAAGCGAGTCCCAGTAGCTGAGAAGTGTGCGCATCATGCCCACACGCATGCATGACGCCAGGTACAGTCGATTTATACGGTACATCTTTTTGATCTTGAATCGGCAGCGCGTCAAAATCTGCACGCAACCCGACGACCTTACCCGGGCGCCCACCGCGCAAAACGCCGATGACTCCCCTACCACCGACGCCTGTTCGAACCTCATCGAAGTGAAGTCCTCTCAATATTTCGGCAATAAGGGCTGGAGTCTTCTCCTCTTGAAAGGAAAGCTCGGGATGCTGGTGCAGATGACGCCTCCAGCTAATGATTTGCGGCTCCATCTCTTTTAGCAGCTCTTTTAATTGTTCCTGTAAGACCAAGGTTCTTACCCCCCTAGATTCACTATTCTTGTCCCATCATAGCAGAATCATGGGTCAAATGGGGAGCTTAACTAATCCAGAGCGAGCATGCTGCGTTTTCGTTTTTCAAAAACCGCAAAGCTCGTATAGCCTACCCGTTTCAACTGCGCTCGAGCCTCGTCCAAATGCTGACCGACTTGATCAGGCGCAGTAGCGTTAGACGCCAAGGTGATGGGCACCTCATTCTGAAACAAAATTTCCAGAAAACGATAGCTGGGCGAAAATTCACGGAGCTGACTCGCCAAACCGTAGCCCGTATTGATTTCCGTCGCAATCCCCATACGTCCAAGAGCCCGGGCCACACGCTGATAATACGGCAATAGGGCAGTCTCATTCGGTCGCATACCAAACGCTTTGATGCCATCGATATGGGCGATCACATCGAATAATTGCGATTCGATCGCCTGCTCCAGCTTATCAAAATAAAGGCTGTACAATCCGATTAGCTCCTGTCTTCCAAAGCGTTCTTGTGCACCCTGGATCGAATAGCCCCAGCCTTCCAGGAAATGCACGGCTCCTATGCACACATCCCAAGGATATTGATTGATGACATGCCGCAGTGTCTCTTCTCCACCCGAAAAATAATCCAATTCAATCCCGACACGTAGCTCAATTCCATCCTCCGCCCAGCGAAGCCGCTCTTTTTGCAGGAAAACAACAAAGCTGTCCAGTGAATCGTTTGCGACCTGGCTTAGCCATTTGCGCTGCGCTGTCCCCAAACGATCAGAGCCGATGTGCACATGCTGTTCGTAGTACGACCGATACTCATGAAAGCGATATAAGTGCTCGACCACGCAAACTTGCTGAATCCCAGCCTGTTTGGCACGTAATCGATACAATTCAAGCCAATCTCGTGAATACGGGCCTTGTTGTAGGCGTTCTGCCAACCCATTGGTCAGCATACTTGCCCATTTGCGGCTCCCCATCACTTCGGCATGCTCCACGTGGGGGCGCAATGATTCCGCTTGCTTGAGTAACCAGTCCAGCGAATACGGCCCTTCCTCCAGATGGACGTGAAAGTCTACCTTCACCCGATCACCTCCTTAGGTTCGTCCCTGCTATTTCCTATCGTTATATATGCGTTTGGTTCCATACATATGTCGAGTATAACGACCTAGTAGAAGAGGTAAAAAAAGAACAAAAAAATGCCTCAGTACCGAGGCATTTTTGTTTATCAGCTATTTTTCCGCTCATACACGTAAAACGCATGCGGATGAACGTTCTTCTCATCCACGATACCCTCACGCTTGTCCACCAAGGTGTAAGCATCACGGTCCCATGCCGGGAAAAACGTATCTCCCTCTGTTTCCAAATCGATCTCAGTAATGTACAAACGATCAACGACATCGAGGAACTGGCGATAAATTTCCGAGCCGCCAAAGATGATGACATCACCCATGGCGAGAACTTCTTCCTTCGTATGAACGACATCTACACCTTCAGGATGAAAGTCCTGACTGCGCGTCAAAACGACATTTCTGCGGTTAGGCAGCGGCTTGCCGATCGATTCGAACGTTTTGCGTCCCATTACAATCGTTTTGCCTGTCGTTAATTCCTTCACATTTTTCAAGTCGGCAGGAAGGTGCCACGGCATGTCGCCATCTTTTCCGATGACTTGGTTGCGGGCATAGGCAACAATCAGGCTGATCATACGGCCACCTCGCCTTTGATGTGCGGGTGGGATTCGTAGCCAACGATTTCTATATCTTCGTATTTGAAGTCAAAAATCGAAGTCACATCTGGATTGAGCACGAGCTTTGGCAGTGGTTTCGGCTCGCGAGTGAGCTGTAGCTTGACCTGCTCGATATGGTTGAGATACAGATGAGCGTCTCCGATCGTATGAACAAAATCGCCCACTTCAAGCCCTGTGACATGCGCCACCATATGCGTCAACAACGCGTAGGAAGCGATATTAAACGGCACACCCAAAAACGTGTCGCCACTGCGTTGATACAGCTGGCAGGACAGCTTGCCATTCGCTACGTAAAACTGGAACAGCAGGTGACAAGGGGGCAATGCCATCTTGTCCAATTCAGCCGGATTCCACGCGCTAACGATCAAGCGGCGGGAGTCTGGATTGCGTTTGATCTCATCAATGACCCATTGAATCTGGTCCACTGTTTTGCCGTCTCGTCCAGTAAAAGAACGCCATTGACTTCCGTATACCGGGCCTAAATCTCCGTTTTCATCGGCCCATTCGTTCCAGATCCGCACACCATTTTCCTGTAAGTAGCGGACATTGGTATCGCCTGATAAAAACCAGAGCAATTCGTGGATGATCGATTTCATATGCAGCTTTTTCGTCGTGACCATAGGAAAGCCTTCACTCAGGTCAAAACGCATCTGATGCCCAAAAACACTGGTCGTTCCGGTGCCTGTCCGATCCTCTTTTATGACACCCTCATCCAAAATGCGCTGGCACAAATCCAGGTATTGTTTCATCGTCCATCTCTCCTTCCATCTCATCTATTTTACCTGACCCAGACGAAAAGGAAAGATCGGAATGTCATGATTTGACACTCCCCATGCCTAAAGGCGGGGGATTCTTGGGTAGTCACTCCTAACGGAGTGAATATTACCAAGCTATCCCTATGTGTCCCACAGTTTAGTTGACTATGCCAACAATCGAAGTCCTTCTTGCTCAATATTGATCGCAGCGTTTTGGTCACGATCATGTTGTACGCCACAGTGCGGGCATATCCAACTGCGCAAGTTGAGACTTTTCACTTCTTTGTTGCGGTATCCACAGTTTGGAGTTGAGCAGAGCTGGCTTGAAGGAAATTGTTTTCCCACAATGGAGACCTTTCTTCCATACCATTCTGCCTTATACTCCAGCATCGTACGAAACATCGACCACGAAGCATCTGCAATGGATTTGGCTAACTTGTGATTTTTGACCATATTTTCCACTTGCAAGTCCTCCAAACAGATTACTTGGCTTTCGTTGATCAGCTTGGTTGACAGCTTATGTAGGAAATCGTTACGGGTATTTGCAATTTTTTCGTGGAGTCGAGCTACTTTGGTACGCGCCTTGTTCCGGTTGTTGCTGCCTTTTTGTCTACGAGATTGAATCCGTTGCCACTTCACCAGTTGCTTTTCATACTTGCGATAGTATTTGGGATTTGCTACCCTCTCACCAGTAGAGAGAATGGCGAAATCCTTGATTCCAAGGTCAATCCCAACTGTTCGTTCTACTTGTGGGAGTAATTTACTCTCCGTTTCACACAATACGGATACAAAGTATTTACCCGAAGGATTGCATCTAATCGTAGCCGATAGGATTCGCCCTTCCACTTCTCTGGATTTAGCAAACGATACCCATCCCAGCTTAGGAAGTTTGATGCGATTGTCTTCTATTTTGATGTTCATCTTGCATGTATAGGATTGCTTTGGGTTCTTCTTGCTCTTGAATTTGGGATAGCCTTTTTTCTCCTTGAAAAACTTTTTGTAGGAGGAATCCAAATCTTTTAAGGTTGATTGCAGGGCAGTGGAGTCCACTTCTTTCAACCATTCGATTTCTTTTTTAAGTTGTGTGAGCAAAGCAGAACAGTCGTTGTAATTCAACGTTTTGTTTTCTTGTTCGTAAGCATCTTTTCGTTTCGCAAGAAAGTGATTGAATACAAAGCGAGTACATCCAATTGTCTTGTTGATGAGTGTTGTTTGTTCTTTGTTTGGATACAATCGGAATTTGTAGGCTCTATGCAAGTTCAATCATTCCTTTCTTTTTGAGACTCCATGTAGTTCTTAATCACATCGAGTTGCACCGTGCCAACCGTTGCTACAAAGCAGGAGTTTGTCCATAGCGAGGGAAGTCTACTTTTGAGAGAATGTTTTACGACTCGGTGGATTCCGAAATGCGGATCGCATTTAATGAGCAAATGAACATGATCAGGCATGATTTCCATTTCAACAACTTCACGTAGTTCCACTGCCTTTTCAAGAAACAACTCTTTTAATCGAATGTCTACTGGCTCTTTCAAAACCTTTTTACGATACTTCGGACAGAAAACAACGTGATATTTACAGTCAAATACGACATTGTGGTTACTTTCCACTGATCTACTCAAAACCATCACCCATGGTTAATTATACCACTTCCTTAGCACCCCCTACAGAGGATGCAGAGCAAAGTACCTTATATCCCCATAGCTAAAGCAAGGGGTTTTACGGCACGAGTAATAAATGTAGAAAGCGGGATTCGTGATGGATGGCAAATCTTCTGTTCCTACAAAGCCTTTATATAAACAAATAGCAGAGCAAATCGAGCAACGAATCAGCAGTGGTGAATTCGGTCCTGGCAGCTACTTGCCCTCGGAGCGCACACTGGCCAAAGAACTGAACGTCAACCGCTCGACCGTCGTCGCTGCGTACGATGAACTGCAAGCAGCAGGGATGATCGAGCGCATACAAGGAAGTGGCACCATCGTCAGCCAAGATATTTGGGGACTGGCACGGACCCGCGTTCCGAACTGGCGTCATTTGACGGAATCAGGTTCGTTTCGTCCGAATTTACCGCTGATTCGCAAAATCCGTCGTGAAACACAGGAAAATGACTTGATCGATTTAGCGAGTGGCGAGCTCTCGACCGATCTCGTTCCCAATCAAACGCTCCAGCAGCTCATGACCCCCGATGATTTCCCGGCTCATCTCGGCTATGAGCATCCGCAGGGCAATTGGGCTTTGCGAGAAACATTGAGTCTCCACATGAAAGCATGGCGAAGCATCGAAGCACCCGCTACCTCGATCATGATTACGTCAGGCGCGCAGCAAGCCCTTCATCTCGTTGTTCAATGCTTGTTAAAGCCAGGGGATGCGGTTGCCATTGAGGAGCCGTCTTATTGTTATTCCTTGCCGCTTTTTCATTCTGCTGGCTTGCGTACGTTTTCGCTGCCTGTCGACCGGGATGGAATCGACCCGAAGCACTTGGCCCAGCTCCACCGCCAGCACCGCATCAAAATGGTTTTTCTCAATCCGAATTATCAGAACCCGACAGGAACGCTACTTTCATTGGAGCGGCGCCAGGAATTGCTCGCGTTCTCCTATGAAAAAGGGATTCCGATCATCGAGGATGACCCATACAGCCTGACCAGTTTTTCGAGAGAGCCCGTCCCAACCTTAAAATCACTGGATCAACACGGAACCGTACTCTATATCAGCTCTTTGACCAAAATCGTAGCCTCAGGTCTACGAATCGGCTGGATCGTCGGGCCCCCTACCGTCATGGAGAGATTGGCAGATGCGAAACAACAGTTTGATTTTGGGCACAGCATTTTTCCGCAATGGCTGGCGAATCGCTTTCTCGGATCGCCTCAGTTTGCGAGTCACATCGATCTGTTGCGAACAGAGCTATCCTTGCGGCACGATCAGCTTGTCTCCTCGCTCCAAGACAAGTTCGGTGATCAAGTAGAAATGGTCGGGTCAGAGGGAGGCATTCACCTGTGGTGTAAATTTAAAGGGGAATGGAGCGGCGAACATTTTCTCACAGAATCAGTCAAACGGGGAGTCGTTTTCGTTCCGGGGCATCTTTTCGGCGCGGAGCAAGGGTATGTCCGCTTCACCTTTGGCAGAGCTACCCTGGATCAGATCACGGAGGCGGTGTCACGCTTAGCAGATGCATTCACAGCAAGTGGATGGTCAAAATAATCCCCAAGTGGATGGCAACATTTTTGTGCGGTCGGTATATGATCGAAGTAAGCTACCGTATGCATCCTCGTGTATATCCAGCAGGATGACTGAGCCATACAGAAAGGACTGGCTGTTATGAGTATTTTGCCTTTCATTATTGCTATTATTGTACTTGTTCTCATAGGTCTCGTCGTTACCATAAAAATCGGTATGAACCCATCCGAATCCAAAGTGCGGGACTTTAAACAACGCTCCCGCAATCTGTTGATCATTTACGGCATGATTACCATCGCCTTGGTGATTGCATTGTCAGTCTTTCTCTACAACAACCTTTGATCCATCCCGAACGATACGTGACATAAATAAGACGCCGTCTGCCTTGTACAGGTATGACGGCGTTTTTGAATCGAAGGAGGTCCTTCGTCATGTGTTTTTAGAAGATGATACCTCTTTTACACGACTTTCCTCGCCACATTCGCGGCTTGCAGCCCACGCTGTCCATTCACGATTTCAAAAACCACCTGCTCGCCTTCCTCCAAGTTCCGGTAACCTGCCCCCGTGATCGCAGAGTAGTGTACGAATACATCAGGTCCTCCATCACGCTCAATAAACCCATAGCCCTTTTCTTTGCTGAACCATTTTACTTTCCCTTGAATCATTGTGTTTCCTCCCTGTAATCAGTGCAGCTCTTACGCTTACCCCATCATATGCGGATGCGAAGTCAGTGGATATACGGTAAAATAAATAAAGTATGAATCGTCACGCCAGAAAGGAGTGAATCACATGAAAAAAGTATGGATGATCGCATGCGCGTTGCTGCTCACTGCCTGCTCCGATCTATCAGAAGGGGTCCAAACCGCCCAGCAAGCAGTAGAAACAGGTCAACAAGCGATTGAGACAGGAAAACAGGCTGTCGAAGCGGGCCAACAAGCTCTCGAAGCCGGCAAGCAACTGGCTGAGTCTGAAGTCGCCAAACAGCTGCAAACATACCTCCAGCAAAAATACGAATCCTCTGAGGCATTGCGTAATGCCATGTTCAGTGGAGATGGTCAGTTGCTCGTGAATGAATTGCAAAAAACCGAGCTTGCGAACTTCAGCTTTTATAAATCTGACATGTTTGGTGTTGAATATACAGGCACACTCTCTGCCGATGGTACTTTCAAAGTGCTCAAGCATGATTTGAACAACCAAGGTGCGGAGCCTACTGTCGTAAAGGAATTCAAAGTAACACTCGACGGAAACGGTCAGGTTCAAGTTCAGTAATTAGGAAAATATTTCAAGAAAAGCCTGCGATCCATCATCGCGGGCTTTTTCCTGTTATTAAAAAACTTTTTATTGGGTTTCTACAAAATTTTCTGTATTTACTTATAGATTTTTATAATTGGGCATGATAATGTGTAAGATGTTCATATAATTTTCACAAATACTAAACACAACGAGGTGATGCCAATGAATATGCTGCTCGCATCTATTATTGTGTACATGGCAGGTATGCTCCTGATCGGCTATTATGCCTACAAACGTACCTCCAATCTGACAGACTACATGCTCGGCGGTCGGTCGCTCGGTCCAACTGTAACCGCTCTCAGCGCGGGTGCATCCGACATGAGTGGCTGGTTGATGATGGGCTTGCCTGGCGCCATGTTTGCCCAAGGTCTTAGCGCATCCTGGATTGCCATCGGTCTGACTCTCGGGGCTTATGCCAACTGGCTGTATGTCGCTCCCCGCCTTCGCTCGTATACAGAGGTTGCCAACAACTCGATTACGATTCCTGCTTTTTTGGAAAATCGTTTCGGGGACGGGTCTCGGATGCTTCGTCTTGTTTCGGCCCTTGTTATTATGATCTTTTTTACCTTTTACGTCTCATCTGGTCTCGTCTCTGGAGGCGTGTTGTTTGAAAACACCTTCCACCTGAGCTATCAAACGGGGCTATGGATTGTTGGATTGGTCACCATTGCCTACACATTGTTTGGCGGCTTCCTCGCTGTAAGCTGGACGGACGCTGTACAAGGACTCATCATGGTCATCGCACTCATTCTCGTTCCGCTTGTGACCGTTCTTACAGCGGGCGGATTTGGAGAAACATTTACCGAGATTCACGCTGTCGATCCCTCTTTGCTCGATATTTTTAAAGGGACGAGTCTGCTCGGCATCATTTCTTTGTTTGCATGGGGTCTCGGCTATTTTGGACAACCGCACATTATCGTTCGCTTTATGGCGATCACGTCCACAAGTGAGATTAAAAAAGCACGCAGCATCGGTATGGGCTGGATGATTTTCTCCGTTATTGGCGCCATGCTGACAGGTCTGGTCGGTATTGCCCTGTACTCCAAGCAAGGCTGGACCTTGAGCGATCCTGAGACGATCTTTATTCAGTTGGGTACAATTCTGTTCCATCCGATCATTACCGGCTTTTTGCTGGCGGCAATTTTGGCAGCGATCATGAGTACGATTTCCTCTCAGTTGCTCGTCACCTCCAGCTCCTTGACCGAGGATATTTACAAAACCTTTTTCAAGCGTTCTGCAACCGACAAAGAGCTGGTCACGATTGGCCGCTTGTCCGTCTTGCTTGTATCTGTCGTCGCCTTTTTGCTCGCCTTGAATAAAAATGACACGATCCTCGATCTCGTTGGATATGCGTGGGCCGGATTCGGCGCTTCGTTTGGGCCTGTCATTCTGCTGTCCCTCTATTGGAAGCGCATGAACAAATGGGGTGCTCTCTCCGGGATGGTCGCTGGCGCACTTACCGTTATTATCTGGACTCGTTTTGATGTGCTGAAGGACTTCCTCTACGAGATGGTTCCCGGCTTTGCCATTAGCCTGCTCGCCATCGTGGTTGTCAGCCATTTGACTAGCAAGCCTTCGAATGAAGTAACTGCTCAATTTGATGAGTACCAAAAAAGCATGAAATAATCTCTGCCGAAAAAAAGCCAAGCAGCCTATGCGCTGGACAATTGCCCTGTCCCACGCCATAGGCTGCTTTTTTCTGTTGAAACTATTTGGGACCCCCACCGGAACGAGAAGATCCGGCAAAAGCGCCAATCATACCGAAAACCAAGCTTCCGCTAGACGACTAATTCCTACCGCAATGTCTTGTTCCTCCACTCCACCAAATCCAACGATGATTCGCGGACGCACATTCGTCGGATCATTGGCCCAGTTATGACCGCTCGGATAAACGCGAACATCGGACGCACGCGCTAGCTCGATCAGCTCCTTTTCCGTTCGGGAAGTATCTACCTCTAGCAAAATATGCAGCCCCGCTGACTGTCCCAAAACTCGTACTTCCCGAGGCATGTAGGTCTGTATCGACCGAAGCAATGCATCGTGCTTGCGGTGATAGACGGTGCGCATTTTTCGGACATGCTTTTCCCAGTAGCCCTTTTGCATGAACAACTGCATACTCCGCTGCAAATGGCGGGAAACCGGAGAAGGATACGCCTGGAATGCTTCCAAATATCGCCCGAGCAATTGCCGCGGAAGTACCGTGTAATCCAAGCGAAGTGCTGGAGAAAATGCTTTGGAAAAATTCCCGATATAAACCACACACCCGTCCCGATCCATCCCTTGCAAAGATGGCGTAGGGTGTACGTTGTAGCGGAATTCGCCATCGTAATCATTTTCGATGATGATTCCGTTCCTTTTCTTTGCCCATTGCAACAATTGCTGGCGCTGACCGACTGGCATAACCATCCCAAAAGGAAATTGATGCGCAGGCGTCGTGTACACGACAGTTGCCTTGCTTTTCTCCAAGGCATCTATGGACAGCCCGTCTTCCACTAGCGGGATGGACACGACCTCATAGCCGTGCTGGGAAAAGACGATTCGTGCATCTGCATAGCCGGGCTCCTCGATCGCAACCACACGATGTCGATCTGCCAAGAGCAGACACAAAAAGCTGAGAGCCTGCTGCAATCCAGTGCCGATGATGATGTGCTCAGGCCGACAAATGAGCGTACGTGCTCTGCGCAAATATTTACTGAGCTCTTCTCGGAGCTCCCACTCTCCTTGATCATCCCCGTAAAAAGAAAAGTCCTCCGGATAGACATCCAGCGCTTCCAGCATGCAAGAGCGCCATGCAGCGTAAGGAAACGACTTCGTATCGATGACCGAACCGTGAAAATTGTAGCGACAGGTGAGATGCTCCCCTTTTTTCTTTTTCAAGAGAGATGAGTACAAGGCAATCTCCTCATCCTGCTCCACTGGCTCTGACCATCTCTCGATCTCGGCAGCATAAAAGCCACTTCGCTCCCGGCTCACGATGTAGCCTTCTGCGAGTAGTTGCTGATAGGCAGCCTCAATCGTATTTTTCCCGACGCCGCTTGCTTTCATCAACTGACGGATCGACGGCATCTTGGTTCCGGACGGTATCTCTCCCGATGCAATCCGTTTGCTCAATTGCTTGTATAGCTGCTGATACAGAGGTTCCTTGCTCTGTGCATCCATGACCGGCATGTACTCCATCAGCGGCCCTCCATTCTGTCCCTATCCAACTCTCCCAAACTGTCACTATGTATAGGAGCAGTTCTCTTTTACAATGATTGTACCAGATTCACCCAAACGAAAGGAGAACAAGTCATGCGTATTCATTTGCAAGGAGAAAAGGTGGTTCTTCGAGATATTCGAGCAGAAGATTTGGATACGATTTACTATTGGAAATACGAAGCCG